>JAEMRT010000111.1 GCA_016463225.1 Sphingopyxis sp. | reverse complement strand
TTCTTACCGTTCGGATGCCGAGACGCTGTTGCGCTTGCGTTGTGAGGGTGAGCTTCAGCAGATCGCTTTCGTGAGCGACCGCCTCCGCTTTCGCCGGGGGAGCCGGGGGAGCCGGATCACCGCCGCAGCCCGTCAGGACCGCCAGCAGGGGCAATGTGGCGATCGAAAGGTATCGGATAGGCGTCATGCCACGACGGTAGCAGCCTCATGTTGGCGGCAGCTTGGGGCGACTATACAAAATCCCAATGTTCGGCAGGAAGCGATGAGCTGGTGTCACAACCGGTCGGTTGTGACACTGCAGAACCTACCACGGTCGTCCAAGGGTTTGCGTTTGTCAGAACCCCGGTTCAGAATATCCGCTCCCGAGATCGGAAACGTGCCTCGCCTATGACTGCCTTTGGGTCGTAAGCTGCCGAAAGACTGAACCGCCGCGAACGGCCGGTTTGTCCCAAGACCCGGCGTTCGGCCCGGGTGAAATCGACCTTTCCCAGACATTCAACGATCCACCTGCACATTCCAAAGGCGGAAATTCGTTTAACGAACACGGGCTTCTGCCAGGCATTGCATCAACCGGATCTGCGCTTGGTCCTGACCTTGGAAGCAGGCAATTCCTGGGATGTGATACGAACGATCTCGGCAAGCCACTCACGGTCATCCCACTTTTCCGCGTCGATCAGGAGACAGGGCTTTGCACCGGGATATGGAGGGGCTTCTTCCGCACCGGCAGCGAATGCCCGCCCTCCAACCGTGGGCTTTACGAATAGGTGGTCGTCGCAGACCAATGCGACCATTTTCCCATCGCAATAAATGCCGAATTCGCCAAACATCGCCTTGGCTGAAACGGTGCCGCCGCCTGCCATCTGCTCAACAAGGAATTCAACGGTTTTACGATCGGACGCCATAAGGCGATATCGCCGGTCCTGATGAAAAGGTCGAGGGTCAATCGACCCACCTCTGGGCGGTTTGCAGGAGTTGTTCTGGTCGTCGCAGGATCGTCCCTTTTGGGAGGATCGGATGCCGACGGAGAGAATACAGATGCGCCGGGTGCGAGAGATATTGCGGTTGGCCCGAGACGCGGAGGTTCCGGTTCGAGCGGTTGCGCGCCAGCTGGGTGTCGCGCCCTCGACAGTGCGGGAGACCTTGCGCCGCTTTGAGGCATCGGGCGTGGAATGGCCCTTGCCGGCGGACCTAACGGACGGAGCATTGGAAGCCCGGCTATATGGTGCGGCGGGGACCAAGCAGGGTCACCGGCGGCGCGCCGAACCCGATTGGGCGGCGGTCAATCGCGAACTCAAGCGCAAGCATGTTACGCTGCAAATCCTTTGGGACGAATATATCGAGCTTCAGCCCGATGGGTATCGATACAGCCGCTTTTGTGAGCTCTATAGGAGCTGGGAAGCCAGGCTGCCGGTCACCATGCGGCAGACGCATCTGGGCGGCGACCGGATGTTCGTCGACTATGCCGGAGACACTGTGCCCGTGGTGGTCAACAGGCTGACGGGTGAAATCCGCGAGGCGCATATCTTCGTGGCCGTAATGGGTGCCTCCAGCCTGTCCTTTGCCTGGGCGAGCTGGACGGGAAAGCCTGCCTGACTGGGTGGATGCCCATATCCGCGCGTTCGGCTATTTTGGCGGCTCCGCCCGCCTGCTGATCCCGGACAACGCCAAAATCGCGGTGATCAAGGCGTGCCTTTACGATCCTCATGTCAATCGCAGCTATGCCGAGCTGGCGGCCCATTATGGCACCGCCGTACTCGCCGCCCGACCCTATCGGCCCCGCGACAAGGCCAAGGTTGAAGCCTGTGTCGGCATCGTCGAACGCTGGATGCTGGGCCGGTTGCGTCATCGGATCTGGCATGGCCTGGGTGAACTCAACGCGGCCATTGCCGATCTGCTGCGCCGTCTCAACGATGAATGGGTTATGCGCCGGTTCGGGCGCACGCGACGCGCCTTGTTCGAAGAGTTGGATGCGCCGCGGCTCAAGCCCTTGCCGGCCGAGCCTTATGTCCTGGCACAATGGCGCCGTGCACGTGTTGGGCTCGATTATCATGTTGAAGTCGAGAAGCATTTTTACTCGGTGCCCTACCGCCACGCGCGCGCTGCGGTCGAAGTGCGGCTGACGGCGCGGACGGTAGAGGTCTTTGCCAAGGGCGAGCGCATCGCTGCCCACATGCGTGGTTCGGGCAATGGCCGGCATACCACGATCAACGATCATATGCCCTCCAGCCATCGACGCTACGCCGACTGGACGATCGAGCGCATCGTCG
This sequence comes from Sphingopyxis sp., assembly GCA_016463225.1. Classification (GTDB taxonomy): domain Bacteria; phylum Pseudomonadota; class Alphaproteobacteria; order Sphingomonadales; family Sphingomonadaceae; genus Sphingopyxis. The sequence continues at coordinate 12,472 of JAEMRT010000111.1, read as the reverse complement.
CGGAAGCCCGGAATCTGGGGCCATCGGTACAGTTGTTGTGCGAGATGATCCTGCGCGACCGTCCTCATCCCGAGCAGGGCTATCGTTCTTGCCTGGGCATATTGCGTCTGGCGCGCCCCTATGGCGCCGCCCGGCTCGATGCTGCGGCTCTTCGAGCGCTGGAGGTCGGCGCGCGCAATTATGGGTCGGTCAAATCCATCCTCGAAAAGAAGCTCGACGGGCAGCCATTGCGTGCCCCTCGGAGCACCGAGGAGGGGGCAATCGATCACCCGAATATCCGCGGATCAACCTACTACCACTGAAGGAGATAGTCGTGCTCACTCATCCTACCCTTGATCAACTTAACACGCTGGGCCTGTACGGCATGGCCAAGGCGTTCAGCGAACTCGACAAACATGATGACAGCGCGACGCTGAGCCATGCCGAATGGCTCGGGTTGCTGCTCGATCGGGAAATGACGCATCGCCATGACAAGCGCCTTATTGCCCGTCTTCGCCATGCCAGGCTGCGCCACCAAGCCTCGCAGGAAGACGTAGACTATCGCAGCACCCGCGGTCTGGATCGGCGCCTCCTCCAGGCACTGTTCCAGGGTGACTGGATCGATGCCCACGACAATCTGGCGCTCTGCGGCCCTACCGGCATCGGCAAGAGTTGGTTGGCCTGCGCCATCGGGCACAAGGCTTGCCGGGACAACCGCTCGGTCCTCTACACCCGCTTCCCCCAACTGCTGGAGGATCTCGCGCTGGCGCGCGGTGACGGGCGCATCGCCCGCAAGCTCAAAAGCCTGGGCCAAGTCGAACTGCTGATCTTGGACGACTGGGGCCTCCAGCCCCTCGATGCCCAGGCACGCCATGATCTGCTCGAGATCCTGGAAGATCGCTATGGCCGCCGCTCCACCATCGTCACCAGCCAACTTCCAGTGTCGGCCTGGCATCACGCGATAGGCGACAATACCTACGCCGACGCCATCCTGGACCGCCTCGTTCACAATGCCCATCGCATCGAGCTCGAAGGGGAGTCCATGCGGCGCGCCCAGCCAATACTCACGGCTTGACCGCAACACCCAAATAATGCCAATCCATTTACGTCGGCCGAACGCCCCTCAAGTGGGCGGGATCATCCCGGAGCAACGGGCGCGATCATATCGGAACAGACGGGCGGCATCATCGGAATCCGCACTGGATGTGACTTTCACGGATTCGATGCCGAAAAGGGGACGGCGACAACGCGCATTAATAAGCCGCGTCGTCGTCGCCTGTATCTCTTTATCAAGCGCATTCACTTCATTCATCGCTGATAGGCGATACCAATTCGAGACCTTCCTGGGGTAGCAGCGGGGCGAATGGCTGCTGCGATTTCTATCAAATTATTCAAATCGTCGGAGCATAGGGGGGTTAGAAATACCATTCCATATTTAGGACCACGGACCCAAGCGGTCCGAGCGGCGATGGAGAGCGTCTTGCATTCGATCCGTATGATCGTACCAACAGCGGGCGGGTTGGCACCATGGGCCAGCGCACCTGTGCAAGACAGGTCCAACAGATGTATCCGTTCAACAGCATGCTGATAACGAACCAGCGCAGGCTCGAAAAGTTTAATACGTTTCGCGATTCGAACGGATACTGGCTTTGTCACTGCTGGCCCTCCCCATCCGAAACGAAGCGCTACCGCAACCGATCCATATATTTCGTCCTTAGCGAACAGTTAAGAATCAATCCGGCCGGGAAATTTCAATTCTATTGCCATCAAGGCCGCGATTAAACGACCGGTGCAACACCAGCGTTTGCACCGCAGCCATCTCGAAATATCAGCCAATCACCGCAAGATGGCCCTCTCCGGAGTGATACGCTCAGCCGGCAAGCTGCTCGATAATCGGGCAGTCAGGCCGTTCATCCCCATGGCACTTCGCTGCAAGGTCCAGCAGCGTCGCGCGCATTTGCTCCAGTGCCTTGGCCTTGCGGCCCAGTTCCGCAGCGCGCGCGGCGGCGAGCGCCTTCACGTCTGCGCTTGATCGCGACTTGTCTAGCCATAGGCCTAGCAGTGCCCGGATCTCCTCGATAGGGAAGCCAAGGTCGCGGGCGTGGGCGACGAACCGCAGTCTCGCGACATCGGCGTCCGAATAGTCGCGATAGCCGCTGTCCCGGCGCGGGGGCGCGGGGATCAGCGCAATCTTCTCATAGTGGCGGATCATTCGCTGCGAGACGCCACTCGCATTTGAGGCTTGGCCGATGTTCACAGCCGCACCCTATTGAGCCTCAGCGCATTCGTCACCACAGCAAATGACGAGAGCGCCATCGCAGCGCCTGCCAGCATGGGCGAGAGCAGAATGCCAACCACCGGGTACAGCACCCCGGCCGCGACTGGCACACCGACCCCATTGAAGACGAACGAGAACCACAGGTTCTGGCGAATGTTCCGCATCGTTGCCTTTGCCAGCCGGCGCGCTCGGACCATAGCCGATAGATCGCCGTTCGTCAGCGTCATGCCCGCGCTCTCGATAGCAACGTCCGTGCCCGTGCCCATGGCTACACCCACATCTGCCGCAGCGAGCGCCGGTGCGTCGTTGATGCCATCACCGGCCATGGCCACCACGGCACCCTTCGCTTTGAGCTCACCTATGATTCTCGCCTTGTCTTCTGGCTTCAGGTCGGCGTGCACCTCGTCGATACCGCCAATCATCTTCGCCACCGCCTCCGCGGTGCCGCGGCCATCGCCCGTCAACATCACGATGCGCAGGCCTTCGGCATGAAGATCGCTAATCGCTCCGCGCGCCGACTCCTTCACGGGATCAGCAACCACGAGCATGCCGGCCAGATGCCCATCCACCGCGATTAACATGACGCCAGCCCCTTGGGATCGCCGCATCTCGGCCGCTTCCTCGATAACCTCTGGTGCAGCGCCAACCGCCCGCATCATCGCAGCGTTGCCGATGGCGACCGACCGACCGGCTACCTTGGCCACCACACCAGCGCCGGTCGTCGAGTTGAACGCCTCCGCTGTCGGCACTTCAATCCGGCGTTCCTCCGCCGCGACCACGATCGCATGTGCGAGCGGATGTTCGGAGCGCTGCTCCACGGCTGCCGCGAGGGCCAGCAGTTCGTCTTTGTCGAAGCCGCCGACCGTCTCGATAGCGATCAGCTTCGGCTTGCCCTCGGTCAGCGTGCCGGTCTTGTCGATCACCAGCGTGTCGACCTTCTCGAGCGCCTGCAGCGCTTCGGCGTTCTTCACCAAAACTCCCGCGTGGGCCCCCCGGCCGGTGCCGACCATGATCGACATCGGGGTCGCAAGCCCCAAGGCGCACGGGCAGGCGATGATGAGCACCGCGATGGCGTTCAGGAGCGCGTGGCCGAAGCGCGGTTCGGGGCCGACCAGGTTCCAGATCACGAAGGTCGCGACTGCGATCGCCACCACCAGTGGCACGAACCAGCCGGATATCTGATCGGCGACCGCCTGAATGGGCGCGCGGCTGCGCTGCGCCTCGGCGACCATCTTCACGATCCGCGCGAGCACCGTATCGGAACCGACCGCCTGAGCCTCCATCACCAGGCTGCCTGTGGAGTTGACAGTTCCGCCCGTAAGCTTTGATCCGGGTGTCTTGGCCACTGGCGCGGGCTCGCCTGTGAGCATGGACTCATCGACCGAAGAACGCCCATCGACTACCACACCGTCCACGGGAACGGCTTCGCCCGGGCGCACCCGGATGCGGTCGCCCTGCATGACCTCCGAAAGTTGAAGCTCCTCCTCCGAGCCATCAGCGGCGATGCGGCGAGCCGTCTTCGGAGCCAGGTTCATGAGTGCACGGATCGCGCGGCCGGTCGCGGCACGAGCACGAAGCTCGAGGACCTGGCCAAGCAGCACCAACGTGACTACCACGCCTGCGGCCTCGTAGTAGACTGGCACCATCCCATGCATTCGGAACGCTGGTGGGAAAAGCCGCGGTGCGACCGTGGCGACGAGGCTGTAGAGGAACGCCGCGCCGACTCCGATCGCGACCAGCGTGAACATGTTGAGGTTGCGCGTGCGGATCGAGGCCCACCCACGTTCGAAGAATGGCCAGCCGGCCCAAAGCACGATCGGCACGGTGAGCGCGAACTGTACCCAGTGGTTCCACTCGCCAGGCACGAAATGGAAGCCGAGCAATTCGGAAACCATCGAGACGACCAGCAGCGGGATCGTAAGAATGCCTGCCACCCACGTCCTGCGGGTGAAGTCCACGAGTTCAGGGTTCGGCGCGTCGTCGAGCGACGGCTCTTCGGGCTCGAGTGCCATACCGCAGATCGGGCAGGTTCCCGGGCCCTCTTGCCGGACCTCAGGGTGCATCGGACACGTCCAGATCGCGCCTGGCGTCGCTTCAGGGTCAGGCCGAGGCGCACCTTTCAGATAAGCCTCGGGATTGGCCACGAACTTCGTGCGGCAGCCTGCACTGCAGAAGTGATATTCCTGATCCTCGTGGTGAGCATGGTGCGGCGTGGCCGACGGGTCCACGCTCATGCCGCAAACAGGATCTTTCACCTGACCGACCGCTTGGTCGTTGGCCTTCTTGCCGCCACCTCCGCAGCAGCCGTGGGCTGCATGCGTCGTTGATTTCGGGTTGGTCATTGCCTTCTCCTGTTCGACGCACAAGGATGTAGTCCTTGACACCGTGTCAGGGTCAAGGACTTAATTTGGTGGCGGCGTGCTCGCGTCGGTCTCTATCCGTCAGCTCTCGCCGAGCGGCTCAAGCGTGCCAAGCCACCCGACCAATCCGAGTATGACCACTCCTGCTGCCGCCTCGGCCCAAAGGCTTCTTAAAGGCCTAGCGACAGCCACTTGATTAGCCCCGCTGTCGAAGCCGACCTCGAGCGCCGGGGTCAGGCGAAACCGGTTCGACGCCGCCATGCGAGCATAGCGGTAAACAGGGCGTGCCTCATGAACAGCAGCTGGCCATACCGACGGGCCATTATCCCTGGATTTGCGCCACCGACAATGGAGCCGTTATTCCAAAGGATATCGCCTATCGCATTTCCGATCCATTCTTCACGACCAACAAGATTTCAGAAATGCTGGAAAGATCGGTCGGCGAGCTAGTCGCCATGTGGACTGGGTCAGTCGTTTCGCGGAGGTCCCATGATTTCACGCGCGACCGTATGCTGGTTGCTGCCACCGCAATCTCGCGAGACGACGCTGACCCTCAAGCCGGAAGATGATCCACGCTGACGCGGCGGCGATGCCACGATAAATTCAAGATGTTCTTGATCTTTGCTGAGGTTGTTTCCTTATGACGCCAAGGGGTTGAGGATATGTTGCACTATCGCACTGACTATGGGAGCAGTGGGTCATGATTATGACCGGCACGCACGACAGCAATCTGGTTATCCTGTCGATACTTATCGCCATGTTCGCATCATTCTCAGGGCTCAGCCTTGCCATGCGGATGCGTGCCTCGACCGGCTGGATGCGCCGCCTGTGGCTCGGCGCTGCGGCGGTTGCGCTGGGGGGCGGCATCTGGTCGATGCATTTCGTCGCCATGTTGGCGTACAGCATGCCGGGAATGGAGATGAGCTTCGATCTGGCTCTCACGTTGGTTTCCTTCGCCATTGCGCTCGCATTCACGGGTGCGGGCTTCGCGGTAATGGACTGGCGAACGATGGCAGCAGGGCGCGTGGCCGCCGCCGGGCTGCTAATGGGGTCGGGCGTTCTGGCGATGCACTATTTAGGCATGGCTGCGATGCGCATAGCCGCAGACCTCAGCTACGATCATGGGTGGCTTGGTATATCTATATTCATCGCGATCGGTGCCGCCACGGCGGCGATGTGGCTGACCGCTCGCGATCAGAAATTGTCCCACAGGCTTGTCGCCTCCGCAGTCATGGGGCTGGCGATCGCGGGCATGCACTATGCAGGCATGCGCGCCGCGATATTCACTTCCACGTCATCGGTGGACATGACGACGGGCGGAGCAAGCCTTGGGCAGACTTATCTTGCGATCCTCATCAGCGCCATTACCGTGTTGATCCTCGTGATGGCCTTGAGTTCTGCAGCGGTGGAGAGGCTGTTCCAGGGATTCGTGCGCCGCGAGGCGCGCATTGCGCTAAGGTTACGGATCGCGGACGCTCTGCGCGGACGCGACACGCAAGAGGCGCTCCAGGAAGTCGCGGCGCTGATGGGCACGCATTTCAACGTGACCCGGACCGGCTATGGCCAGCTCGACCCGATCGAGGATATTTTCGAGTATGACGTATGCTGGACGGACGGCACCGTGCCGCCGCTACTCGGGCGCTATCCGGCAGAAGCGTTTGGGGCAAAAATCGTCGCCGCACTCAGCGCTGGGCAAACTGTCGTTATCGATGATCTTCTTGACGCCGAACTGAGCGATGAACGAAAAACGCGAGAAACCGCTCAATCGGTTGATACGCGCGCAATACTGGTTGTGCCGTTTGTCCGCGACGGCCGCCTGAGCACGATCGTTTACCTTAATGATCGCGGTCCCCGCGCTTGGCAGCGACAGGACATTGCCTTCATGGAAGAGATTGCCGAGCGGACCCGGCTGGTAATTGAACGCGCCACTGTCGAAGAAAAGCTGCGCGAATTGAATGCTACCCTTGAGGAGCGCGTCGAGATACGCACGCGTGAGCTCCGGGAAGCGCAAGAGGCTCTGCTCCATAGTCAGAAGCTTGAGGCCGTGGGCCAGTTGGTGTCGGGCATGGCACATGATTTCAACAACGTACTGGCAGCCATTGTGGGTGCTTTCGACTTGGTCCGGCGGCGTCCCGATGAACCCGAGCGGGTCCGGCGTTATGCAGAGGCGGGACTAGAGGCAGCTGAGCGCGGCGCTAAGCTAACCGCCCAATTGCTCGCCTTCGCGCGGGCTCAGCGCATCCAGCTCACCCCGCTCATTGTCTGCGACATTATCAGGCCGCTACATAACCTCTTGGCTCGCACATTGGGTCCGATGATCAGACTCGAATTCGCACTCAATCCTCATCCGGTTCCCGTCCTCGCAGATGCTACACAGGTCGAGATGATGGTGCTCAATTTGGCCATCAACGCGCGCGACGCTATGCCAGATGGCGGCACCCTCACGGTCTCGACCACAGTACGTAATATCTCGGGACATCCGGAGGTCGATGATGGCAAATATGTCGAGATCGCGGTGGGCGACACTGGCGCGGGAATGGACGAGACCACACTTCGCCGGGCCATGGAACCGTTCTTCACCACCAAGCCGGTCGGCAAGGGAACAGGGTTAGGTTTGGCCCAAATATATGGCAGCGCCCGGCAAGCGGGCGGAACGGTTCACATCGATAGCACCCTTGGTCAGGGCACGACGGTGCGCGTGCTCATGCCTTGCACCGATGAAGAGCCAAACGATCCAGTTCAAGCAGTCACACCCGTCGATATCGCGGGAACGGGCTCCATTAAAATATTGTTGGTCGACGACGACCAGGATGTGAGAAGCATGATCGCAAGCGCGCTCGAATGCCAGGGGCACTACGTGACGCAAGCCGAAAATGGCGATGCGGCATTGGTCGCATTGGAAGAAAATGTCCCAGACATCGCGATAATTGACTTTGCGATGCCTGGAATGAACGGCGCTGAATTGGCAAAGTGCATCGAGGCGCGCTGGCCAGGCTTACCTATCCTTTTCGCGAGCGGGTTTGCAGATACAGACGCTGTCGAACAAGCTGTTGGAAACCGGGCGACAATTCTTCGTAAACCGTTTCGAGTAGACGAGCTTTTAGTGGCTATTCATCGGTTAGGGGCGTTCGCCTAGTGGATTGATTTCAACGTTTGGTGCCCACGCCTGAAGCGAAGATTGCTACAAAAACCGACAGGATAACCAAATTCAAGTCGTGCGTGCCGGTCATGATCATGATCCATAGCTCCCATAGCCTGGGCTATAGCGCAACATATCTCGATCTCTTGGATGACCTAACCGATTGGCTCAAATGACGGAGTTTCAATGCAGTACCTTGAGACAGACATGGCCGCGACGCTTGGCCTTGCATTGCTAGCACCGGAGAAAAATTACATCGCTATCAGCCGGTACATCCTCTAGCAAAAAACTTTCGCAACCGGAACAGATCCGGTCCAACCCCGTTCAACCTTTACCAAGGTGCAGGAGGATAGGATGGTCGATAACCGATTTAATGACCGAGTAATCGTGAAAAGGAAAGCGCCCGGCCAAACGTTCATCATTGTGCTCTTGGCGGTTGTAGCGATTGTCGGCGTCCTCTTCGCAACAGGCTTTTGGTCTGCCGACGTGAAGGAAGGCGACCTTCCTGAAGTCAGCGTCAATGGCGGCGAATTGCCAAAGGTCGACGTTGACTCAAAGGCTGTGGTCGTTGGAACGAAGAAGAAAGAGATCGACGTGCCAACGGTCGGCGTAAAGGACAATGGCGAAGAGTAAACTGCTGAGGACTAACTTCAATCTTGCGCAATCCTAGTTGCGAAGGAACCAGTTGGTAGGAAGCAGGTTAGTAAAGCGGATGAGAATATTGACCCCCAGCTATCATCCGTGACCAATGACCCTGTCAGCAATGACGGGATCTTTTTTCTTCATATTGCATCTTATCGCGCACAGGACGTTATCACTCCAAATTCCTTCTTCGGTGGCGATTGAAAGCCGCGCGAGGATAAGAAACGGAACGTACATTGGATAATTCATTACCTGTTATTCAGAGTCTTCGGGTCAAGCCGGACCTTATTAGCATATAGGTCACTACTATCGTGAGAAAGGTAGTCGGGCACAAAGGCTTTGAATGAGGCTTTGGGCTTGGCGAGTAATATTTCCTCAAGATCGATGGGCTGCATGAATTTCAAGCCAGCGCGTCCATCTTTGATCCAGCGCACATCTGCATCGAGAGCGTTTAAAAGGCCAATCTCCAGCGAGACCACTTCGCCAATATGTAGTGGCAGGCTGGTTTCAACCATAGCACCCGTGCACGAAATATTACGGAGCCTGACCACTTCGCTGGCAGCGCGCGCAGTTATTTGCCCTGCTCTGATAAGACGGCGGCGCTCGGCACGATCATTGCGGTATCCGTTGGCCACCGGGCCATTGCCTTGAGCGCGCACCATCGCCGATGCAGAGTCCATTGGCCGTCCATATATATAACCTTGGATTAGCGTGCATCCAAGCTCGCGAACGAGGGCCAGTTGGTCCTCTGTTTCCACCCCTTCTGCCGTCGTAATCATGCCAAGATCAGTAGCAAGGTTGACTATCGCTCTAATAATAGGGATGTTATTGCTTCCCGGAAGCGTCGCGCCCTTGATGAAAGACTGGTCGATCTTGATTTTGTCAAATGGGATCGTCTTGAGATACCCAAGGCTGGAATACCCCGTGCCAAAATCATCCAGCGAAACTTTGACGCCTAGGCCTTTCAAGGTCGCGATGGCGGCGTGCGTTTTTGCGGTGTCGTTGAGTAATGCGCCTTCCGTAATTTCGAGTTCCAGCCTGTCCGCCGATAGGCCCGCATAAGCCAGTGCGCTGGTCACCAATGTTGGGAGGGCCTGGCTTGAAAATTGAACGGGAGAGATGTTGACAGCGACGCTTACCGAATTGGGCCATTTCGCAGCTTCCAGGCAAGCGGTGCGCAATACCCATTCGCCTAACTCATTAATGAGGCCGGATTCTTCGGCGATCGGAATGAATATCGCCGGGGACATGACCCCACGCACGCAGTGAGTCCATCGGATCAACGCCTCAAACCCGGCTAGAGCACCAGATTGGGTCTCAATCACAGGTTGATAGGCGAGATGAAATTCCCCCCGCTCCAAGGCTCGTTGCATGTCCTCTTCGATCTGCTGCCGCAACCGGGCCTGCTCGTGCATTTCCGAAGCGAAAAATCGATAGGTGCCTTTGCCCGCCGCTTTTGCAGCGTAAAGAGCAAGGTCCGCATCTCTCACCAGGTCAATAGCCGACCGATGATCGTAATCTGAGGTGGCGATCCCAATCGAGGTGCCAATTGTGATCAATTGAGTTTTTATAATATAGGGCTGGGACAGGCTATGAATTATATCTGCCGCGATATTCGCAAGAATTTTCTCCTCGCAGATGTCGGCAAATACAAGCTGGAACTCATCGCCGCCAAGGCGGCCGACTTGCCCTCTCCCCGAGACAGTCTTTACCAGACGCTCTGAAACGGCCTTCAGCAATTGGTCACCCACAAGGTGACCGAACGTGTCGTTGACCAGTTTGAACCTGTCGAGATCCAATATCATCGTGGCACATCGTTGCTTGCGGTGTGCGCATGAAAGGATGCTATTTTCCAGCGCCTGGCGCATCGTGTCCCGGTTCGCAAGGCTAGTGAGCGAATCAAAGCGCGCCAGTTGCAGCAGTTTGATTTCAGAATTTTTCTGATCAGTAAGATCGACCGCGAAGCCGACAAAACCACAATACCGACCAGCTTCGTCATGATAGGGTCCGCCCGTGAGCGACCACCAAAGATCGTCGTGCCCCTTGGCCTTCAGTACCAAGCCGTCGAACGGTATGCGAGATGCGATATAGAAGCTGAGGCTTCGCTCGGACGCTTCTTCTGCGAGACTGGTATCGCTATCGACAAGATCAGACAAATTCTCGGGATAGACGCCGAAATTCGCCATGGCGCTGCCTATCGTCGCGCTGAGATAGCATAGAGAGCCATCTCTACGCGTCTCCCAGAACCAGCCCTTGCCGCTTTCTTCATATTTGGCGAGCAAGCGCGTCGCCTGGCTCTCCGCCAGCGAAGCATTTCCAGCATCGATGAAACGGCTCAAGCGCACGGGCACGCTCCCGATCCCTGACAAGGGCTGCGCCAACGGCCGACAAAAAGCGACAGCTTAGCCATCCGGCTGATACCGATCGTCGATTACCTTACCGCCCAGGGCATCCGCGCGCGGGATCGGATTAACTGGTTGGAGTGCGGAGAGGGTCCCGGGAGCAGCCGTTTCGGTGTAGGACGATGAACCGGACTCGCCGATAGCTGAGGAAGGAGACTGAGCCCCGTCAGGAACTGCAATTTCGACCGGCGACGTTGCCTGACCTGCGTCATTCGACTGATCGACCGCGGCGATCAGGAGCACGCCCACGCCCAAGGCCAAGTAAATGAACTTATCCATGGTTCCGGCTATCCTTTAGCATGTCGCTGGGACGACGTTTTCGTTGTTGTAGATGCCGTTTGAGCCACCGCCATAATCTCTTTGGTCGCGCACGGTCATGGCAGCGACGGCAGTAATTTGGTTCTGCGGAATAAAGAGGCGAGCGATAAGAGGCTGATAGTCATAAGCTATCTCCACGAACATAAGCGCCCCATCATCCGGTGCGGTGGCAGTCTGCCCACCGACGGTTATCCCGGTCAGGTTGCTGTCGCCGGACCGCCCATAAGAAGATGGCCAATTTTTTGCACCACGGCATCGCTGCCATCTGATCCGGTAACGGTTGGTCGGATTTGGATTGGCCACAGGTTCGATACTGCTCAGTATGACCCGTCCCTTTCCATATAGATCAAGACGGCCGCCCTGGAAGTTTGCGCCGGTCAGAAGATCGTTGAGCTGTGCCTCGGTGATCTGCTTGTTTGCCAGCACAGTGCCGGTGCCGATCCGGGCAGCATTGTCCGCAATGTGTAGTGCAAGCTGGCTGATCCTCATCTTCGTTGTCACGAAATTCGTCAGTTCCGCTCCGGTAAACGCGATGGCCGTCATCAGCGGCAGCGCGAGGCCGAATTCCACGACGGCAACGGCCTTGGATTCGCGCGCGAGATGTCTGAATAATGCAGCAAGTTTCATGTGCAATGTCCCACGATCGGGCTGCCATAAGCGCCTTGCTCGCCAAACGGCTGGTTCTCCAGCACCGTCCGGGCCTCGACCGTCACATTTTCAGGAAGTCCTACCAGTTTCGCGATAGGCAACAGGCGCGGGTAGGTCATATTGACCGTGTAGACCACATCGTCTTTGGCCCCACCTTGCCCATCATCGCCTCCGTCCCGATCCCACACCGTATTGCGGTTATTGTCCTGGAAGGGTTCATCATTGTCGCAGAGCCCATTGGCGTTGATGTCCTGAAAAGCCTCCGCCGTTGCCTGGGCTGCCTTGGTAAAATCCCTGAAATAGCGACGCGAGAAGGTGACAGTCGAATTGGCTGCGAGAAGCTGGACCCGTTCACGTACAGCCGCGTCTAGAAGCTGCTGCTGAACGTCCACCTTTCCGCTTTCCAGCGTGGCGTCCCGCGCACTTTTCTGCACGGTGCCCTGAAGTACGGATTGCACGTATAAGCTATGGCCAAGGTCCATAAAGCCGAGCAGCGTCGTCACGAGCACAGTGGAAATCAGGCCGAATTCGACAATCGTCGCGCCCGCTTGGTCTTTGATCAATCTGCAACCAGAGCGTCGAAGATCGGTCATTTGGTCAGCCTCAATTGCGATATTTCGTCCGCAATCTGCTGGAAGTTGGAAATCAGCGTTGTGGATCGGCGTGCAAAAAGGACCCCGTTAGCGGGGTGATCGGCGTCTAAAAG
>JAEMRT010000213.1 GCA_016463225.1 Sphingopyxis sp. | reverse complement strand
ATGGCGGCGGGCGAGACGATCCACAGCGAGAACAGCCATAAATATGGCGCGCGCGACGCGAACCTGCTGCTCCGCGCCAGCGGCTGGACCCCGGTTGCGACCTGGGACGACACCGACCCCGCCTTCGCGCTGATCCTCGCCGAAGCCACCGCTTTCCGCTCGGCCCCTTGACGCATGGGACCGAGACCGTAGGGCACGGGCAGGGTTTCCAGCGAAAGGGCAGTTTATGATCGTCGGCGTCATCGGGGCAGGGCAAATGGGTGCGGGGATCGCCCAGGTATCGGCGGGCGCCGGCCATGACGTGCTGCTTTCGGACATCGACCTCGCGCGCGCCGAAGCCGGCAAGGCGGGAATCGCCAAGGTACTCGGCCGCCTCGTCGCCAAGGAAAAGGTGACGCAGGGCGACGCCGACGCGCTGCTCGTGCGGATCACCCCGGTCGCCGATCACAGCGCCTTCGCCCCCGCCGACCTGGTCATCGAGGCGGCGACCGAGCGCGAAGAGATCAAGCGCGCGATCTTTGCCAGCGTCGGTCCGCACTTGTCGGCGACCGCGATCCTTGCCAGCAACACCAGCTCGATCCCGATCACCCGCTTGGCACAGGCATCGCCCGATCCGGCGCGCTTTATCGGGGTCCATTTCTTCAACCCGGTGCCGGTGATGGGGCTAATCGAACTGATCCGCGGCCTCGCGACCAGCGACGCGACGCTGCAGACGGTCGAGGCGTTCGGCCGCGGCCTCGGCAAGGAAATCGTCCACGCCAACGACGCGCCGGGATTCATCGTCAACCGCGTGCTGATGCCCCTGGTCAACGAAGCGGTGTTCGCGCTGGGCGAAGGCGTCGCGACGATGCAGGACATCGACGCCGGCTGCCGTCTGGGGCTCAACCATCCGATGGGGCCGATCACGCTCGCCGACTTCATCGGGCTCGACACCTGCCTCGAAATCATTCGCGTCCTGCACAGCGGCACCGGCGACCCCAAATTCCGCCCCGCGCCGTTGCTCGTCCAATATGTCGAGGCGGGCTGGGTCGGCAAAAAGGCGGGCCGCGGTTTTTACGACTGGACGGGAGCCGAACCGGTCCCGACGCGTTAGCGGCTTATGCGGTCAGGGGGCCGCCAAGGAAGCGTGATATGCACAGGAAAATTCTCGCAGGATTGTCAGTCGCCGCGCTGGTCGTCTCGGCACCATCGCAGGCGCAGTCCGGATCTCCGGAAGATTCGACCATCAAGGACACCGCCAACAAGGTGACCGAACCTTTTGATGGCAAAGAGGCTCCTGCCAAGCTGGTCGCAATTCAGGGCGATCCCTATTCCTTGGAGGGCATGCGCAAATGCGCCGCGATCCAGCAAGAGATTGTCGAACTCGACGAGGTGCTCGGCCCCGACGTCAATGAAACCGAAGAACAAAGCCTGGCGAAAAAGCGCGAGCGTACTGCGGGCCGCGTGGCCGGCAGCGTCGCCGGGTCGATCATTCCGTTCCGCAGCCTGATCGGCGAAATCACCGGCGCCAATGCCGAACGTCGCCGCTATGCCGAAGCGGTCTACGCCGGAACGGTGCGCCGCGGTTTCCTGAAAGGCATTGGGCTGGAACGTGGTTGCAAAGCGCCCGCGCGGCCCTGAAATGCTGACGGCGAGGGGAGGGGTTTTCCATGAACGTCGACAATATCCGCAGTTTTGCAATCGACGTCCCGCAGGCGGCGCTCGACGATCTTAACGACCGACTGGCGCACACGCGCTGGCCCGAGAAGGAGACTGTGGATGACTGGGATCAGGGCATCCCGCTCGCGTATGCGCAGGAACTGGCGGCCTATTGGCGCGACGAACATGATTGGCGCCGCGTCGAAACGCGGCTGAATGCGCTGCCTAATTATCTCGCGACGATCGACGGGCTCGACATTCATTTCCTCCATGTCCGTTCGGCCAATCCCGCCGCCCGCCCGCTAGTCCTGACCCATGGCTGGCCGGGATCGTTACTTGAGTTTCTTGACGTCATCGAACCGCTATCGGCCGACTATCACCTCGTGATCCCCTCGCTGCCCGGCTATGGTTTTTCGGGCAAGCCGACCGAAGCCAAATGGAGCGTCGAGCATATCGGCGCAGCGTGGGACGCGCTGATGGTCGCGCTCGGTTACGACCGCTATTTCGCGCAGGGTGGTGATTGGGGCAGCGCAGTGACCTGTGCGATCGGGATGAACCACGCCGATCATTGCGCCGGCATCCACGTCAACATGGTGGTCGGCGCGCCGCCACCCGACCTGATGAGCGACCTCACCGACGCCGAGCAGCTCTATCTGGCGCGCTTTGGCTGGTATCAGGCCAAGGACAGCGGCTATTCGACCCAGCACGCGACCCGACCGCAGACGATCGGCTATGCGCTCACCGATTCACCCGTCGGGCAGATGGCGTGGATCGCCGAAAAATTCCATGGCTGGACCGATTGCGGGCATCAGCCGGGCGGCCAGTCGATCGGCGGGCATCCCGAGAAGGCGCTGTCGAAGGGTGCGATGCTCGACACCATCAGCCTGTACTGGCTGACCGCAAGCGCCGCCTCGTCGGCGCGGCTATACTGGCACAGCTTCCGCAACTTCGCCGCGGGCGAGATTCTGGTGCCGACGGGGTGCAGCCTGTTTCCGAACGAGATCATGCGGCTGTCGCGGCGGTGGGCCGAACGACGTTACAAAAATATCGTTCACTGGAACGAGCTGCCGCGCGGCGGCCACTTCGCTGCGTGGGAACAGCCCGAGCTGTTCGTCGACGAAGTCCGCGCCGCGCTGGCAAAGATGGCGCTTTAGCGAGGCCACCGGCGAACCGGCGGCCTGCCAGTATTACAACGGCGTATAAACGACGCGGCAGCTTTCGGGTGCCGACCGCAGCGCGGTGTTCCACGTCACGTCATTGCCGTTCCGCGCCAGCCGCGCGCCGGTGCGGTTCTCGTAAATCTGGCCGCTGTTGGCCGGGGTCGATTTCAGCACCATTGTGCGGCCGCCGTTGACGCGAACGATTGCGCCGTCGCCGACATAATCGACCTTCAGCCGCGTCCCGCCGCTGCAATCATAGCTGGTCCCCGTGTTGGCGGGGACCGACGCGCAACCGGAAACGGCCAGCGCGGCGGCGGCGGCAAGGATTGTGATCGTCTTGGTCATCGCGCGTCCTTCCCTCAATAGCCCGAACGGACGCACAGCACGTCGGCCAGATAGACGCGGCCCGCGACCGTCTCCATATGCTCGCGCGCCGACCCGTTCCAGCCGATCGAGCGGCAATAATTGTCGGCGGTCTGCGCCGCGCAGTTCGCCGTCGCCGATCCATATTCGCAGGCGAGGATGCGGCGGTTTCTTTGCGCGGGCTGGGTGTGGAATTCGGCGAAGTTGCCGCGTGCGACCTGATCGTTGGCGGGGGGTGCCGGATCCCAGCCGCCGCCGCTGCCCACCGGCCGGATCGACTGGATGGTCAGGCCGCGCAGAACGTTGTTCAGCATCGGCGTGTCGCGTTCGACCGTCCGACAGGTACCGCGAAAGCGCGTCTTTTCGCATAATTCCCAGCGCCCGCTGGCGACACGGACCGAATTGACCGGCCATGCGAGGCCAAGGTTCGGTTTCGCTTCGCCGATGAAGACTGCAGGGCCACGATAGGCGGCGTCGCGGTAGATCGTTGCCTCGGGAGGCCTCGCCATGCGGTCTTCGGGAGGCTGCGCGCTCGAAGTCGCGAGAACACTCCCCCCTATCGACGCTGCGGCCGCAGCGAGGATGGACAAACGATATACGGTTTTCATGGCAAACTCCCTGTTGGCGAACGCGACCCGGGATTCGTTTTCGGTCAGCAGGTTACGTCATTCGGAGCAGGCTTGCAAATTCTCCCAAACGCCGGGAGCGACAGGTCAGGGGCCTTTGGCGGGCGCGGTCGTCGCCTCGTCCGGTACCGCGGCGGGGACTTCCGCTGGGGCGGCGACAGTCGGGGCG
>JAEMRT010000033.1 GCA_016463225.1 Sphingopyxis sp. | reverse complement strand
CCCTAAAAGGGAGGGGAGAAGAGATGCCCGCCTTCAGCGGTCGCAATCAAAACTGGTACGCCAGCCCGCCGCCCAGCAACCACTGGTTCGGGCTGCCGGCCACCGCCACGATCGGCGAATCGGCGTAGCGTGACCCCATGCGGGCATATTGCGCGCCGCCGATCATGACGAAACCTTTGCGCAGGTCGCCCGACAGCGCATAAGCGCCGGCGAGCCCGAGCGTATATTTGCCCGCGGTCGCCTTGCGCCCGGCGCCGCTATAGACGGGCAGCCCGCTCGCGGCGCTGCCCAGCGCGTCGATGTCGTAATAATAGCGGCCGAAACCCTTGCCATAGAAGTTCACCGACGCTGACAGGCCGATAAAGGCGCGCTTCGACAGCGGGGTGCCGTAATCGATCGTCGGCGACACCGCCCAGCTGCCATGGCGTCCCGAGACGTCTTTCAGCCCGACGAGGCGAAAGCCGATCTGGTCATAGGCGCTGGTGATGACGCCGGTGTGGGTGACGCCGGTGAAAAAGCCGACTTCGACCGCGAGCTTCTTTTCGCCGAGCGCCTCGACCTGCGCATCCTTGATGCCGCTGACCCGGTCGCCGCGCAGGTTGATGATCGGCCCGAATTTATAGTCGGTTGTCTGGCCGCGGCGGTGGCGGATCATGTCGACCTGGAAGTTGGTGCCGCGGGTCGAGAAAGAATAGCCGCTGACGCGCCCGCGCACGTAAAAGGCGGGCAGGATGCGGCGGTCGTCGGAACCGTTATAGCTGGGAGTGCTGAGCACGCCGGCGGCGACCGAGATATAGTCGCGCGACCATTTACGTTCGGAATCGTCGTCGTCGCGCGCCGCGGGCAGCAGGATGTCGTCGTCGATGTCGCTGACATCCTGAAGATATTGCGCAGGCTGTTCGGTGCCGGAGACCAACCCGTCAAAGCGGCTCGCGACCGGCGCAGCCGGAACCGCTGCCTCTTCGGCCGTCGCGGGCGCCGCGGTGAAGCCGATAACCGCTAGCGCGGCGAGGAACGGCATCGAGCGCTTGGGACGAACAGAGCTGAAGAGCGGGGTCAAAGTGGGCATATTTATCCTATATTTTTGCCCCTCTTGCCGAGGCTGTAAGCGAAGGTCCAGACATTGCAAAGGCTTCGTCTTGCCCAAAGACGGTTTTGGCCGCATCGTGCTTTTCATGCATCACCGCCGCCTTGCCGCTTCCTTATCGCACCGCTCCGCTTTTGGTTCCCGGCCATGCGCGTTCGTTTTTGTCCGAACCATGCTGTCACGCGCATGAACCGCACGCCACGCCTGATCGGCTATGCATTGATGGCCGCTGCGGCGGCGCTTGCAGTAGCGCAGCGGCGCGGCGCGATCGACAGCGTTGGACCGTTTCCGGTCGCCGCGATCGCGCTGCTGGTCGGGATGATCGGGGTGATGCTGGTTTTCACCGACCTGATGGTGCGCGGGCTCTACGCTCAGGTCGGCACTGCAAAACGCGACGAAGGCGACGAGGACTAGCCCCTTTTCGTTCGACAGTATCGGCAGTTACCATTATGACCGGGCGATGACCGATCGTCCGTCAACGCCGCTGCTCGACACGGTGGATGTCCCCGCCGACCTCCGCAAGCTGAAGCCCGAAGACCTCCGCCAGTTCGCCGACGAGCTGCGCGCCGAAATGATTTCGGCGGTCGGGACCACCGGCGGGCATCTGGGGTCGGGGCTGGGGGTCGTCGAGCTCACGACCGCGCTCCATTATGTGTTCGATACCCCGCGCGACAAGATCGTGTGGGACGTCGGGCATCAATGCTATCCGCACAAGATCGTCACCGGGCGCCGCGATCGCATCCGCACCCTGCGCACCGGCGGCGGGCTTTCGGGTTTCACCAAGCGCAGCGAAAGCGAATATGATCCGTTCGGCGCGGCGCACAGCTCGACCTCGATCAGCGCGGCGCTCGGTTTCGCGATCGCCAACAAGCTGAAGGACCAGCCCGGCCGCGCGATCGCGGTGATCGGCGACGGGTCGATGTCGGCGGGTATGGCCTATGAGGCGATGAACAACGCCGCCGCGGCGGGCAACCGGCTGATCGTCATCCTCAACGATAACGACATGTCGATCGCGCCGCCGGTCGGGGGATTGAGCGCTTATCTCGCCAAGCTGGTGTCGTCGCGGCCGTTTATCGAGCTGCGCGAGATTGCGCGGCGCTTTGCGCGCAAACTGCCCGAGCCGCTGCACAAGGCGGCGAAAAAGACCGACGAATATGCGCGCGGCATGGCGATGGGGGGGACGCTGTTCGAAGAACTCGGCTTTTATTATGTCGGGCCTATCGACGGGCATAATCTCGACCATCTGATCCCGGTGCTGGAAAATGTCCGCGACAGCGACCATGGCCCGGTGCTGATCCACGCGGTGACGATGAAGGGCAAGGGCTATGCCCCCGCCGAAGCCGCCGCCGACAAATATCATGGCGTCCAGAAATTCGACGTCATCACCGGCGAACAGGCCAAAGCGCCGCCGGGACCGCCTGCGTACCAGAATGTGTTCGGTGAGACGCTGGCGAAGCTGGCCGACACGGACCCGCGCATTGTTGCGATCACCGCGGCGATGCCGTCGGGGACCGGGGTCGACAAATTCGCGAAAGCGCATCCGGCGCGCAGCTTCGACGTCGGTATCGCCGAACAGCATGCGGTGACGTTCGCGGCGGGGCTGGCCGCCCAAGGCATGCGGCCGTTCTGCGCGATATATTCGACCTTTCTCCAGCGCGCCTATGATCAGGTCGTCCATGACGTGGCGATCCAGAACCTGCCGGTGCGCTTCGCGATCGACCGCGCCGGGCTCGTCGGCGCCGATGGATCGACCCACGCTGGATCGTTCGACGTCACTTACCTCGCAACGCTCCCCAATTTTGTCGTGATGGCGGCGGCGGACGAGGCCGAGCTGGTCCATATGACCTATACCGCCGCCGAATATGACGCGGGGCCGATCGCGTTCCGCTATCCGCGCGGCAACGGCACCGGGGTGGCGCTGCCCGAGGTTCCGGTGAAGCTGGAGATCGGCAAGGGCCGCGTCGTGCGCAGCGGCAAGACGGTCGCGATCTTCTCGCTCGGCACGCGATTGGCAGAGGCGCTGAAGGCCGCCGATACGCTGGAGGCGCGCGGGCTGTCGACGAGCGTCATCGACCTGCGCTTCGCCAAGCCGCTCGACGAGGAACTGATCCGCAAGACGCTGGCGAGCCACGAAGTGTGCGTGACGGTCGAGGAAGGCAGCGTCGGTGGCCTCGGCGCGCATGTGCTGACGCTCGCGAGCGACGAGGGGCTGATCGACGCGGGGCTGAAGCTGCGCACGCTGCGCCTGCCCGATGCGTTTCAGGATCAGGACAAGCCCGAACTGCAATATGACGCCGCGGGGCTCAACGCGCCGCAGATCGTCGATTGCGTGCTGAAAGCGCTGCGCCACAACAGCGCGGGTGTCGAGGAAGCAGGCGCGCGGGCTTAGTCTGAATTGCTGGCAGCGGGGGCGGGCCAATGGATTTCCTGAAACTCATCCAGTCGCTCGACGAGCTGCTTTATGAGATCATGTCGTGGCTGATCTTTTATCCGGTCACCTTGTGGCGCGCGCTGACGCGGCCGCTGAAGATGATGGATTATTCGGAGGCCGAGCTCGGCGATCCGGCCGAGCGGCAATATAGCGACACGTTGTCGCCGCCGTTGTTCCTGTTGCTGACGGTCGCGATTACCCATGCGATCGAACTGTCGCTGGTCGGGCAGGATGAGCTGGTTACCAGCAAGACTGGGCTCAGCGCGTTCATCAGCGACGACAGCAGCCTGATCTTGGTGCGGGTCGCCTTTTTCAGCATTTTCCCGCTGATCATGGCGGCGCGGATGGTGCGCGCGCAGCATGTGAAGCTCGACCGCGGACCGCTCAAGCCGCCGTTCTACAGTCAATGCTATGTCACCGCGCCGTTCGCGATGATGCTGAGCGGATCGTCGATCCTGCTGCGGATGGACGTCGCCTGGGGCGTGGCGGGGCTGCTATTGTTTGTCTTTGCGCTGCTGTGGTTCGGAACGCTGCAAATTTTGTGGTTCGCGCACCATTTGCGCTGCGGCTATTGGCGCGCCGCGGGCCATGCCTCGCGCGCGATGGTCGAGGCGCTGTTGCTGTTCGCGGTGGTGTCGCAGGTGTTTCGCTGACCGCGCAAAAAAACGGCCCGGGATCACCGGGTCGTTTTCGTCAAATTTCCGAATGATCAGGCGCCGGGAATCGCCGCCTGTGCGTCGCGACCGTCACCTTCGGGGGCGGCGAGGATGTCGCGGGTGACCAGACCCTTGTCGACGACCTGGGTGTCGGGACTGCCGACCTGGCTGCGGATGCCGGGGTCGGCGCGGGCACCGTCGGCGCTGCTGATCACCGCGGCTTCGTTGGGGCTGCGGGCCGAGGGGCCGCCGAACAACGCGCGCAGCGTCTGTTCCGCGGTCGTTTCGCCGCCGGGACGCGCGGTACCGGGCGCGGGCGGGGCCAGCGAGAAATCGGGCGGCACGACAAGCGGCGCCTGACGCGACACCGCAAATTCATCGGGGCGGTCGCGGCTGAACAGATTGTTCGACCCGCAGGCCGACAGGGTGGTGGCCAGGATCGAGGCGGCCAGGATGGCGGTGGTCCGGTTCACTTGAATATTCTCCTATGCGCCCCGTTTAATCGGCGCCCCCGTTTATTTGGCTGACGGCGACCCGTCCGTGCTGGCCGCCTTTTCGCCGAAGAGCAGCGCGCGCGCAACCAGCAAAAGCACGCCGATCGAGATGCAGGCATCGGCGACGTTAAAGATCATGAAAGGGCGGAAGTCGCCGAAATGCAGGTCGGCAAAATCGACGACATAGCCATAGCGCACGCGATCGACGATATTGCCGAGCGCACCGCCGAGGATCATCGCGAGCGCAATCACGTCCCCCTTCGCCTGTTCGCGCGTCATCCAGATGCCGACCGCGCCCGCGACGAGCGCGGTGACCGCCACCAGCGTCCAGCGCGTCGTGTCGGTGCAACTGGCGAACATCGACAGCGAAATGCCGCAATTTTCGGCCCAGGTCAGGTTAAAGATGTCGACGATTTCGATCACCCGCTTCGCTTCCAGCGACAGCGGGGTGATGATCACCCATTTGGTGACCTGATCGAGCAGGAAGGCGAAGGCGGCGATCAACAGGCCGAAACGCAGGTGCGGCGAACGAGAGCTTGTCATGCGGGGTTCAATACTGTTTCGCAGCGATTGCACAAGTTGCCGTCATCGGTAACTTCGGGGAGGTGGCGCCAGCAGCGGCCGCATTTGTGGTTCTGAGTTGGGGCGATGGTAAGCCCATCATGGCCAAGTTTGAGCTGCACCCTAGCTGAGATGAAGATCTCGGCGAGTTCGTCGTTGCTTCCGTCCTCCTGTGCCACGAAGCCGCTTCCCATGAGGACTTCGGCCTCAAGGCTGGATCGAATGGCCTTTTCGCGGCGGAGCGGTTCGATCGCTTCGGTCACTTTTGTGCGTGCGTTGCGGATGCGGTCCCACTTGCGTTCGATATTGTTGAGACCCGCTATATCCCTCGCACCGCCATCTGCTTCTGGCAGGGAGGGCAGCGTGGGCCATTCGAGAAGGTGGACCGAACCTGCTTCGGGATAGCGCGTCGCCCACACTTCTTCGCTGGTGAACACCAGCACCGGCGCCGCATAGCGCACCAGTGCGTGGAACAGCTCGTCGAGCACGGTGCGGTATGCGCGGCGCTTGTCGGTGCCGAGCGGGGCGGCGGGGCCGATGTCGCAGTAGAGGCTGTCCTTGCGGATGTCGAAATAGAAGGCCGACAGGTCTTCGTTGCAGAAGTCCGCGAGCAGGCGCGTGTAGCTGTTGAAGTCAAAATCATCGACCGCCTGCGCCATTTTCGCGTCTAGGTCGGCGAGCAGCGACAGCATATAACGCTCAAGCTCGGGCATCGCCGACACGTCGGTCACGCGTTCTTCTTCGGTGAAGCCTTCGAGCGCGCCGAGCAGGTAGCGGAAGGTGTTGCGCAGCTTGCGATACTGGTCGGCAACACCCTTGAGGATTTCGTCGCCGATGCGGTGATCCTCGGTGAAGTCGACGCTCAGTGCCCATAGGCGGATGATGTCGGCGCCGTTGGTTTGCATCACCTTGACGGGATCGGTCGTGTTGCCGACCGACTTGGACTGTTTGAGGCCCTTGCTGTCCATCGTGAAGCCGTGGGTCAGCACCGCCTTGTACGGCGCCTGTCCGCGCGTGCCGCACGACTCCAGCAGCGACGACTGGAACCAGCCGCGATGCTGGTCGCTGCCTTCGAGATAGAGGTCGGCGCTGTGCGTGCCGCCGTCGTGGCGGACGAGCGCGGGCCAGCGGCCGCTTTCGAGGACGAAAGCGTGGGTGCAGCCCGAATCGAACCAGACGTCGAGGATGTCGACGATGCGTTCGTAATCGGCGGCGTCATAGGCGTCGCCGAGATATTCCTGCGCGCGCGCATCACTCCATGCGTCGACGCCGCCCGCCTTCACCGCCGCGACGATGCGGTCGTTGACGACCGGGTCGTTGAGGTACTGGCCGGTCTTGCGATCGACGAAGAGCGTGATCGGCACGCCCCATGCACGCTGGCGGCTGAGCACCCAGTCGGGGCGGTCCTTGACCATCGATCCGATGCGGTTGCGGCCCTTTTCGGGGACGAAGCGGGTGCGGTCGATCGCGTGCATCGCGGCCTGACGCAGCGTCGGCGCGGCGCACAGATCCTCCTCGGCGGGATTGATCGCGCCGCCTTCGCTTTCCCAGCGCTGCTCGCGCGGCGCCTTGGGCTCGATATGCGTCATCACCCGGTCCATCGGCACGAACCATTGCGGGGTGCAGCGATAGATGACCTTCGCCTTCGAGCGCCAGCTGTGCGGATAGCTGTGCTTATAGTCGGCGCTGGCGGCGAGCAGCCCGCCTGCGTCGCGCAGGTCGGTGCAGATCGGGCCGTCGGGGGCGTTGAACTTGGGGTTGATGACGCTGCCCTGACCGCCGAGCCAGCCCCAATCCTCGCGATATTTGCCGTCGCCCTCGACCGCGAATACCGGGTCGAGCCCGTTCGCCTTGCAGAGGTCGAAATCATCTTCGCCATGGTCGGGCGACATATGGACGAGGCCGGTGCCGCTGTCGGTGGTGACGAAATCGCCCGCGAGGAAGGGACGCGGGCGCGCGAAGAAGCCGCCGAGCGCGTGCATCGGATGGTGGGCGATGGTGCCGGCGAGGTCGGAGCCGTTGAATTCCGATCGTTCTCCATCGGCCGAGAAGTCGAATGAATAATATTCGGCCTTCCCGAGGCCAAGATCGCTCAAATCTACAGAAGATGCTGCTGCGTTCACGCGCGCAAGGAAAGCGGGCAGCAACTCTTTTGCTACCACGACCCGGATGCCTTCGAAGCCTATACCGGCTTCCTTCAGACGGCGATTGACCTCTTGTTGGTGAGTTGAGCCTGCCGTTTCCGCTGCCAATCCAACTACGACATAGTCAATCTCCGGCCCATAGGCCAAAGCTTGGTTGACCGGGATCGTCCACGGGGTCGTTGTCCAGGTGACGGCATGCGCGCCGACCAGTTCGGCGATCGGGCTCTCGACAATCTCGAACGCCACGTCGATCTGGGTCGAGACGATGTCCTCATATTCGATCTCGGCCTCGGCGAGCGCGGTCTTTTCGACCGGCGACCACATCACCGGCTTGGCGCCGCGATAGAGCATGTCGTTGGCGGCGAATTTCAGCAGCTCGCGGACGATCGTCGCCTCGGCCTCATAATCCATCGTGAGGTACGGATGGTCCCAGTCGCCGCCGATGCCGAGGCGCTTCAATTGCTCGCGCTGGGTGTCGACCCAATGCTGCGCATAGGCGCGGCATTCGGCGCGGAATTCCTCGACCGGCACCTCGTCCTTGTTGAGCTTTTTCTTGCGATACTGCTCCTCGACCTTCCACTCGATCGGCAGGCCGTGGCAGTCCCAGCCGGGGACGTAGGGCGCGTCCTTGCCCTTCAGCGTCTGGGTGCGGACGACCATGTCCTTGAGGATATGGTTGAGCGCATGGCCGATGTGCATGTCGCCATTGGCATAGGGCGGGCCGTCGTGGAGGATGAACTGGTCGCGGCCCTTGCGGCTTTCGCGAATCTGGCCCTCGAGATTGCCCTCGAGCCATTTGGCGAGAATCAGCGGTTCCTTCTGCGGCAGGCCGGCTTTCATCGGAAAGTCGGTCTTGGGCAGGAAGACGGTGTCGCGGTAGTCGCGTTGTTCGGTGCCAGTTTCGGGGGCGGAGGGCGTGTCGGTCATGGGGGCGGCGCTTAGCGCAGATTCGGGCAGGAGCAAACAGCGGTTTCCCTCTCCCCTTGCGGGAGAGGGCAGCGAGACTTGCGAGCTTGCTCGTTAGTCGCAGCGGGAGAGGGGGGCCTGCTGTCGCGAGGGCGGCACCCCTCTCCCAGCTTCGCCTAGGCATCGAAGATGCCAAGGCTGCGCAACCCTCTCCCGCAAGGGGAGAGGGGTTTACTTTTGCCGCGGCCGCAATGCCGGACCCACCGCGCGAATGTCTTCGACCCAGATATAGCCGTTGAAACTCGCGGGAATTTTCGCGAGTTGGTGCGGGGTGGTCAGGCCTTCGTTCGATTTACCCTTTTCATAGGGGCCGAAGACGATGACACGCGCGCCGACGCTGTCCATCCGCGCGATCAGCCGGTCGGGCCAGCCCCAGAACGCCCATTGATAGTTGATCGGGATCGCAAGCACGCCGTTCCGGCAGCTTTCGGGGACGATGCCGGTCCAGCCGTAGGTCACATAGTCCTTCGAGCAGGCCATTGCCTCGCGCTTGAGATCGAACGACCAGTTGTCGGGGAGCAGTTCGCGCATGCGTTTGACGGGGCGTTCGGCGCCGTAAAAGGCGTCGCCGAGTTTCTGGCTGTCGCGGCCCGAGGCTTTGATGATCGCGAACAGCTGGTCGGCTTCGCGCGGGTTTTTTGATTTGAAGTTGAACAGGATCGGGTGGACGGGGAGCGCCGCGAGGCCTTCCTCGACGGTCGGCATCTTGCCCACGCCCTTGCCGCGCAGCGGAAAGGTTTTCCCGCCGTCGGCGGTATAGCCGTACCCGATGTCGAGCGCCTTGAGCTGCGCCAGCGTCAGGTCGCGGGTGTCGCCCTTGCCGTCGGTGCGGCAGTCGACGGTCCAGTCGTGGAAGAGGACCATGCGGCCGTCCTTGGTCGGCGCGACGTCGATCTCGACCATGTTCGCGCCGAGGCCGACCGCCCATGTCATCGATTCGGGGGTGTTTTCGAATATCTCATGTTCGGGCGGATAGGCGAAGGCGGCGGTGCAGGTGTCGCGTCCGACCGCGCCGCGCTTGTCGTAGAGGTGATAGACGCCGCGGTGGGCGATGAGTTTGGGTTTACCCTCGGGTGCGGGGGCGAGCCAGCTGGCATTGCTGAGGGTGAGCCAGGCGATGAGCGCGGCGAAGAGCCACAGCGCGATTTTGGTGGCGCGCTTCATCGGCTTTTTCTTCGGGCCTTCGAGCGCGTCGGCCCAGTCGGTGTTCGCTTCGGTCATGCGGTCCCCCGGATCCCTCTCCCCTTGCGGGAGAGGGTTGCGCAAGCTTGGCAGCTTGCTGCCTAGCTGAAGCTGGGAGAGGGGGCTGCGCCGTAGCGATGGGGCGCTGCCCCCTCTCCCGTTGCGACTGGCGAGCAAGCTCGCAAGTCTCACTGCCCTCTCCCGCAAGGGGAGAGGGTTTAGATGGTGGCGAGCAGCGCCTTCGCCGTATCGCAATCCCTGGCAATCTGCACCATCAGCGCGTCCATGCTGTCGTACTTCGCCTCGGGCCGGATGAAGGCGTGGAAGGCGACGTCGATTTCCTGCCCGTAGAGATCCTCGGCGAAGTCGAAGAAATGCGGTTCGAGCAGTTCCTTCGGAGGGTCGAAACTGGGGCGGATGCCGAGGTTGGCGGCGCCTTTCAGGATGCGGCCGTCGGGCAGGCGACCGGTGACCGCATAGATGCCGTAACGCGGGCGGAGGTAATTGCCCATGTCGATATTGGCGGTCGGAAAGCCGAGCAGGCGGCCGTTCTTGTCGCCATGCTCGACGCGGCCGCGCACGGTGAAGGGGCGGGTGAGCAGGCGCGCCGCGGTGGCGCAGTCGCCCGCTTGCAGCGCTTCGCGGATGCGGCTGGACGAAATCACCTCCTCGGCGTCGTCGACGGGGGACACCATCTCGGTGAAAAAGCCGTGGGTGCGGGCGTGCTCGGCCAGCGTCACGACATCGCCGCCGCGGCCCTTGCCGAACACGAAATCGCTACCGGTGACGACCCCCGCGGCGCCGTAGCGATCGAGCAAAAGTTCGGCGATGAAATCCTCTGCCGTCGTCCCCGCGAGCGCGGCGTCGAAGGGCAGGACAAGCATCGCGTCGGCGCCCGCGGCGGCGAACAGTTCCTGGCGCTGGTCGAGCGTGGTGAGGCGGAAGGGCGGCACGTCGGGCTTGAAAAAGCGCACTGGATGCGGGTCGAAGGTCGCGACGATCGCGGGGCGACCTTCGTCCTGCGCGTGGCGCACGGCGCGGCCGACGACCGCCTGATGCCCGGCGTGGAAGCCATCGAAATTGCCGAGCGCGATGACCCCGCTGCGGAGCGGGTCGGGAATGCGCGCGTGGCCGTCGAGGCGGATCATAATATCATAGCGGGGGCTTGCGGCAGCTTCCACGGACGGATTCCCGCACCCAGCACGCGAATCGCGTTGCCGCCCATCGCGGCGCGGATCTCGTCGTCGCTGAAACCTGCGTCGATCAGCGCCTGCGTCACCTGCGCCAGCTTCGACGTGTCAAAGCGCACGGTGGTGGCGCCGTCATAGTCGCTGCCGAGCGCGACGTGATGGATGCCGACCAAGTCGCGGACATGCTTCATCGCCTTGGCGATGCTGGCGGGCGCGGTGTCGCAGATCGCGGCGTCCCAATATCCGATGCCGATCAGGCCGCCGGTCGCAGCGACGCCGCGAATTTGTTCGTCGCTGAGGTTGCGGTTGACCTTGCACGTTGCCTGCACCCCGCCATGGCTGGAGACGACGGGACGGCGCGCCATTTTGAGGATGTCGGCGACACAGGCGTTCGAGCAATGCGCGATATCGACGATCATGCCGCTATCCTCCATCCGCTCGACGACCTGTCGGCCGAGCGGAGTCAGGCCGCCTTTCTTGAGGCCATGCATTGATCCGGCGAGATCATTGTCGAAAAAATGGGTCAGTCCCGCCATCCGAAAGCCGGCGGTGCGGAGTTTGTCGAGGTTCGCGAGCTTGCCTTCGAGGACGTGCAGCCCCTCTATGCTGAGCATTGCGCCGACCGGCGCCACCTTGCCGCGCCGCTCGGCTAGCAGGGCGTCGAGACCCTCAGGCGACGTAACCTCGCGCAGCTTGCCGCCCGATTCCGCGACGGCGCGGTGCAGCTTTTCGGCATGCCACAGCGAGCGTTCGAGCAGCGAGTTCCAGGTGCGCACCGGCTGGAGCTGCGCGATCACCAAGCTGGTGATATTGTCGGTGTCGCCGCTGTTCGCGTCGTAATTCTGCCCCTTGGGCGATTTGGTCGTGCTCGCGAGGATTTGCAGCGCGACATTGCCGTCCTCGAGCCGCGGCAGGTCCATATGGCCGCGGTCGGCGCGGTCGAGAATGCTGCGTTTCCACAGCAGGGTATCGCTGTGGAGGTCGACGATGGTCAGCGTCGCGTGCAGCGCCTTCGCGCGTTCGCTCACCGCGGGGAGCGGCTTGCCGTCGATCTGGTTGGTGCCGCGTTCGATGATGCCGGGGGCCAGTGCGAAAAAGGCGAGCGCGGCGAGGGCAATGACGAGCAGGATAGCGATCAACCAGCGGCGCATGTCTATGTCCTTGTCAGCGTGACGAAGCTGTAGGCAGGGCGTCCGGCGTCGTCGGCGGGATGATCCTCGCGCGCCACTTCGCGCCATGCGGCGGGGTCGGGATAGGCGATCACCGCGTCGCCCTTCGGCTCGAGCGCGACTTCGGTCAGCTCGATGCGGTCGGCCAGCGGGAGGAACAGCGCGTAGATTTCGGCGCCGCCGATCACCATCACATGCGGGGCATTGGCGCGTTTCAGCGCCTCGTCGATGCTCGCGACGGGTTCGGCGCCCTCGTCCTGCCAGTCGGCATCGCGGGTGAGCACGATATGGCGGCGGCCTTCGAGCACCGCGGGCAGGCTGTCGAAGGTCTTGCGCCCCATGATCATCGGGCGCCCCATCGTCAGCTGCTTGAAGCGGCGCAGATCAGCGGGCAGGTGCCAGGGCATCTTGCCGTTCGCGCCGACCACGCCATTGGCGGCGCGCGCGAGGATCAGGGTGATTTCGGGGTGGTTCATGCGGGGTTGGTTCCCACCCAGGTGGCGTGGCCCAGCTTGCGGCCCGCGCGCACTTCGGTCTTGCCATAATGGTGAACGTGGCACGCGCCGTCGGCGAGGAGCGCGGGCACGGTGGCGATGTCGGCGCCGATCAGGTTGCGCATCGTGACGGGCAGCGCGGTGGTCGCGGTGCTGCCGAGCGGTAGCCCGGCGACGGCGCGGATGTGGTTTTCGAACTGGCTGGTCACCGCGCCCTCGATCGTCCAGTGGCCGCTGTTGTGGACGCGCGGCGCCATCTCGTTGAATATCGGACCATCGTCGGTGGCGAAAAATTCGCCGGTCAGCACGCCGACATAATCGAGATCGTCGGCGATCCGCGCCATCAGCGCGCGCGCTTCGTCCTGCTGGTCGAGGATGATTTGCGGCGGGGGCAGTGTCGAGGTCGCGAGGATGCCGTCCTTATGCACATTGACGCTGCTGTCCCAGAAGCGCGTCTCGCCGTCGATGCCGCGCACGAGCAGCACCGAAAATTCGTGTGCGAAAGTGACGAAGCCTTCGAGGATCGCAGCGTGGCGGTCGATTGCTTCCCATGCCGCATCGGCGTCGACGGGGGTGCTGAGGCGCGCCTGCCCCTTGCCGTCATAGCCCATGCGCAGCGTTTTCAGGATCGCCGGGGCGCCGATCCCGGCGAGCGCAGTGTCGAGTGCCGCTCGGTCGGGAACCGCTGCGAAGGGGGCGGGGCGCCCGCCAAGGTCGGTAACGAAGCGTTTTTCGATCAGCCGGTCCTGCGCAATTTCCAGCGCCTGCGCGCCGGGTCGCACCGCAACATGCCCCGACAGGAAGCGCACCGTGTCGACCGGGACATTTTCGAACTCGATCGTCACCGCGTCGCACGCCGCGGCAAAGGCGGCGAGGCGCGGTTCGTCGTCCCACGCCGCCTGGACATGATGCGCGGCAACCTGCGCCGCCACGCTCTCGCGCTCGGGGGCGTAGCTGTGCACCTGATAGCCTAGCTGCGCCGCGGCGACCGCGAGCATGCGACCGAGCTGGCCGCCGCCGAGAATACCGATCGTCGAACCCGGTGCCAGCAAGCGATCAGCCCTCGCGCACGGGGTGGGGAGCAACGCTGTTGGTCTGTTCGGCGCGCCAGGCGTCAAGTTTCTGCGCCAGATCGGTGTCATTGTTCGCGAGCAGCGCGGCGGCGAACAGCCCGGCGTTGGTCGCGCCCGCTTTGCCGATCGCAAAGGTCGCCACCGGAACGCCGCCGGGCATCTGGACGATCGAATAAAGGCTGTCGACACCGCTGAGCGCCGCCGACTGGACGGGGACGCCGAGCACCGGGACGCGCGTCATCGAGGCGACCATGCCGGGCAGGTGCGCGGCGCCGCCGGCGCCGGCGATGATCGCCTGAAGCCCGCGCTCCGCCGCGCTTTTGGCATAGGCGACAAGGCGGTCGGGGGTGCGGTGCGCCGACACGATCTGTACCTCGTGCGCGATGCCAAAATGTTCGAGGATCTGGACCGCATGCGCCATCGTCGGCCAGTCCGACTGGCTGCCCATGATAACCCCGACTTGCGGCGCGCTGTCGCCCATCACCCAACCCTCCACAAAGCGGCTGCGGTTCATGGATGAATCGCCGCCGCACCTCCCCTAGCGATTGCACCGCGCGCGGGCAACGGCACCGAACATGCGATACTGACTCGCTCGTTTACCGATTGGTATCAAGTCGCAGCTAGGGTTACCGCGCAATATCCGTCGGCATCGGGCCGATGAATAAGAGTTCGTTTGCGGGGACGTTGAATGGATAGCGTAGGGGGGGCACGGATCGCGGTCGACCAGTTCGGCTCCGTCACCGTTGACTCCATCGAAGACCAGCTGCGGGATATCCGCCGGGAACGCGACGCGCTGCGCCGTGAGAACCGCGTATTGAAGATCGCCGTCGCCGAGCTCGAGCGCGTGTCCGAACGCGACACACTCACCCCGTTGTTCAACCGCCGCTATTTCCTGACCGCCATCCATCACCGCATGGCGCGCTTCGAACGCCACGCCGAACGCGCGGCGGTCGTCTTTGTCGACGTCAACCAGCTGAAGTTGATCAACGACAGCTTTGGCCATGCCGCGGGCGACTTCGCCTTGATGGAGATTGCCAAGCGGCTCGCCGAATCGATCCGCGCCACCGATGTCGCGGCACGGATCGGTGGTGACGAATTCGGGCTGATCCTCGACCAGTCGAGCGAAGAGGGCGCGCGCGCGCAGATCAACCGTTTGTGCGAGGTGCTGACCGCGGCGCCGGCGCAATATGACGGGCACGAGATCGCGCTGTCGGCCTGTTTCGGCATCGCGATGCTGCAGACGGGCATGACCGAATCGGACATTTTGGCCGCCGCCGACCGCGACATGTATCGCAACAAGCAGGGGCAGGGTTCGGCCCCCGGCCACCGCTAGGACCGGCCGCCATTCGGCTCATGGCAGCCTGCAAATGGCGCCCTTCCGTGCTTCCGGTGCTCACGTACCAAAGTACGCTGCGCTCCGGGTCACGGAAGAACGCCATTTTCGACTCACCCTGAACCGAATGGCGACCGGTCCTAACCCGCTGTTAACCAAATGAGCGCATCGTCCCCAACAGGACAGGGGGTGGACAATGCGTACCCAAGCCGACCCATATTATGACATCCAGGACCGGATCACCGGCCAGATCGGCGCGCTGGCCGAAGCGCTGCCGCACTGCGCGCTGGCGCAGATCGTCCAGGGCATCGACGACATCCGCTGTCTGGCGCGCGACAATGGCTTTGCTGCGGTCGAAACGCTGGCCAGCCGGCTCGAATCGGCCGTCGCGGGCGGCGGCTATCGCGCCGCGATCCTGACCTATCTCGACGCGATGAGCGACGCCGCGACTGTACCGCGCGGACCCTTGCCTGCTGCCGCGCAAGAGGCCTGGCTGGCGTCGGTCGCCATGCGCCTGGGGCATTGACCGCCTCCGCCTGACGATCCAGACCAGTTTCCATGGATGCAATCATGCTTGCGCTGGTGGCGGTGCTGCTCGCCAATGCCGACGGGCGCAGCGGGATATTGCTGTCGCGGCTGCTGAGCGCACGTCCGGACCGGCGTGTCGTCGTCGGCATTGCCTTTGGCACCTTCCTTCTCAATGCCATTGTCGCTGCGACGGCGGGCGCGATCGCGAACCGGATGATCGGGCAAGGCGTCGCCGCGTTGCTCGTGGCGCTGGCGATGCTCTCGGCGGCCGGGGCGCTGTTGTGGCGCGGGCGGCCCGGGCTGTTCGATGACAAGGTTTTGGCTGCAACGCCGTTGGGGCTCGCGGGGCGAATGCTGATCGCGCAATTTGGCGATCGCAGCCATTTCCTGATCGGCGCGCTCGCCGCGACCAGCGGTGCCGGACAATGGGCCGCGGCAGGCGCTCTGGTCGGCTGGACGCTGGCGATGTTGCCGTTTCTGGCATTCGGCCCCGACCTCGCCGAGCGGCGTGCGGCGCATGCCCTGCGCTGGGCCAGCGCGGCGATCCTGGCGATCTGGGGCATTGTCACCGCGATGGGGGCGTTCGGCCTGATCGGCTGATCACTCCGATGCCGCCGCAGTCATCGCTTTTGTCGATGAGTGCGACGGACAGGCTCAATGGGAAAATGTCGTGACGCCGCATTATATCGGGGCGATCAACGAAAGGATGCTCCCATGTCCGACAAGCACAAAAATGTCCCCGCCGTCGCCGACGCGCTCAACGCGCTGCTCGCCGACAGTTTCGCGCTCTATCTCAAGACCAAAAATTACCACTGGCATGTCCAGGGACCGCGCTTTCGCGAGCTGCACCTATTGTTCGACGAGCAGGCGGCGCAGATTTTCGCGACCACCGACCTGATCGCCGAGCGCGTGCGCAAGAATGGCGCGCGGACGCTCCAGTCGATCGGCGACATCGGCCGCCGCCAGTCGATCCGCGATGATGACGCCGCGGGCGGCGACGCCGAGGCGATGATCCGGGCGCTGTCCGACGACAACAAGACTTTGCTCGGCCAGTTGAAAGAGGTGAAGGCGGCCGCCGAAGCCGATGGCGACATCGCGACCAGCGGGCTGGTCGACAGCTGGGCCGACGAGACGCAGCAGCGGATCTGGTTTCTGGAAGCGACGCTGGGGTATTGAGCGGATCGGTCCGTTGCGCCCGCTGGGAAGGAATGTTCAAGCCTACTTCATCATCCCGGGCTTTGATCCGGTATCGACGGCCACTTGCACCGCCCTATGCCGCGAGCGCTGATAGATCCCGGATCAAGTCCGGGATGACGATAAGGACATGCTGCGTGCAGACCTGAAGCCGGGCCGCCTGATCAGCGCTGCTTCTTCGCCGTGCTCGCCGTGAAATCGGGGTCCTTTTTGGCCACCCAATCGACGAATTTGCGCACATTGGGGTTGGCGAGCAGGCCATCGACATCCATTCCGTGGCGCTGCAGTTCCGAATTGGTGAAATTGGCGATCAGCGTTTGCTGGCAAATGGGATGCATCGGCACGACGTCGCGCCCGCCACGGCTCTTGGGGATGGGATGATGCCAGACGATCGTTTTGCCGGTGGGCCGGGCGCAGAGCCAGCACGGCGGCACAGGGATCGCTGGCGCCTCTTCCTCGCGATGCCGGTCGCCATAGGGATCATGCTTTGAATGTTTGCGGGCCATGCTGCTACCTGAATTGCCGGAGATTGGGCGCGCGCCGGTCGCCAAATAAAAAGGGCGGCCCGAAAGCCGCCCTTTATCGTTTGTGTTGCCCTGCCGATCAGTCCTGATGCGGCTGGATGTTCACCGCGGCGAATTTACCGCGGTCGTCGACTTCGATGTCGAACGCGACGCGGTCGCCCTCGTCGAGGCCGGTCATCCCGGCGCGCTGCACCGCGCTGATGTGGACAAAGGCATCGGCCTGTCCGTCGTCGCGCGCGATAAAGCCGAAGCCCTTCGTCGTGTTGAAGAATTTGACCGTGCCCGACGTGCGTTCGCCGGTCAGCTGACGCCGCCCGCGGGCGCCGCCCGGGGCGCCACCGGGTGCACCGCGATCGTCGCGTGCCCGCGGAGCGCTGTCTTCGATCGGCATCGGCTCGCCCTCGATCTTGATATCGATCGCCGACACCTTGCCGTTGCGTTCCACCAAGGTGAAGCCCAGCGGCTGGCCCGACGCGAGACCCTGAAGCCCCGCCTGTTCGACCGCGCTGATATGGACGAACACGTCCTCGCCGCCATCGTCGCGCGCGACAAAGCCGAAGCCTTTCGCCGCGTTGAAGAATTTCACCGTGCCATTGCCTTCGCCGACGACCTGCGCCGGCATGCCGCTGCCGCGCCCGCCGCCGAAGCCGCCACCGCCGCCGCGATCACCGCCGCCAAAGCCGCCACGATCACCGCC
Source organism: Sphingopyxis sp. (assembly GCA_016463225.1). Taxonomy (GTDB): domain Bacteria; phylum Pseudomonadota; class Alphaproteobacteria; order Sphingomonadales; family Sphingomonadaceae; genus Sphingopyxis. The sequence goes on along the minus strand of JAEMRT010000033.1, from coordinate 30,432 downwards.
GCCGAAGCCGCCGCCGGGGCGGTCGCCACCGCCGAAGCCGCCACCGGGGCGGTCACCGAAACCGCCACCGCGGTTGCCGCCGCCATAGCTGTCGCCGCCATAAGGTGCAGGTTCGAAGCTGTCGAAATTGCCGAAATCATCGCGCTTGCCGCGCCCCCGCTGGCCGCGGCGATCCTTGTTGAAACTCATTGTCTAATAGTCGCTTTCGGTTCGTCCATACCCCATTCGATCGGCGCCTTGCGTCGGACGGGGACGCACTTCACCACGGGCACAGACTCGCCCCATGCCGCTAACGACGCAATATATAGCTTAAACAGATGTCATCTGCGAACGGAAAATTCAAAGCCGCGGTGCGGCCCGTCGCAGACTTTTTCCCATGCCTGCGGCGCCCCCGGCGTGGCCGCGAAAACCAGTCATTGAGCGGCAAGGCCGCTTCGCCTAAGGCGGGCGGATGACCGTATATTTCCACGAAGAAGATTTGCCCGCTGGCGCGCTGGGTCCGGGCGCCGTCGCGATCGACACCGAAACCATGGGCCTGAACCCGCTGCGCGACCGGCTGTGTCTGGTGCAGATCAGCGACGGGTCGGGCGACGAGCATCTCGTCCGCTTCGCGCCCGGCAGCAGCTATGACGCGCCGGTGCTGAAAGCCATATTGACTGATCCTAACCGGTTGAAATTATTTCATTTTGCCCGGTTCGACATCGCGGCGCTGCAGCAGGCGCTCGGCGTCGTGACTGCGCCGGTTTATTGCACCAAGATCGCCTCGAAGCTGATCCGTACCTACACCGACCGCCACGGGCTGAAGGAGCTGGTGCGCGAACTTTTGGGTCAGGAGGTTTCGAAGCAGCAGCAGTCGAGCGACTGGGGCGCCGCCGAGCTGAGCGACGCGCAGCGCGATTATGCGGCGAGCGACGTGCGCTTCCTGCACGCCATGAAAGACATTCTCGACATGCGGCTGGCGCGCGAGGGGCGCACCGAATTGGCGCAGGCCTGTTTCGATTTTCTGCCGACGCGCGCCGCGCTCGACCTGGCCGGGTGGCCCGAGGTCGACATTTTCGCGCACACCTAAAGGGCGATTCGTAAAAGCATGTCTGAACGCGCCGATCTTGACCGCACGATGCGCCGCCTGTGGGCGGCGAGCGGATCGAGCCACGACCGCGTCGTGCGCATCCTGCGTTACGGACTGCCGCTGGTCATCGGGGTCGTCGCCGCGGTGCTGGTCTTTTCGCCCTTTACCCAGCGGTCTGAAATCAGCTTCCTGCTCGCCAAGGACAAGGTCGATATGGCGACCGAGCGGATGAAAGTCACCCGCGCCGAATATCGCGGCCAGGATGCGAAGGGGCAGCCCTTTGCGTTGCTGGCAGGCAGCGCGGTGCAGAAAAGCTCGGCCGAACCGGTTGTGCGGATGACCGACCTGTCAGGCGCGATCCGGCTGACCGACGGACCGGCGACGATCGTCGCCCGGAACAGCGCCTATAATATGGAGACCGAAAAGGTCGCGGTGCCGGGGCTGGTGCAGGTCAAAAGCGCCGGCGGCTATCGCATCGACGCCAGCAATGTGTCGATCGATCTCAAGACCCGCACGCTGACGGGGCAAGGCGGCGTCGACGGGACGTTGAACATCGGCAATTTTTCGGCCAATCAGCTGTCCGCCGATCTCGACCAGCGGATCGTGCGTCTCTCGGGCAACGTGCGACTGCGGATCAATCAGGGAGTGCTTAAATGAACCGCTTTTCGCCGCTGAAGAGCCTGATGCTGGCCGGTGCGGGCTTTGCGCTGACCAGCTTCGCCCTGCTGTCGGCTGGGGCCGGGGGCGACGCCGCGCAGGCGCAGGCATTGGCCAACCATAACAGCAGCGCCCCGGTCACCTTCGCCGCCGACAAGCTTGAGGCGCAGGATCGCGCCGATCGCGTCTTCATTTCGGGCAACGTCCGCGTGAATCAGGCGGGGTTGACGCTGACCGCAGCACGGCTGACCGTGGCCTACACCCGGAGCGGCGGCACCGATATCAACCGCCTCGACGCCACGGGCGGGGTCGTGGTGACCAAGGGTGACGAGCGCGCATCGGGCAATGTCGCCATCTATGACCTCGACCGCCGCCTGATCACGATGGTGGGCAATGTCGAGCTGCGCCAGCGCGGCAACAATTTGCGCGGCGGGCGGCTGGTGATCGACCTCAACAGCGGCCGCGCGACGGTCGACGGACGCGGCGCGGCGCGCGGCCCCGACGGCAATCCGATTTCAGGCGGCACCGGCGGGCGCGTCACCGGCACCTTTACGGTACCGGAAAGAAAGCAGTAACCAGCGCTTTTAACGGGTCGGCAACCCTGCGCCTTCACCATGGATGCCGGGACCAGAACCATAGCGGTGCCGGGGGGCGACGCTGCGTCATGAAGGCGAGCCCCCGATGCGTTTCTCTCCGCTTGTTCCACAGCGCCGCCCGTTATTTGGTCGCCGTATCGAGCCACCCGCGGCGATCATCCCGACGCCGACCTCGGAAGAACGCCGCCTGATCGACCGGATCATGCGGCATGTGGGACCGCGCGAGAAACTCTAGCGCGACCTGTCAACAATTCGTCATCCCGGCCTTCGCGGGGACGCTTATGTTATAACTCGCTGGAAGTAGCTATTTGAGCACTGATTTCCCACTGGTTCGGGACGGACATTTTGAGGCAGCGAAGGAAGCTGCTGCCGAGTTAATCCGCTCCCTTGGTCCCTAAATGCGGGCAGTCAGTACCGATCACCAGGTCATCAATCGGTACTGAAGTGCCTGCCGCCGCTGTCGGCAAGGCGCATTTAGGGCTGCGAGGCGTAGGCACCAAAGCCGGGTTCAAGCAAGCGATCGAGCTTCTCCACTTGAGCGTTATGCGCAAGGCCGATCATCTCCTCGGTAATATGTTTGCTGGCCGTGTCTTTCGCCCACTTGGGCATATGGGGCACGGCGTCAATTGCAATTCGGACTTGATCCAATGTGGCTTTCGGCCGTCCTTGGAGGAAATAAGCAATGTGGCGACGTGCGACCCGTTTGGCGCATTCGCCGCTAATTTCGCATATCGGCCACAGAAGCGGAACTGGGGGCGCCAATGTTCGCGACCCGTTTCGCTTCGAGACGTCGAACGGAGCTATGGTATGGACAACGCCATCAATCACCGTTCCGCCGCTCGTCGGGTCCGTCCCGCGGTGGACAATGCCATTTCTAAGCTCGCGCAAATAGGGAATGACGTTTTGGTCGGGGCAGCCGCTCTCCGCCAACTCCGCGTTCAACTCCGCATCAATATATTTGCCCTGCAAATCTTTCAGGAGGTCGATCATCGAAAATAGGTGCGTGATGAACAGTGAATAATGCATCCGCATTTGGAACGGATCGGCGGGTGGCCGAAAGGTTCGGATGGCTGCGGCGGAAAACTCCATGCACTCCAGGTGCCAAATCAGCGCCGATGGCAGCTTGTCATCACTCATATCTGGTTGCCTTTGCTATCTGTATCGACCGGCGCGGACGCGACTGGCGCCGTCGTGCTCCCTAGGACGAAAACGCCTTGCTCGTATTCCGAGTTGCCGTTTCGTGGCACTATATCGCTTTCTGATTCCTGTTCGACGGAGGAACATGATCGCTGTCGTCAACAATCATCATCGCCATGAACTCTTGCTCGGCCCCATATTCTACGCTCACGGGCTTTCCGTCCGAGGTTTCCAAATGTCGCACCCATGACTTGGCTATTCGATCTATGAGGCCCTGAGGGATGCTGTCGAACGAGCGCGAATGATAGCTAAGGGTTAGCGGGCGATTTGTGTCTCTACCTTCGATGGGCACGCCGATGACCATAATGCCCTCTATCGCCCGATGCTTGTCCAAGCCCAAAACTCTTGACGCGGTCGTGACAACAACGCCAGCGTGGGTATCGAAGTGCCCCGGCACCCCAAATATCAGCAGTCCCTTTGGCCGCACTCCCAACGTGCGCGCCGTGCACTTGATTTGCTGATTTGCCTTGCGGATTTCTTTTGCAACGCGGGCGCCAAGGTTCATTAACAGCTTGTCGGCTGTCTTTTTGGGTAGGTCACCTAACTCGATGGTTACGTCCCCGAAAAAAACTGCTCCGCCCTCATAGCGAGCTGAATGATCTAAAATCTCCGCGGATTTTTGGCGTACGGATGCGGTCCTATTTCGATCGGTCGTAAGTGACTTCACTTCGACGATAGTGCCAGCATCGACAAAAAACACGTCCGCCTTCGTAGCGTTCGGATCGCCTATGAGGTCGTCGCAACTACTGCCACCCGCGGCAACAAGGGCGGTGCAGATTGCATCATGCACTTCTTCGACGAGCATATTCGCCTCTCGGTTCGTCTTGTTGCCTTTCGAAGTGACGTAGCACACATCTGCCGAAGGGGAGAAAGACCGTGAGCCGATGGAATCAGTCGCGCCGAAGCTCCAAGCGAAAATCCCTTCCGGCGTGGGTATTGTTCGCTGTTGTGTTTCTCGCCACCTTCGCGATCGGCATGGCCTACCTACAGGGATGGTTCAACGATTTAGGCAGTCGTCTCTCTGCCGCGGTCCCGTCGCAACTCGTGAGTGCACCTGACCACCAAACAGCTGCAGCCGTGCTCGAACCAGAACGCGCCCCTGCCGGGGAACGCGTCAGCTTCTCATTCTGCCATGTGGGTGGCGGTCAGAACTGCGTCGTCGATGGGGACACAATCTGGCTGCACGGTGAGAAAATCAGGATTGCCGACATCGACACGCCGGAGACTCACGATTACCAGTGTCCGGGGGAAAAGGCGTTGGGTGATCGAGCTACTGTCCGGCTTCGCGACCTGTTGCAGGCAGGATCGGTGTCGCTGGGTTCAATCGACCGCGACGAAGATCAATATGGTCGCAAGCTGCGGATCGTCATGGTTGATGGCGAGAGCGTCGGGGAGGCGCTCGTCGATGAGGGGCTGGCCCGGTGGTACGAGGGCGGACGCCGCCCTTGGTGTTGATCGCCACCCCCTGCTGTCGCTTCCGTCAAAGGAAGGCGCGTTTGATAGGGGCAAGGTATGGGCGGTAGCGACAAATCGGGCAGGTCGAGCGAGGAAAATGCCTCGGATCATTTGGACGAACTTCCCACATTGAGGCTGCCCGAGCCGTCGTCGGTTCGACGATCAATGAGGTTCGAGTTTCGGGACGCGGACATCGTCGATGCCGGTGAGCTGGAGGAACTTCTTGGGCGGATGTTTGTGCTGCCACAAGCAAAGTTTTTTACATTTCGACCCCGGGACGAAAACACGCGGGGATTGATTGGAGGGGCAGAAACACGAGGTTTGATTGTCACGGCGGAAACGCAGCGGCATTGGTATGTTGACCCGGTGTATCCCAAAAACTTCGTTCGGGCTGCAAGTGCGGAATGGGATTGGCAGGTTGAACTTATCCGCGACGGTCCCGAGCTATTTCGCTCTGAAATCCAGCTTACGCCTTCGGAGCGGCTGCGGCGAGAGCAGGCGCAGCTTATTGCAGCAATGCGGAATACCGGGGAGGGGCCGCAACGCACCAGTTTATACCAACGGCTCAACGTGCACTACAATCGTCACCAGATGGCCTATTACCTATTGGGGTCGGTACTCGCAGTTGGCGGTTTGCTTACGGCGCTATGAAGGGTGCGACATGAAATACTCCGCCATAGCCGCGAACGTGCGACTAGCTCCGACGCTGGTTGGCGGCGCGATAGTGTTAGGGACAGCGTTTGAGTTATCCAACCGAACCGGCCCAATCTGCCGATTGACTCGCGAGTGATTGTAATCAATTGGCTTTCAACCGGCCAATGACCTGTTTGGCCGGATGTGGGGGCACATGCTTTTGAGTGGCGGGCGGCATTGGTACTGGCAAGTTTCGGAATGCCGGTCGGTAATTTCTTATTTGATACGAACAATCGCTCGCGTCACCGAATATCCGGTTGGCGCACATTTTACATGGTTCGGACTGTTCCAGGATATGAGGCGGCGGCTTTGTCCGAGGCTGGCAAGGAATGGCGGTCTCGCGCTAATCCTTACGACAGCATTCGCCACGCCTTCCGTCGGCCAGGAAACGCAACTGAACAGCGTCCATGATGCTTATCTGGACCCAGTTCTGCCCTTCGACGAGGATGCCGCCGAGTCTCCTGCCGACGACAATCTCGCTGCAGCCATCGCCGAAACCTTCATGTCCAATCCAGAACTTGCGGCACGCCGCTACGATCTTCGGGCCACCGACGACGAAATCGGCATCGCGCTGTCGGGGGTCCGGCCCACGGCGCAGATCCAGATTTCCGGCAATTACGATTATGTCCTTCCGGGTTCGATCACCCAGGCGGGGCGGCCCATTTCGGACCGGCTGAACGATCCGCATATCCAGCGCGACAATGTCGCTACACAATTGGTGATCGACCAGCCGATCACGACCGGAGGCCGCGTGCGCGGTGCGGTGACCGCCGCGGTGGCGGCAAGCGCGGCAGGCCGCGAAGCTTTGCGCGGCGCGGAGGGCGATCTGCTGGTGGAACTTATTGCCGCCTATAGCGACGTGCGCCGCGATCGGCGTTCACTGATGATCCGCCAGAAGAATGTTCAGGTGCTCGAAGCGACGCTAAGCGAAATCGTCGCGCGGCGCGATGCCGGCGAACTCACGCGGACCGACATCGCCCAAGCCGAAACGCAGTTGCTGGCGGCGCGTGTCCAGCACAATGCAGCCGAAGCGCAGTTGGAGGCGAGCCATGCCGCCTTCGTAGCGATCGTCGGCCGCGAACCTGGAAATCTGGCCGAAGAACCCGATCTGCCTGGTTTGCCGGCGAGCGCCGATGAGGCATTTGCGATCGCCGAGGCGGCGAATCCGGACCTCGCGCGCGCCGCCCTGAACGAACGCGCAGCGCGGGCGCGCATCGCCGCCGCCCGCGCCGAAGGCAATCCCCAGCTGTCGGTGCAGGGCATCGCCGGGACGAGCGGACCCGCGGCTCCGTTTGACCGGCGCGAGCATGATGTCACCTTCACGGGCCGCGCGACCCTGACCATCCCGATGATTTCGGGCGGCCGTGTGCGCTCGCTGGTCGCACAGGCGAAGAACCGCCAAAGCGCCGACGCCCTGCGCATCGAGGCGACCCATCGGCAGGTTGTCCAGGCCGTACTGAACGCTTGGAACCAATGGATTACGGCGACGCGGAACCTGGAGGCGCAAATGCTCCAGCTCAAGGCGGCGCGCATCTATTATGAAGGGACGTTTGAGGAGTATCGCGAAGGTCTGCGATCGACCTTCGACGTGCTCTTTGCGCAAAACTCGCTGCGCGAAACCGAGGTGGCGCTACTCGCAACCAAGCGCGACCGTTATGTGGCACAGGCGATACTGCTCCGCCATATGGGTCAGCTCGAGGCGCGTCAGCTACTCGCCCGCGCGCCCGTTCTGGATCCTGCCGAATATACGAAGCGCGCGGCGCAGCGCGGGGCGCTTCCTGGCGACATCATTTTTCGCGCGATCGACAGCCTCGGCGCGCCAGTGGCGCGGCCCCAGCGGATCGAGGTGCCCGCGCCCGCGACGGATCCGAAATTGCTGCCGCCCGGCACCGATACCGGCCAGCCGCGGAGCCTCGTCAAACACGGCACCCATCGATCGCCCGGGAAAGAGGGACAATGAACGCGGAAATCCCGTCCCAACCCGTCGCCGGCGACCGCGACGACAGCGGACTGATTGCCTATGCAACGATCCTCGCACTACATCGCATCGCGGTCGAGCCTAACCAGCTTCGGCATGGGGTCGGACACGACCGGGCGGTCGACGCGGACGACCTCAGGCGGATTGCCAAGCGGCAGGACGAGGTCCGCGCGAAATCGGTCCGGTCGACCTGGGACAAGCTGAAGCGGACGCCGCTTCCGGCGATGGCGAACGGCCCGGCGGGCTGGTTTGTCATCGCCCGCGTCTCCGACGACGAGGCGCTGATCCAGCCACCGTGCCGCAGCACCGACGGCGTCCAGCCCCAGGTCATCAAGATCGAGCGCGCCGCGCTGGAGGCGATGTGGTCGGGCGAACTCCTGCTCGTCACGACGCGCGAAGGGATTGGCGGGATCACCCGGGCGTTCGACGTCAGCTGGTTCATTCCGCAGATCGTCAAATACCGCCGGCTGATCGGCGAAGTGCTGCTCGTTACGCTGGCGATCAATCTCCTCGGCCTTGCCTCGCCGCTGTTCTTCCAGAACGTGATCGACAAGGTTCTGGTTCACAATACGCTCGACACGCTGACGATCCTCGTCGTCGGCTTTGGCGTCGTGTCGGTCTGGGAGACGTTGTTTGGTTGGCTGCGCACGCGGCTCTATTCCGAAACGAGCCAGAAGATCGATGTCGAACTCGGCGCCAAGCTGTTCCGCCATCTGCTCGGTCTCAACCTCGCCTATTTCGAGGCGCGCCGGGTTGGCGACGTCGCGATGCGGGTGCGCCAGCTGGAAACGATCCGCGAATTCCTGACCAACGCATCGCTCAGCGTATTGGTCGACCCGCTCTTTACGATCGTCTTCCTCGTCGTGATGTGGTTCTACTCGGTGAAGCTCTTCATCATCGCGGTGCTGGCGATCCCCTGTTACGTCGCCGTCGCGATTTTCATCACCGGGCCGCTCCGCGCGCGGATCGAGGAGAAGTTTGAGCGGTCGGCGGCGAACAACGCACTGCTGATCGAAAGCATCGGCGGCATCCAGACGGTCAAGGCCGGCGCCGTCGAACCGCAATGGCAGGATCGCTGGGAACGCCAGCTCGCCGGATACAGTTTCGCGTCGCAGAAGGTCATCAATCTCGGCAATACCGGCAGCCAGCTGATCCAGCTGATCTCGAAGCTCAACATGGTGCTGATCCTCTATTTCGGCGCCAAGGCGGTGATCGACAAGGATCTGACCGTTGGCGGACTCGTCGCCTTCAACATGTTTGCGCAGCGCGTGTCGGGGCCGGTCATTCGCATGGCGCAGTTGTGGCAGGATTTCCAGCAGGTGCGTATCGCGATCGAACGGCTGGGCGATGTGCTCAACCAGCCGGTCGAACCGGGTACGGGCAGCCGCGTTGCCCTGCCGGCGCTGAAGGGTGAGGTGAGCTTCGACGCGGTCAAGTTCCGCTACGGGCTGGAGGGGCCGTGGACGCTTGAGGACATCAATCTCGACGTGCCGGCTGGCACCACGCTGGGGATCGTCGGATCGTCGGGGTCGGGCAAGTCGACGCTGACCAAATTGCTCCAGCGCATGTATGTGCCGGCAAGCGGGCGGGTGCTGATCGACGGCGTCGACATCGCGCAGATCGACCCCGCCTGGCTCCGCCGCCAGATCGGCGTCGTGCTCCAGGAAAATCTCCTGTTCAATCGCTCGATCCGCGAAAACATCGCGCTCGCCAATCCCGCGATGCCGCTCGAGCAGGTCATGGCGGCAGCCGAACTTGCGGGCGCGCACGAATTCATCGTCAAGCTGCCGCAGGGCTATGACACGCCGGTCGAGGAGCGCGGCACCAACCTGTCGGGCGGACAGCGCCAGCGGCTCGCGATCGCGCGCGCGCTGGTGACGCAGCCGCGCATCCTGATCCTCGACGAAGCGACCAGCGCGCTTGACGCCGAGAGCGAGGAAATCATCCAGCGCAACCTGAAGGCGATTTCGGCGGGTCGGACGGTGATCATCATCGCCCACCGGCTGTCGGCGGTGCGGCAGTGCGACAATCTGATCGCGCTGGAAAATGGTCATATCGTCGAACGCGGCACACATGAAGAGCTGCTGCGGGCGGGCGGGCGCTACGCCGATCTCTACCGCCGCCAGACCGGGGGCGTCCAGCCATGAGCGGTTGGCGTCACCATTGGGATGTCCTGAAAGAAGCCCTGCGCGCCGATCGCGAACGGCGAAAGGCGCTGATCCCGACCGAAGAGGCCGACTTCCTGCCCGCCGCGCTCGAAGTTGCCGAGCGCCCGGTCTCGCCGACCGCGCGGGTGACGACATGGGTGGCGCTGATTGGTCTTGTGCTGGCCATCCTCTGGACGGTCTTCGGGCGGGTCGACGTGGTCGCCTCGGCGCCCGGAACGCTGATCCCGACCGGCAACATCAAGCTCGTCCAGTCGCCCGGCACCGGGGTCGTGCGCGCCATCTATGTGCGCAACGGCGATTTTGTCCGCAAGGGGCAGGCGCTACTCGATCTCGATCCGACGATCGTCGGCGCCGATCTGGCCGCCGCCGAAAAGGCGCTCGCCGCCGCCGAGCTCGACATGGCGCGCAGCCGCGCGATCGCCGGCGCCCTGTCGGGCAGGGGGCTCGACTTTACCGCGCCCGCGGGCACGCCGCCCGGGATCGCCGACACCCAGCGCCGTCTGATCGCCGCGCAGCTGGCCGAGATCGAGGCGACCTCTGCCAGCCTCGCCGCGGCGCGCTCGACCGCGCTGTCCGACGCCGGCGCCGCGCGCGCGACCGTCGCGCGGCTCGCCGATACCGTTCCCATTCTCGACCGCCAGATCGATCGCATGAACCGGCTCGACGCCAAGGGCTATGCGCCGGGCCAGCGCCTGCTCGAAATGGAGCGGCAGCGGCGGCAGGAGGTCGGCGAACGCGATGTCGCGGTGACCCAGATCGCGCGCGGCCAGTCCGAAGCGCGCAAGCTCGACCAGCAGATCCGCGAAACGCGCGAACAGGCGCTGCGCAGCGCGCTCGCCGACCTCGCAAAGGCCGAGGGCGAGGCGATCCTGCGCCGTGAGGAAGTGACCAAGGCGCGCCAGATGAACCGGTTCCAGCGCCTCGTCGCGCCCGTCGACGGCACGGTCCAGCAGATGGAGGTTCACACCGTCGGCGGTGTCGTCGAAGCCGCCAAGCCGCTGATGACCGTCATCCCCGCGCGCGGCGCGCTCGAAGTACAGGCCAAGATCCTCAACAAGGACGTCGGCTTCATCCGCGAGGGTCAGGAAGCGTCGGTCAAGCTCGAGGCGTTTCCGTTCACCCGCTATGGCGCCATACCCGGCCGCGTCGCCCGGATCAGCCGCGACGCGGTGCAGGACAAGGATCTGGGGCTGGTTTACATCGCGACGATCTCGCTCGACCGCAGCTTTGTCGACGCGGACGGGCGCCGCTACGCGCTGGCGCCGGGGCTGGCCGCGACGGTGGACGTGAAGACGGGGACGCGTAGAATAGTGAGCTATTTAATCAGTCCGCTGCAGACAAGTATTTCTCAGGCTGGTCGCGAAAGATAACTTTGCCAGTTTCGGCAGTTTTTCGCGACATTTTGAGAATATGTTCAAAACGGCATTGATCAATAGTTGACATGGTAGATGGAATCGGTTTTTCACTGGATATTGAGGTGGATGGGGGCATCTGTCGATGAGTGATTCGGGCGAATTTCGCCTTTTGGAAACAGGCAAGTCGTCGCTGTTGGTTGACGGCTCGCGCTGTCGCTTTGTTGCAAATACCTCACATAAGGGGTGCCCAGATGGAGACGCGGTGCTTTGACTACTGTCCCGTGTCCATTCCAGAAGTCGTGCCCGTCGTTTACGATGGCCGGGCTTCTATGTGCGGCCGTCGCACTCGGCGGCTGCGCCGGCGGCAGGCATATCTTCCAGCAGGGCAATATGCCCGGAAGCCAATATCAAACAGACGTTAGATATTGCGAGCAGCAGGCGGAAGGCCGCGTTGCATCGATTGAAAACCACGCCGAGCGATACGAGAATGGCTCTGATAGCGAGATCATAGGCGCCGGGCTCGGCGCTATGCTTGCAACCGCCGACAGTGGTGCAGGGCATTACAATCGATGCATGAAGCAAAAGGGATATCGACGGTGAAGCCTTTTGAACCCGGTGCGGAAACAACGGGAGTGGATTTGTGGAAGCATGGCGTAGCGAGCGAGCCCTTGTTTGCAGCAGCGCCTTCGCCGGTTCGCGCCTTTCTGTCGGTGCCCGTCGCTCTCATCTTGGCACTGCTGCCATCCTGTTCTCAAGCAAAGACCGACCTGTCTGCACTTACGCCTCGAGCCGAGGCGCTTGTGAATGAGGCGGCTGACCTTCTCCTTGGAAGCAGCAAAGTGGTGCCTCCGCTTGTGGATTTTAGAGCATCGAAAGGCGGGGCAGGGTATATGTCGCCGTCATGCCTCAATAATATGAGGAATTCTGATGACAGTATAGAGGAATTGCGTAGAGGAGAATCTCTAAGAACTGCTTTGAATCTCGATTTCTCCTGGTTAAAATATGCAGATATTTTCTGCGATGCTACTACTCCCCTAGACAGAAATATTTTTTACGAGCACCCCGATCCAGATCGACAGTTCCTGAGGGTTGCATATGACTTGAGCGATAATTTGGCGACCCCTCCGGTGTTTCGGCGTCCGGCAGAACGGTATGCGCAGGGGTTTTTCGCAAAATCTGGCCAACATTGTCAGCTTTGGGTGCGGCGAAATAATATCGGGCAAATTAATGTCGCTGCGATCAGGATATTGGCCAGTGGGCCTGACCGATACAGTGTGAGGGATAGGCGGCAACAAGAATGTTTTATCCGCGGCAGTTTGACCGCGCTGGGATTGCGGGGGGGCAGCGATCTGCCATTCGAAAAGCTTGCATATCGTTCGCCGTTTCCGGTCGGTCTTAGTCAGGCTGTGCTTCCAGGAAGCATGATGCGTCGACATACTGTGGATGTTGCCGGGCTTGTCTTCCTGGCGCTGCCCGAACAGGATTTTCAGGCATTTACTCGTGGGCCCATCCACCGAGACGAATTCGTTTCTGCATTGGCCAAGTCGCCTGACATCGAGAAGATAGCGAGGGACATGGCGGCATTCGAGGCATTTGAACAGAAAGAGCGCGACGCGAAGGTCGCGCCGGTCATTCCCAGCGAGCCTCCGAAGTCGGGATCGCCGCACTAAACTTTTGTCATTCGTTCGCCAATTGGTTTTCACATTAGATTCAGGAATCGTTGAATGACCGGGAACAGCCCCTTCAGATTGCCTCGAAACGAAATAGAGATGGCGAAAACCATCAAGCGAATCGCTTCGACAGGTAAGTGGGCAACCATCGGAGAGCTAATTTCGCTGGTCAAAGCGGAGCTCGCAGGAACAGGTTCATCCTTTGAAGTTGATGGCGGTATCGCTGGAAATATCGGCGCCGATATTTTGGGGCTGTTTGGAATAAACGCGTCTGCAAAACTTACTACTGGATCCTTCGGAGGAGGAGCGGCTTTAGATATTCTCGGATTTAATCTAACTCTTGGTATGAGTTATTCAAACAATGAATTTGAGTGGTCGAAGCCGGTATCTTATGATGTAGGATTCAACGTTCCAAAGTTAGGGCTGAAGCTACCAATTGGCGTGACTGTTTCGGTGGGAGATTTCGAGCAATTCCAAGGTGAACTCGGTTCGGCTTCGATCTCTATTACCGTCGGTCCCGCACTTGGAGCTGCATTCGAAAATATCAACAAAGGAACCTTTGCTAATACCCACATCGAGGCTGGGGCGGGCGCTGGGGTTACTTTAGTATTAACTTTGAAGACGGAAAAGTTCCAATTCGAGGAAATGCGCCAGCGCTTTTCTAGCTGGGTGTCTGGAAACGACATTCCTGAAATAAGATCAATGAATGCTTCCGAAATTTGGCAGGAAGTTACTTCAAATTCATATACGCCATTCGAAAATCGTTTGGGATTTGCAATCGCAAAGCGCCTTCCGATAAACTTCAATAGCCCGGTCGTGATCGACGGAGAGGTCTTTGGTTTGATGCTTCGCGGAGCACGCAATATTGACTTGGGCCTCGACATAGATGGCAATCAACGGTCGGTGATGCATCACTTGATCGGAGATGTACGCTTCGACTTCAACCGTTTGGATGATGGTTCGATCGCGGTTCGGTCGCGAAGGGTAAACGCGCTGACTTCGCCGTTGAACATAGAGGGAACTCCTACGGGTAGTTCTGCCGCATCCGGATATCTTAGTGATACCCGCACGGCATATCAGCTGAACGGCGAACCTATCCGGGACAATTATGGTCGGCCGAAGATTTTTCGCCGGGAAGATGTCGCGTTTCCGACCTCGAACTCTGCGATACCTAGTTGGACGGGATTTGATTCTATTTCGACGGCGAATGGCCGCACAAAAATATATAGTTCGTCCTTCGCGGATGATCTTACCCAAGTAAACGGTGCGAGGATTAACCCCCTTTCGAGCCAGCAAGCGTGGCAACTGAACAACGATGATACGGTCATCAGCAAAGCTCCGTGGACTGGATATTTCGACGATTTTTCTAGGAAGTTTTTTCAATCGCGAAATTCGGCAATTGCTTTTGGCGAAGATGGCACATTCGGAATCGTGGATGGCCCATCGCCTGGCAACCCAAGTTACACGAAATCAAATGTTCTGCCCGATGATCGGGGCGCTTTGAACGAGATCGTCGTTACTGCCAATATGGGGCGCCGAGCGTCTCTGACCGTGACAAAGTCCGACGGAACAACGTTGCAAATCGAGGATGAGGCGATTTGGGACGAGCTGTCAAAGGCAGCGGCTTCAAAAGTTTCGAGATCCATCGCTGACTCCGCCGCTGATCTCTATCTCCTAGTAAATTCGCGGCCGCCGCAGTTTGATCTTGACGAAAGTGGTGATGGCATTGCGCTGCGGATGAATAAGCTAAACGGGAATGGAATAATATGGAAAGAATCTGTTTTCGACGATAATGGAAAAGAAGAGTTTACTTCTATAAATATAAAATCTCGTTCATTACTTACAGACCGTGACGCCGTTCGCTTTGACAGTGCAGGTAATCCTGTGAAAACCAAAGGTGGTGATTACTATGTCGACGGTGATAAAGAGGTCTCGAACAATTCTGTAGTTGTTACTTACACGTCCGGTCCGCTCGAGGGCATAACACGGATAAAGCTGGACAAGAATCATGCTCCTTTAGGCTTTATTCAGTTTGACCAGGCTGGCGCGATACTCGGAAATTTGCTTGGTAAATCTCTGGCTGGAGATAACAAAATTGCCCGCGTCGTTTCGTCGGCGTTTTTTAAGACGGTTGGGCAGACGCTCGGTGGGATCCTGAATGGGGTAGTTGGCAATTCGGATGCCAAGGAAATCAAAGCCGTTATCGGCAGCTTTGACGACGAACTGCTCCGCAACCTGAAGCTTAAAGGCGTGGGCGCCCTATCGTCGTTCCTTGTCAGCGAGCTTGTGAACGTGGTCGGTGTCGACGGATTCGCGGGAGAGATAGTCAACACGGCAGCGAGCGAGGCGGTTCGCAGCGCGATTGCCAATATTCTCGCCATTCAGACAAACAATGTCGGCACGAATATTCTGAATGCCGTTGGCGCGCTTATCGGTTCGAAGTTGGCGGCCGAGGTCATCTCCTTCGATACCATCGGGGGCCAGATCGGATCATCGATCGGCGCGGCCATAGGACCCATCGTTGCGGCAACGATAGTGGGCTCCATAGGCACAGGTGTCGCGGCTCAGGTCATTGCTAACCTCGTACTGCCGGGAATTGGTGCTTTTGTCGGGTTTATTCTCGGGGGAGTGATCGGGTCGCTCTTTGGAGGGACGCCGAGGTCGGGCGCAGATGTAACATGGGATGCGGCGAGCGGCCAGTTCAGGGTCGCGAACATATATTCAAAGAAGGGCGGTTCAAAGGACGCCGCCGAGTCAATGGCGTCAGTCGTTGCCGAGACGTTCAACGGGATTCTCGGCGCAGTCGGGGGTGTACTCGCGCAGCCCGAGCTTGTGCAATCGGGCAACTACGGAATGCGCAAGAAGGATTTCGTCTATCGGCCCACGAGTACGCGCAACAAGGATGCAATCACTTTTCGCCTTTCGTCGAAGGACGAGAGCGCGATGGGTCGCATGATTGGCTATGGCGTGCTTCAAGGACTGACTGACCCTGATTTCCGGATCATGGGCGGCGATGTATATGTAAAGCGCGCTCTCTATAATACGCTTGAACTCGGCGAAGTGGACGCAGCCAATTTTGACCCGAGCCTGTTGCTTGGCAATATTGCATCGGCTCAGTCCTACGAAGCGTACTTGGCGAACGCTGGCCTGATCAACGTCCTGATTGCCGCCCAGCCCGATAGTGTCTTTGCACTGGAAACATTCATCAACTTGTCGCGGGCCGACGAACTGGGACTGACTCGGCGTCATCGGAGTGACTGGTTCGGCGGCTTTGATTTCCTGTTGCGAGCAGGTGGGACCACCGCGGCTGGCGTCGATTTTGGGTTGGAATATGATTCATCCAGTGGACAAATTAGCCGACTGATGAGCGTCGGAAACTATGTTCTCGGAGATACAGTTGACGTCGCACGCCAAACTACGGTCGAAGGTGGATCGGCAAGCGACACCATTGATCTACGGGCCGGGCAGCTCTCCAATCAGATTGGCTATACTGTCAATGGCCATCTGAACGACGATATTGCGATCGGCGGGACCGATTTTACTGCGCTCGCGGCCCCGGTATCCTTTGCTGCTGGCGCGTTACGGACGTCGGTTTTGGTGACAATTGCCAATGACAGCCTCGTCGAAGCAAAAGAGCATTTCGAGGTGAGCCTTGGTGAGGCGTCCGCGATGCAGGTCGTGGGTGGCGCAGCTGTTGCGACTGTAATCGATAGCGTTGCAGCGCTACCGACTTTGCTCGTCGGCGACAGCTATGCACGGGAAAGCGACGGGTACGCCGTCTTCCGCCTGTCGCTGTCGAAGGCGACGACCGAAGCGGTCACGGTCGCACTGGCACTCGCGGGTGGCAAGGCTTTGGGCGCGGGTGGCGACTATGGTGCCGCCGGTGCGGCCAATCTTCAGGTTTCGCACGATGGCGTCACATGGGTTGATGCCGGGACCGCGACCTTTGTGGCGGGCATCACCGAATTGTTTGTGCGGACGGCGGTGGTGGCCGACAATGTCGCCAACCCCGATTATGTCCAAGAGGGCAGCGCGCCTGAATTCCTGGGTGTCGAGGGTAACGAGCGTTTCAACCTGATTGCGACGGTGACCGCAGGGTCTGCGGCGCTAGCTAACGGCTCGGAGACGGTTTCCGGAACCGGCACGATCGTGGATGGCGCGGGCGCCGAACCGCTCGTATGGATCGACGATGTTATCGTTGACGAAGCAAGCGGGCAGGCGCGCTTCATCATTTCGCGTTCGGGCACGATGTCGACATCGACGACGGTGGGTTTTTCGACCTCCGACCGGCGCGTTCTCGATATCGATATTGCCGCCACCGTCGACGGCGGCGCGGGCAACGATACCATCTATGCGTCGAACCTCGGCGACAATCTGTTCGGCGGCGCAGGTAACGATACGCTCTATGGCGGGCGGCTCGACGACTGGCTGCTCGGCGGCGAAGGCGACGATATCCTCGACGCCGGGACGATCGATGTGCAGGCGCTCGGCGGGGACGGCAACTATCTCGACGGCGGCGTCGGCAACGACATCGTTCGCGGTCGCGAAGGTTCTGACTGGCTTGAGGGCGGCGACGGGGTCGATATCATCACGGGCGGCGTAGGCGACGATATATTGAGTGGCGGCGCGGGCGATGGCGACGATCTGAAGGGCGGCATCGGCTCCGACCAATATCTCGTACGGCTCGGCGATGGCGCCGATATTGCCGAGGAAGACGCGACGGGTGCTCCGGTGTCACAGGGTGCCGGCGACGCCATCACCCAGCGCATCGCGAAGATCGAGGCGTGGAAGGCGAACCCGCTTGCGGCGGGCGCCGTGCGTCCCGACTGGCTCGGCGCGCCTGCGGGCGTGGATCAGGGCGCGGTTTCGGGCGGCGAGGATGCCGTTGTTTTTGGCGTCGGCATCGGCATCGGTGATGTTCGACTTCAGCGCTCGGGCACCAGCGGCGCCCCCGAGAACGACCTGATCATCCAGGTGATGCAGACCGATCCTGAAACTGGTCTCGAAAGCTTCAGCGGCACGCAACTCACGGTGAAAGAATGGTTCTCGAACCCCTTCAAGCGCGTCGAGTGGCTGAAATTTGCCGATGGTAACGAAATCCGAATCGGCGACATCACCAGCTTTATCGTCGGCGGATCGGGCAATGATGTGCTGGTGGGCACCGGCGGCAATGATTTCGTTTACGGCGGGGCCGGGAACGACCAGTTGTTCCTGCTCGCCGGTGACGATGTCGGCAATGGCGGCTCGGGTAACGACATGGTGGCGGGCGATGATGGTCGCGATTTGATCATCGGCGGTGTGGGCAATGATGAGTTGATCGGCGGCGCCGGTATCGACGCGATCTCGGGCGATGCTGGGGCCGACGATATCTACGGCGGCGCCGACCGCGACATATTGTCCGGTGGTCGCGGCGACGGCGATCTCGTCGTCGGCGGGGCGGGAGACGATACGTTCAAATATTCACGCGGCGATGGGCGCGACACGGTCTTCGACGAGTTCGCAAATTATTGGGATGTGGTCTGGACGAGGACCGGTGGCTGGAACAGTGCGGCGGGCTATTCCTATAATGAAGTGACGGGCGAAGTGACGGGTCCTGGCGGGATCGTGATCCGAAAGAATGTGGGAACCGAGACGACGCCGGACCTCCAGTGGCTGGGCCGGTACGACTATGACATCACGTCGGAAACGCTGAAGCTGTTCAATCCACCCGTTGGTGTGTCGGTTACCGCTAACAGCGGCACTGACACGATTGAGTTTGCACCCGGTATCAACCTGCAGGACGTCGTTCTGCGCCGGGTTGGCAACGATCTCGTCATGGCGATCACGAGCGACAATCTAGATGTCGCCGATTTCAGCCAGGTCAAGGATAGCGTCGCGATCAAGGACTGGTATCTTGCCCCGGGCCAGATTGAGAAGCTGGCTTTCTACGCGACCGGCCTCCTCGACATCTCTGCCAGCGCCATGAGTCTTATTGCCGGCACCGATGGTGCCGACGGCACGACCACAACGCCGCTGGCCGGTACCACTCTCGCCGATTGGATCACGGCGGGCGCCGGAGACGATGTCGTCGCGGGCGGCTCGGGCAACGATATCATTGCGGGAAATTCGGGTTCGGATACGCTCCGCGGCGAGGCAGGCGACGACGTTCTCTATGGCGGCACCGGCAATGACATTCTCGATGGCGGCGCCGGCAAGGACATGCTGATCGGTGGCAACGGCATCGATACCGCTTCTTACGCATCCGCCTTCAGCGCGGTTCGCGTGCGTTTGACCGTCCCGTCGAACAATACCGGCGACGCGGTAGGCGATGAATATTCGTCGATCGAGAATGTCGTTGGTGGTTCGGGGTCCGACAACATCGGCGGTGACGAAGGCGAAAACGAGATTACCGGCGGGGCCGGAAACGACACGCTTTTGGGTGGTGCGGGCGACGATACCTATGTCTGGACGGCGGCGAGCGGTGGCGACACCATTCGCGAGGGGGGCTTCACCGTCGAGGAGGCCGTCACGGCTGCGGGCGTGCTCGCGAGCGGCTACACGGCGACCTGGACCAATACCGGCACGCAGTCGAGCGGCAACAAATTCTACTGGCGGCTCGAGATCAGGGGACCGGGGAACGAACTCGTCTATAGCTATGCGCAGTATAGTTTTGCGGCGAACACCGCGATGCCCGCGCCCACGTCGTGGAACATTGCCGGCTGGCTCAGCGGCTTTGCGAAGACCAATGGGCAGCAGGTTACGCGCGACAAGTTCGACACGGCGGCCAGCGGCGGCGACCAAGATGCGATCGAATTCGCCGCGGGGATCAGCCTCACCGATCTGACCTTCATTCGGGCGACGAATGGCACGGCCGATGCGAACGGTCTCGATCTCATCGTCCGCTACAATAATTCCGCCTCGACGCAGATCACGATCAAGGACCATTTCACCGTCTATGGCCGCATCGAGGCGCTGCAGTTCAACGATGGGCTTTCCGTCTCGCTGGTGAGCATCCTTTCGGCGACGAGCGGCGCGGCATTGCATGGCACGGCAAATGGCGACTTGATCGTCGGCCAGACTGGCACCGCGGTCGATCTTCTTTATGGCGGCGCCGGCGACGACGTTCTGAGCGGGCTTGCCGGGAACGATCAGCTCTATGGCGAAGATGGCGACGACGTCCTTGAGGGCGGCGCGGGCGCCGATCGGCTCGACGGCGGTGCCAACGCCGTGGACGGGCGCGGCGATACGGTTCGCTACATCAAGTCTGCCGCGGTGACGGTCGATCTGCGGCTGTCAACGGCGCAGGTCGGCGGGGATGCCGTAGGCGACATATTGGTGGGTATTGAGAATATCGTCGGTTCGCAAACGGGCGGCGACACAATCACTGGCGATGCCAATGCCAATGTCATCGACGCACTCGATGGGAACAATGTCATCGACGGCAAGGGCGGCGACGACGTCCTGATTACAGGCGTGGGCAATGACATCATCCGCGGCGACACGGGCGAGGATAATCTCTCCGCGGGCGATGGCAACGATCAGCTATGGGGCGGTGACGATGACGATATCCTCGTCGGCGGCGCGGGCGATGATGAATTGCGCGGCGATGCCGGCAACGACCAGCTTCTCGGCGGCGACGGCAATGATACCGTCCTGGATGGCGGACTCGGTGACGACGAAATCTATGGCGGCGCGGGCAACGACACGCTGACGGGCGGCGATGGCCGCGATCGTCTCGGTGGCGGCTCGGGCAATGACGCGCTCCAAGGCGGCCTTGGCGACGATTATTATTTCATCGAGGCTAACGACGGCAGCGACACGATCGCCGATGCAGACGGCGTCAATATCATCGGCTTCGACGCCAACGTCTCATACGACCGCATCTGGCTGACGCAGGCCGGAACCGATCTGAAGATCTTCGTGATCGGCGAAGACACGGTGCTCACCGTGACTAACTTCTTTGCCGTGACCACGCCGAGCCGGATCAAATCGATCCAGACCTCGACGCATGCGATCTTCCTCGATCATCCCGACACGCTTAACTTGATCGCCGCGATGACCGCGGCCTCGGCGACCGTCCCGGCCGCGGTTCCGCAGGCGATCGCAGATGCGCAGACCCGCTATTGGCACGAGGGAGGGAAGGCCCGGCCGATCGGACCCGCGGCGGCGCGCGCTGTGGCGACGACCGAAGATATGGCGGTCACGATCGACGGAAATTATGGCGTGATCGATCATGACAATGACGTAAATGGCTATCAGCTTAAAAGCGGGTCGGGCCCGGCGAAGGGAGTGATCTCGAACTTCAACCCGGCAACCGGGGCGCTCACCTACACGCCCGGCACCGACGCCAATGGCACAGACAGCTTTATTGTGATCGTCACCGACGCGAGTGGCCATTCGGTCGAGCTGCCCGTCACTGTAACGATCGCGGCGGTCAACGACGCGCCGGGCACGATCTCCGTGAAGGAGGGAGCTGCGCTGGCCATCGTCGAAAGCACGCCCGGGAATATTGTCGAGCCAGGCACGATCATCGGCGAGTTTGAAAGCGTCGATGTCGAAGGCGATTTGATCACCTACGCGCTCGTCGACGATGCCGGCCAACGCTTCGCGATCACCGCCGACGGCAAGCTCCTGATCGCGAACCCGGGGGCGATCAGTTTTGAGGTGGCGGCCTCGCACACCGTGCGCGTTCGCGTTACCGATTCGCACGGTTCGTATCGCGAGCAGGAGTTCACGGTCGCGGTGCAACCGGGCAATGAGGCAAACAGTCTTCCGGCGTCCTATAGCTTTGTGGCGGGCGAGAATGTCGCCATCGGTACGCTCGTCGGAGCGGTCACAGCAAGCGATCTGGATTTGACCGGCAGCGCTGCCGTGCAGCGCTACTATTTCTGGGACGGCGAGATCGCCTCCGCGACGTCGGCGGATGGCCGTTATGCGATCGATGCGATCACCGGGCAGATCAAGGTTCACGGCGCGCTCGATTTCGAAACGGGTTCACCCTCGCAGACTTACCAGGTTATCGCGCGCGATAATGCCGGCGGCGCAGGCTATAATCAGGCGCAGACGGCGGTAACGATCGGCATCGCCGACATCAATGAAGCCAACGACTTGGCGGTGAGCTACAGCCTTTCGGCCAACGAGAATGTGGCGGTCGGCACAGCCATCGGATCGGTCGCAGCGACCGATCTCGACGCTTCGGGATCGCCCTTTGCGCAGCAGCGCTATTATTTCTGGGACGGCTCGAACGCGTCGTCGATCAGCAATGACGGTCGATTTGTGATCGACGCGAACAGCGGCCAAATCAGCACCAACAGCGCGCTCAATTTCGAGACCGGCGATGTGTCGCGGATCTATCAGGTGGTCGCGCGCGACAACGCTGGGACTGCGGTCTATCATCAGGCTCAGACGAGCGTAACAATCAGCGTCGCCGACGTAAACGAAGGAAACAGCATCCAGGCTGCCTATGGAATGGCGGTCAATGAAAATGCTGTGCTTGGCAGCATCGTCGGCAGTGTCGCGGCGACCGATATCGATCAGTCAGGCAGCTTCGCGCAACAGCGCTATTATTTCTGGGACGGCGCCAATGCGACATCGACCAGCGCCGACGGACGTTATGCGATCGACGCGGCGACCGGTCAGATCAGCGTTGCCGGTGCGCTCGACTATGAAGCCGGGAATCCGTCCCCCACTTATCAGGTCATCGCGCGCGACAATGTGGGGGCACCGGGATATCATCAGGTCCAGTCGGCGGTCACGATCGCGATGGGTGATCTCAACGAGGCGCCAATCAGCCTCAACTGGTCGCCGCTCGTCGCCGATATCACCGAACGCGACCGCATCGGCGCCGGCGAGGCCAGACCTGCAATTGCGCTTGGTACGCTGTCAGTAACCGATCCCGATCTGGCCGGCCTTCCGAATGCGTCATACAGTTTTGCGGTGGTCGATACGCGCTTCGAGATCATCGGCAATATGCTCAGACTCAGGGAAGGTGCGGTTCTCGACTTCGAGTCTGGCGCTAGCGTGGCAATTGACATTGTCG
The DNA here is from genome assembly GCA_016463225.1 of Sphingopyxis sp. Taxonomy (GTDB): domain Bacteria; phylum Pseudomonadota; class Alphaproteobacteria; order Sphingomonadales; family Sphingomonadaceae; genus Sphingopyxis. The sequence continues at coordinate 7,576 of JAEMRT010000033.1, read as the reverse complement.
CCACCGACCAGACCGGGACGCCCTTCGCTATCAGCCGCACGATCATCATTGCGGTAGCTGATCGTGAGGATATCCTCGAGGGGACGGTGAGCGACGACATTCTGGCCGGGACGTGGGGTCATGACCGCATTTTCGGTTTTAGCGGCAGTGATGTCCTCCACGGAGCGGCCGGAAATGACCGTCTCGATGGCGGCGACGGTCATGACGCCCTAGAAGGCAGCATCGGCATCGACGAGCTCGTCGGCGGCGCGGGCGACGACTATCTCTCCGGCGGCGATGGCAATGATTATGTCCAAAGCTGGATCGGCGGACCGGCGCCGGGCGGACTCTATGCTGGCGACGGGAACGACGTCCTCGTAGGTGGCGGCGGCGTCGATGCGCTGTTTGGCGAAGGCGGCGATGACCTGTTGCTCGTCGATAATGATGGCGGCGGCACCTGGGACTATCTGGACGGCGGAGCGGGTTCCGACACTGCATCGTTCGAACAGCTGACGACGGGCATCACTGTCGACCTGACTGTTGGCCGCGGCGGCGGCTATACCGCGCAGGCCTATGGCGATGGCCTCGTCTCGATCGAGAATGTCACCGGTTCGGAGCAGAATGACGTCCTCCATGGCGACGAAGTCGCCAATGTTCTTCGCGGCCTCGGCGGTAGCGATACGCTCTCTGGCCGCGAAGGCGATGACACGCTCGATGGCGGTCAGGGCAACGACACGCTCCATGGTGGAGATGGTGCCGATACGCTGATGGGCGGTGCAGGCGACGACATCATCTATGGCGGTGCCGGCAACGACGTGCTTGTCGGCGGGGAAGGCAACGACGAACTCTACGCCGAAGCGGGCGATGACCTGCTCGATGGCGGCGCGGGCAATGATATCCTCAACGGCGGAATCGACAACGACACCTATATCGTCAACCGCATGTCGGGGGCCGATCTCGTCTACAATTATGACCCCTCAGGGGACGATATCGACGTCATCGGTTTCCAGGACGCAATGGGTGCGATCAACGATCAGGACCTCTGGTTCGAGCGCGTCGGCGACGATCTCAAGATTTCGGTGATCGGCACGACCTCGAGTGTGCAGGTCGTGAGCTGGTATGTCGTGGCGGATGCCGCGAGTCGGGCCAATCACAAGATCGACTTCATTATCGCCGGTGAACGGTTCAGCCGGACGATCAACATCGAAGCGCTTGCGGATCTGATGGCGACGAAGGCGAAGCCGGCGACCACCGCGGAGCGCGATACGCTGATGGCCGATTCCGCCTATTTCACCAATTGGGCGAGCCTCTGGGGGCTCAACGCAGCACCGGTGATCGCGGCGATCGGGAATCAGTCGACGACCGAGGACAACGCGAAAATTCTGTCGGTGACGGCAACCGACGACCTCACGCCCAATGCGCAGGTGCAGCTTTCCGCCGACGTGATTTCCGGAACGAATTTCATAACGAACGCTGGGATCAGCTTCGGCGCGGCCGATGCGAACGGCGTCCGGACGATGTCAATTAATCCGCTCGCAAATGCGAGCGGCACGGCGCGCATTCGCGTAACCGCGGTCGATGCTGGTGGCCTCAGCTCGGTGCAGGAATTTGATATCGTCGTGAACGGCGTCGCCGATACGCCGACCATCACCCAGTTCGCGAGCACCGGCGGTACGTCGGGCCATGCTGCTGGGATTGCGCTGACGCTTGGCGCAAGTTTTCCCGATGGTGATGGTTCGGAAACGCAGGAGATATGGATCACCGGCGTGCCCGCAGGCGTCACACTGAGCGCGGGCAGCTTTGACAGCGCGAGTGCGACATGGAGGTTGACGGCAGCGCAGCTCGCTGGCCTCAAATTGCTCACGCCGACGGGATGGTCGTCGGACCTCAGCCTGACCGCAACGGCGCGGGCTACCGAAAATGGCCAGACGGCTGTCTCGACCGCGGCGCAGGTGACAGTCGCAGTGAATGCACCACCCACCGGCGCAAGCTTCACCGGCATCGTCAATGAGAATGCCGGTAACGGTACGCTCATCGCCAACATCGCGGGCGTCGATCCCGACAGCGACAGCCTGACCTACAGCATCCTCGACAGTGCAGGTGGACGCTTCACGGTGAATGCGGCGGGCGCGGTATCGGTCGCCAATGGCACTCTGCTCAACTTCGAGACAGCGACCAGCCATTCGATCACCGTCCGGATCATGGACGTTCGCGGTGAATATATCGATCGCAGCTTCTCGGTGACGGTGGCCAATGTGAACGAGGCCAACAGCTTGCCCGCGAATTATAATATGGCGGTGAACGAGAATGTTGCGGTGGGCACCGTCATTGGATCGGTCGCGGCAAGCGACATCGATTCGTTGGGGGTGGCCTTCGGCCAGCAGCGCTATTATTTCCTGAATGGCGCCGCCGCGAGCGGCGTTTCGTCCGACGGGCGCTATGCGATCGACGCGGTGACCGGGCAGATCACCGTCAACGCGGCGCTCAACTTCGAGGCGGGCACAACCAGTGTGACCTACACCGTGGTCGCGCGCGACAATGCGGGTAACGCTGGCTATCTGCAGGCGCAGACGAGCGTCACCATCGCCATCAACAATCTGAACGAGCAGAATAGCCTGCCATCAAGCTATGGCTTCAATGTTGCTGAAAATCTGGGCATTGGCACTTACGCGGGGGCCGTGACCGCCAGCGATCCCGACGGGGCGGGTGTCTTTGCCGAACAGCGCTACTATTTCTGGGACGGCACTGCGGCCAGCGCCTTCAGTTGGGATGGGCGTTACCAGATCAATGCGACCACCGGCGTCATCACGACGAACCAGATCTTCAATTATGAAGCCGGCTCGCCGAGCCGCAACTACACGGTGATCGCGCGCGACAACCAGGGCAGCGGCGGGTACACGCAGGCGGCCACCACAGTCACGCTCGGTATCACCAACGTCAACGAGACGCCGAACGCGCCGGGCGGCGGTTCGACGGTCTGGTCCTTCTTCGACGAAACGGGTCTCGGCTCAAACCCAGCCAACGCCTATGTCGGCGTTGCAGCCTTTGCGATGAGCGATCCAGATGGAGCGGTGCCGGCGCTGCAGTTTGCGAGTGGCGGCAATCCGAATAACTGGTTCTACATCGACGGCAATACGGTCCGCTTCAATCCGGGGCTCGATTTCAACTTCGAGTGGGCGCGTAGCGCCGGCTACGCCGTCCATGACTGGAATGGCGACGGACGGCTCGAGGCGCACATCGCCAATGTCTATGTACAGGCAAGCGACGGGTCGCTCGTCTCGGGGGCGACCTTGCTCCAGGTCTTCATTTCGGATGTCAATGAGCGGCCGAACAATCTGTCGCTGACCAGCCAGACGCTCTATTCCGAAACAGTCGGAAGCGACCCATCGCATTCGGGCCAGGTTGTCGCTAATTTCGCGATGTCGGATCCTGATCAGGTGACGCCAAATCTCGTCATCGTCGGCGGCAACCCAAATGGCTGGTTCACGACCAACAGCGCCGGCCAGCTATTGTTCAATGGAGCGAACTTCTCGGCTGATTGGCTCAGGGCGTATCGCGGAAGCTACGGGACCGACGCGGGTTTCTATTATGATACCGATGGCGATGGCCTCATGGAAATCCGGGTTGCGACGCTGACGCTAAAGGCGCGCGATGCCTCAGGTGCCGAGTCCGATCCCTTTACTTACAACGTTCTCATCGAAAACAAGAACGAGGCACCGGGCACGCCCGCGCAGCCAGTCAATGGATCGATCTACGAAAATGCCACGGGCGATACCGGGATCATCTTCTCTGGAGCAGCTGACCCCGATGGCGACGCCGTTTCCTATGTCTTTGCTGACGGCAGCACGGTTTCGGGCAAGTTTTCGATTGTGAACGGCAATCGGCTCCACGTTAATTCGGCTTTCGACTATGAAGCGCAAACCAGCGCTGCGGTGCCGATCGTTTATGCATGGGCGAATGGACAGCGGAGCGTCAACGGCGTTGGCGTTACCGTCCATATCGTCAATGCAAACGACAATGCGCCAATTCTGACTGTCCCGAACTCGCTTACCGTCCCCGAAAATCTGCTGCTCGGGACTGCGATCACTTCTGCCGGGCAAATCAATGCAACAGATGCCGATGGCCAGGGAATAACCTACAGGATCGTTTCAGGAAACATCGATGGTGCCTTCAGCATCAATCCGTCAAATGGCATCATTACGGTATCAGCCAACGGCGTGGACTATGAGTCCGCCAACTGGCTTTCGGACGCCAATGGCAAATACACAATCCTGGCTGTGGCCGCCGACGACGGCGGATCGTCCGTGCCAACGGGCAGCATTCGGGTCAACATCACCAACATCAGGAAATATGTTTATAACAACAATAGCGTGGATTTCTCTAAATATGAGATGCGTTTCCAGAATACGGAGACAGGCGAAGAGTGGGGTTCAAGCTGGTACAACGAATCCTGGCTGATCGAGAAAGCAACAGGCAATATTCTGCTGTATTTGGGAGAGTTTAGCCAGTGGGAAGGCACGACGTCCCGTCCATTCCCGCACGGCGGTACTCCCGCCGACGGTTACACGGCGAACCAATCTTGGTATCCAGGCGATCCCTGGCCCGCCCCACCCTACACGCTCTATGCCGACGACGAGAATATAAACTCGTCGCTCTCGGGGTCACCGTTCGGCAACCCCTATTTGCCGGTCGTTTTCGACCTGACCGGTGATGGCTTCGATCTCGTCAGCGCCCATGAGAGCAATATTGTCGTCAACATGTTCGGAGACGAGCGGCGTCAGTATATGGGCTGGGTGAAGCCGACCGACGCTATTCTGGCACTGGACCGAAATGGTGATGGGCTGGTTGCGGACCTTGGAGAAATCAGCTTTCTCGAAGATAGGGAGGGCGCCACGACGGACCTTGAAGGCCTGACGGCCTTCGACAGCAATGGGGACATGATCCTCGATGCGAATGATGTCGATTTCGGCAAGTTCCTGATGTGGCGCGATTTCAATCAGGACGGGGTCGGTCAGGCCGATGAGCTTCTCACCCTTCAGGCGGCAGGCATTGTATCGATTTCGCTCGAGCGCAATGTGATCGAGGCTCCTTTTTCGGGTTCCGCCAACATTGTCAGCGCGACCGCTATCTACACCCGCGACGACGGCACCCAAGGTGAGGTTGGCGACGTCGGCTTCGGCTGGATTCCCGTGCCGGACGCGTCAAACACGGCCAACCCGGACGGCCCGCTCTATCGCTATGACCCGGTCACGGGTCAGTTTGTTCCCTTCGAGGACGACGCGGCGAATCCCGAACCCGAAAGCGGCGCAGACCCTGTCGAAGGTATTGCGCCGCCGATCGTTCTCGATTTCGACGGCGATGGGAAAAGCCTCGTCGAAATGGCCGACAACAAAGTTCGGTTCGACATGAACGGCGACGGGATTGCCGACAAGACGGGCTGGATCGAGCAGGGCGACGCCTTCCTTGCGCTCGATCGCAATGCCAATGGCAAGATCGACGACATCTCCGAAATCTCCTTTGTCGCCGACAAAGAGGGCGCGAAAACCGATCTCGAAGGCCTGGCCGCGTTCGATAGCGATGGCGACGGCGTGCTCAGTGGCGATGACGCGCGCTTCGCTGAGTTCCGACTGTGGTTTGACAATAACGGCAATGGCCAGACCGATGCGGGCGAACTGCTGAGCCTCGCGCAGGCAGGGGTCGTGTCGGTCTCGCTGACCGGGATTGCGACGGGCGAGCAGGCGGCGTTCGGCAAGAATATTGTTTTCAATACTGGCAGCTTCACCAGGGCGAGCGGCACCGAAGGCAAGCTGCTCGACGCAGGGCTGGCGTTCAAAGCGCTCTCGATATTCCCTGAAATCGAGTTCCAGAACAGCAGCTGGGAAGGCAAGGCAAAACAGTATCGCCTGACCGCTGCAGCTGGTGGCGCGCGTGTCGTCCCCCGCAATGCGAAGGGGCTGTTGTCGGTGGATGCGGGGCAGATCGCCGACGCGGGCTTGATGCAGTTCGCCGGAAGCAGATTCGGCATGCTTTCGGCGATCCTGCTCGATCTTGATGGCGATGGACTGGAGTCGAAGCGCGCGGGCAAGTCGAAGGCCTGGTTCGACATGAACGGCGATGGTCTGCGCGACGACACCGGTTGGATGTCAGGCGGTGACGGCATGCTCGCGATCGACCGCGACAAGGATGGCATGATTACCAATGCGTCCGAGCTGTCTTTCCTCTCCGAGAAAGAAGGTGCCAAGAATAGCTGGGAAGGCCTCGCCGCGCTTGACAGCAACAAGGACGGCAAGCTCGACAAAACCGACACGCGGTTCGGCGAACTCAAGGTCTGGGCCGACCGCAACGCTGATGGCATCTCGCAAGGCGATGAAATCAAATCGCTCCTGGAACTCGGCGTTGCTGAAATCGGCCTCCGAAGTCTGGCGACATCGGACAGCGTGAAAGTCGGCCACAATCTCGCTCTTTCGACGGCCACGTACAAGCGGGAGAACGGCACGACCGCTACGATCGGCAATGTCGCGTTCGGCTTTGCACCCACCCGCGGCGGTTTCCTGGCCCCAGTTGCCCCGGAAGGCGGACCCGAGGTGATCGAGCTCGATGCGGTGCGCGCAGCATCGAATCTCGCCCAAGCAATGAGCCGATTCGGCGCCGATGCGGTCGATGGCGACTTGCGGAACCCGCCGAAGGATGGAATGGCGCCGCACGACTGGTTCGCGGCAGCGGTGGCTTGAGGTTAATAAGCACATGAACAAAAAATCCGGCCCAGCCGGCAAAAAGTCGACGGGCAAGGCCGCGGTTCAGACAACCCCGCCCACGGTCAGTCATCTGCTCGGTGAGATGACGTGGCTTTTGACGCAGTCCCCGCTCCACCGCGGATTCAGCATTGGCGACCTCGAGTGGCTGGTGATGCCTGCGCTGATCCACCAGCAATTCTATCTCTTTCGCGACGGTGAGCAGCCAGTCGGTCTTGCCATGTGGGCTAGATGTACGCCGGAGGCTGTGCGCAAGCTCGACAAGGGCATGATCGAACCGGAGAACAGGCTGACGCTCGAGGAATGGCAGTCGGGCGATCAGATATGGCTCGTCGATCTTGTCGCGCCATTTGCGAATGCCGAGAACCGGCAGCGTGAGCTCATGATCGCCGATCTCATCTCCAAGCCATTGAAGGGCGTGGAGTTCCGCTTCCACCAGACCGATCCGGCGACCGGCAAGCGCGTGATTCAAACAGTTGCTGCCGACGCTGGCGAAAAGCTGCTCGATGCGATCAAAGAGGCGGCGGGCACTGACGCCCCAAAATGAGGCGACATCTTCACTGCTGAGCTTCGACGTTCGTAGTCTATCCTTTGTCACTTAGCCGCTTCGTATTCTGATGGTGGTTGCGAAGGCTCGCTGCCGTTTTCTTGGCCTCTCGGTGGCTAGGGACGACTGGAATCTGCCGGCCCCACGTTGATCGCGCAGCGCACGCTATCCTTGGCTTTGACGGCGGCGCGTTCGCATTCTGCGATCTTTTCCCGATTGTCGTGGCGCATCACCGCCGCGGCAGAAATTGCCCGGTACGCCTCTGGACTGCCAACCTGCATGAGTCGCACGCCCCCCT
>JAEMRT010000212.1 GCA_016463225.1 Sphingopyxis sp. | reverse complement strand
ATCAACTACTGGTGGGGCAAGCGGGGTGGGGGCGCTATCGGTGGAAAAGGTTGCCGCGGATGGTTTGCGGTCGAAGGGGGACTTCGAGCTATCGTCACCCCGGTCTCGATCCGGGGTCCTGCTTTGCCTCTGAGCTCAGTCGTTGCCTCAGGAAGCGGGATCCCGGGGCAAACCCGGGATGCCGAGCAGGAATATCAGATTCCCATCCAAAGACCGCCATTCAGCCTTGGGCTCAGCGTCCACCGCCCTCGGTTCGTTTGCGGCGGACGATGACAAAGATGGTGGTGACGAGGACCAGCAATCCGATGGCGACGCCGCGCGTTGCGAAGTTGCCTTCGGTCGCCAGCCGCGCGCATCCAGTCACGGCGGCGAGATAGGACAGGATCAGCACCCAACCCTGCCACCGGGTCGGCAGGCCCGTACCAAAACCGAAATTTCTCGCCTGAAACCAGGGCTCTTTTCCCATGAACATGTGCAACATCGTCATTCCTCCTGCTTGGGGGGGCGACCGCGTCGGGGCCCCGGTTTGACGGCGACCTTGATCCCGCGCCGCGCCAGCGCCTCGCGCAGCAGCACCTCGATCTCGGCGTTGGCGCTGCGCAATTCGGCCGCCGCCATCCGCTCGATCGCCGCATAAAGTGCGGGATCGAGACGGAGGGCAAAGGCTTTTTTGGCGGACGCGGACATCGGGCGATTCGCTCAGTAAAGCGACCCGGCGTTCACCACCGGCTGGGTGTCACGCTCGCCGCACAGCACGACCATCAGGTTCGACACCATCGCCGCCTTGCGCTCGTCGTCGAGCTCGACGACGCCTTTTTCGGCGAGCAGGTTGAGCGCCATTTCGACCATCGTCACCGCGCCCTCGACCAGCTTCTTGCGCGCCGAAATCACCGCCTCGGCCTGCTGGCGGCGCAGCATCGCCCCGGCGATTTCCTGCGCATAGGCGAGGTGGGTCAGCCCGCATTCGTCGACGGTGATCCCGGCGACGCTCAGCCGCTCGATCAGCGCCTTGCGCAGCTCGACCCCGACTTCGTCATGATTGCCGCGCAGCGTGACTTCCTGATGTTCGATGTCGTCATAGGGGTAACGCGAACCGATCGAGCGCACCGCGGCCTCGATCTGCGCCATCACGAATTCCTTGTAATCGTCGACGTCGAACAGCGCCTGCGCCGTGTCGGTGACGCGCCACACGACCTGTGCCGCCATCTCGATCGGGTTGCCGCGCAAATCATTGACCTTGATCTTGTCCGAAATGACGTTGTTGGCGCGCACCGCGATCTTCTTGCGCGTCAGCCAGGGCAGCACCCACCGCAGCCCTTCCTCGCGGTCCGTGCCTTTGTACGCACCGAACAGCTGGATCGCCGCGGCTTCATTGGGGTTGATCAGGTAGAAGCCGCACAGGATGATCGTACCGAGCACCGCCGATCCGACGACGACGCCCCATTTCCACCCGACTTCGACCCCGTTGATATTGCTGATCGCCGCCCACGCCGCGACGCCTGCCAGCAGCACCCAGATCAGCAACATCAGATAACCGCTCTGCGTCAGCGCCCGCGTCTCGCGACTGCGGTTCAGCGCCGGTGTTCCTCCATCAACCATCTTACCCTCCGACTCGATATAAAGATGATATCATATTTATATCGTTTTGGCGGACGGTCAACGGGATTCGGATGGCAGTGGTGGGAATGTAGCTTTCGGCGGCAAGCGGAGTCGCATGTTTCGTCATCCCGGACTTGATCCGGGATCCATGACGACAGCGCGGCTATGGATCCCGGATCAAGTCCGGGATGACGATGAGGATGAAATCCTCCCCATGGCTGCGCGACAGGGAGGATCAACGGCAACCATCGACCTCCCAAACAAACAAAGGGGGCGAAATCGCCCCCTTTGCCTCCCCGGTCTTGTTCGCTCTATTCGGTCGGAAAGCCGCGCTTTTTCAGCAGCGCCGACACATCGGGATCGCGGCCGCGGAAGGCGCGATACGCTTCGGCGCGGTCGGTTTCGTTGCCGGTCATCAAAAGCAGCGTGCGGAACTTGTCGGCGACGGTGCGGTCCCACGGGCCGCCCGCCTCGGTGAACGCCGCCCAGGTGTCGGCGTCCATCGTTTCGGACCAGAGGTAGCTGTAATAGCCCGCCGAATAGGCGTCGCTCGAAAACAGATGCCCGAACTGGGGCAGGCGGTGGCGCATCACGATTTCGCGCGGCATGCCCATTCCGGCCAGCGTCTCGCGTTCGAACTTGTCGACGTCGGTCGGCGGTACCTTGCGGTCGTGCAGCTTCATGTCGACGATCGCGCTCGACAGATATTCAACGGTTTCAAAGCCCTGATTGAACTTGCCCGACGCGTCGATCTTGTCGAGCAGGGCCTGCGGCATCGGGGCGCCAGTTTTGTAATGCGTCGCGAATTTCGACAGCACTTCGGGGGTCATCAGCCAATTCTCGTTCACCTGGCTCGGATATTCGACAAAGTCGCGCGGCACCCCGGCGAGCGCGGGATAATTGATGTTGTACAGCAGGAAATGGATGCCGTGGCCGAATTCGTGAAACAGCGTCGACGCGTCGTCGAGGCTGATCAGCGTCGGCTCGCCCTTCGCCGCTTCGGTGAAATTATTGTTGTTCGACGCCAGCACATTGCGGTCGCCACCCAGCTTCTGCTGGCTGCGATAGGTCGTCATCCACGCGCCCGACCTTTTGCCGTCGCGCGCGAAATTGTCGAGGTAAAAGACCCCGACATTCTCGCCCGACTTGAGATTATAGACCTCGAAGGTGCGCACCTTGGGGTCGAACACCGGGATCGTGCCGGTGTTCTCGCGGAACCCCAGATCATAGAGTTGTCCCGCCGACCAGAACATCCCGTCGACCAGCTTGTCGAGCTGGAGATAGGGTTTCACCTCGCTCTCATCGAGGTCGTATTTCGCCTTGCGGACCTTTTCCGAATAGAAGCGATAATCCCATGGTTCGATAGTGATTTTCGGGCCCTTGCCGGCCTTGGCATCGGCGTCGGCGATCGCCTGCATGTCAGCGACCTCTTCCTTCACCCGCGCCACGGCGGCGGGCCATACCTTCATCATCAGCCCCATCGCATTGGCGGGGGTCTTCGCCATCGTGTCGGCCATGCGGTAATTGGCATGGGTCGCAAAGCCGAGCAGCTCGGCGCGCTGCTGGCGCAGCGCCAGGATTTCGGCGATCGTGGCGTTGGTGTCGTTGGCGTCACCATTATCGCCGCGGCTGACGAACGCCTTATAGACCTTCTCGCGCAGTGCGCGGTTGGTGGCGTTCTGCAGCACCGGCTGCGCCGACGACCGTGTGTTCTTGATCGCCCACTGGCCGGGCTTGCCATTGGCATCGGCCGCCGCGGCGAGCGAGGCGACAAAGCCCGCGTCGAGACCGGCCAGCTCGGCCTTGTCGGTGACAAAGGTATAAAGCTTTTCGTCGCCGAGCAGCTTCGAAGAAAACGCCGAGAACAGGCTCTCGAGCTTGGAATTCATCGCAACCAGCTTGCTCTTGTCGGCGGCCGACAGATTGGCGCCGTCGCGGACCATCTCGTCATGGCTGCGCTCGACGATGCGGATCTGCTGGGCATTGAGTCCGCTGCTGTTGCGCTTGTCGTACACCGCCTTGTAGCGGGCGAACAGCTTGGGATCGAGGAACAGCTCGGTGTAAAAGGTGGTGAGCTTGGGGCTCCACTCGGCGTCGATATCCTCGACCCGGTCGTTCGACTTGTTCGACGTCTGCACGCCCCACAAAGCCGACACGCGCTCCATCGTCTCGCCCGCCAGCATCATCGGGACATGGGTGTTCTCGAATGTCGGCGCCGCCGGATTGTCGATCACCGCCTGCACCTGCGCGCGCGTCTCGGCCATGCCTTTGGTGAAGGCATCGGGGAACAGCTCGGGGTCCATCTTGTCCCACGGCGGCACCCCTTCATAGGGGCCGGTCCATGTCGCCAGCATCGGGTTGGCGC
>JAEMRT010000032.1 GCA_016463225.1 Sphingopyxis sp. | reverse complement strand
ATTGCCTTTCTGGGGATCTGGGAAACGGAGCAGGTGCTGCTGGTGATGACAACGAACTGGGCGATGAAGGTCGCGTGGGAAGCGGCACTGACCCCGGCAACTTATTTGGTGGTGGGTGCGTTGAAGCGCCGCGAAGGTGTCGATGTGTTCGACGAAGGCACCGATTTTACGCCATTCGCTGCCAAGGTTTGATCCATGACGCTGATTGAAATCGCCTCGTTGTTCGAGGAACGGAAACTCTCGATTATCGAAGCGAGCGGCCTCGGCAAGGATGCGTTGCACATCTATTTCGGGCTTGCGCTGTTTTTGGCCGTCCGGCTGCTCTGGCGGTGGCAGCGGGGGTGGATAGTCGCATGGCTCGCCGTGGTCGCGATGGCCTGCGGCGGTGAATGGCTCGACATGACCGCCGAACATAGTCGCTCGACGATCCAGCCCGACGCCGCGCATTGGCACGACATCTGGAACACGATCTTCTGGCCGACGGTGCTGCTGCTCGTCGGTCGCTGGCTTCAGCCGACAGCGAAATCCCCGGCCGATGCGCCCGACGACATGTCAGGCGAGGACGCCGAGCGCCGCCTCGAACAGGCGTAGCCCGTCGGTGCCGCCATGCGCGCGGTCGATTGCGCGTTCGGGGTGCGGCATCATGCCCAGCACATTGCCGGCATCGTTCAGCACTCCGGCAATGTCGCGCGCCGACCCGTTGACCGCGTCGGCATAGCGGAACGCGACGCGCCCCTCGCCTTCAATGCGGTCGAGCGTCACCGCGTCGGCGAAATAATTGCCGTCGTGATGCGCAACGGGAATGTTGATCGTCTCGTTGGAGGCGTAGGCGGCCGTAAAAAGCGACTGGCTGTTTTCGACCTTGAGCGGCACGGTGCGGCAGACGAAATTGAGTCCCGCGTTGCGCATCAAAGCGCCGGGGAGAAGCTGTGCCTCGGTCAGCACCTGAAAGCCGTTGCACACGCCGAGCACGGGAACGCCGCGGCCCGCGGCGTCTGAAACCGCGCGCAGGATCGGCGAGCGCGCCGCCATCGCGCCCGAGCGCAGATAATCGCCATAGGAGAAACCGCCGGGCAGCGCGATGAAGTCGGTGCCGCCGGGCAGGTCGGTGTCGCGGTGCCACACCATCGCGGGGGCGCGGCCGGTGACCTGCTTGAGCGCGACCGCCATGTCGCGGTCGCAGTTGGAGCCCGGAAAGACGATGACGGCGGTCTTCATGGCACTGACTCCTTACGGGCGTTCGATGCGGTAGTTTTCGATCACCGTGTTGGCGAGCAGCCTGGCGCACATCGCGTCGAGATCGGCGTCGCTCGTCCCGTCGGCGACGTCGAGTTCGATAAAGCGTCCTGCGCGGACGTCGGCGACGCCGCCGAAGCCCAGCCCTTCGAGTGCATGGTGGATCGCCTTGCCCTGCGGGTCGAGAACCCCCGGCTTGAGTGTCACATAGACATTCACTTTCATCGGCGTCGACCTTTGCTTGGCGGGTGCGGGAGGATGGGCGCGCCTATGCCCGCGAATCAGGTTTCGGGCAAGGGCCGCGCGGGCGAAAAATGCCGGTGTCCAGATTGCGAACCAGTCGCATCTTTCCTGTTGCGAATCCCTCGCACTATCCCTACATCACACTTGTTGAGAAGGATTCGCACATGGTCGTCTGTGTCTGCAACGCAATAAGGGAAAGCCAGCTGCGCGATGTCGCGCGCGATGGCCAGTTGCGCTGTGCCAAGGCCGCCTATGCGCAATTGGGTCGCAAACCCAAATGCGGACAATGCCTGCCTTTCGCTCGCAATATCATCAGCGACGTCGCCGCGACCGCCTGATTTTTCTTGGTTTTCTGCCATTTTTGACCTTGGCCTGATGGGGCCGGGGCGCGTATAATGCGCCCACCCTATTCCAAGACAAAATGACAGGACAGACACCATGAAGGGCGACGAAAAGGTCATCGATTTTCTGAACGAGGCGCTCAAGAACGAGCTGACCGCGATCAACCAATATTGGCTGCACTATCGCATGCTCGACAATTGGGGCGTCGCGAGGCTTGCCAAGTTCGAACGCGAAGAGTCGATCGACGAGATGAAGCACGCCGACCAGCTGGCCGATCGCATCCTCTTTCTCGGCGGCCTGCCCAATTTCCAGATGCTTGGGCGTCTGCGCGTCGGCGAGACTGTCGAGGAAATTCTGAAAGCCGACCTCGCGCTCGAGGAAGAAGCGATCCCGCTGCTCAAGGATGCGGTCGCGCACAGCGAAAGCGTCCGCGATTACGTCAGCCGCGACCTGTTCGGCGCGATCCTGGCCAGCGAAGAACATCATGTCGATGAGCTGGAAAAGCAGTTCGAGATGATCGAGCGGATGGGGATTGAGAATTACATCCAGCTGCAATCGAAGCCTTCGGGCGAGGATTGAGAATCATCGTCGCCTCCGCGAAGGCGGGGGCCGCCATCGGTTTACGCAGCGGCGCAGGAAAACGCCGCCAGCGGCCCCGCCTTCGCGGGGGCGACGAGACGGAAAAACCACGGATTTTGGAGGCGCTTTCGGGCGCCTCTTTTTTCGCTTGCGTTTGCGATTAATTCTCAATAGCAAGATGGAGCAGTCCCCTCCTGCCGGTCGCTGCATCCGCGGCGACCGGCATCTTTTTTCGGGAATCGAGAGGAGGACGGCACGGGCCGGGAGACGCCATGACCATGAAGAGCAGCGCGCTGATGCGCCAGATCACGCAGCAGCCGCTGATCCGCGACCTGTCGGTCGAAGCCGCGCAGGCGGTGCTCGCGCTGCGCTATTGCATCATCTGCCGCCGCGGCGATCGCGACCCGATGCCCGAACTCGAGCGGCGCTGGGGCAATATTCTTGCGGCGCGGCGGTACCGGCTGGTGGTCGAGGCGATCGGCCACAGCTGGCCCGATCCTTTTGCCGTCGCCCCGCCCTGCTGCCCGCGCATCAGTTTCGACGAAGCGCTGCTCGCCGGCATGGTGAGCGCCGCGGCGCACGGCGACCGGGCCCAGTTCGACTGGCTGACCGCCGAAATGCTGGGCAGCGACGCGCGCGAAATGATCTTCGTCGCGCTGGAGAATTTCATTCGGGCAAGGGCGCCGGGGCGGGTTTAGTTTGCGGCAGAAATGGGGTGGGATGCGGACGTTGCGTTCAGCTAGCTTGGCGGCAAAGATAATCGTCACCTGCCCATGCTTGGGCCGATTTTCGTATCGCAGCGTTCGAACTGTTTTCGATTAGTTCAGCCAGCATTTGGCGAGCAGCAGTGCAGTCACGACGTCCTGTCTTTACCGCCCACGAGAGCTTCGCAGGCTCAAACCCGAGTGCTGCGGCGCGTTTAAGCCAACGATCCTCGTTGACGCCGTTTTCAGGATCGCCAGCGCGTCCGCTGTCCCCACCCGCCATGCCAAAATGTTGAGAAATCTGGAATGCCGCGGCGCCGTCACCTTGTTCCGCTTTACGCTCAAGTGCCCGACGTCCGTCATGTGTAAGCGCGAACTGCTCCCCGGTATCTGTGCCATTTTCGGGCTCAATATTCGTTACGGCAGTTTGAGGAACTTCGTCAGCATCACAACCGCTTCCAGCGATGGCTAAGGCAAATGCGCTAGTGAGCAGGAAGCGTTTCATGAGACCGGTGTAGAAACATTATGCTATTCTGCAAGCTGCCGTTGTCCGGTTTGAATGTTTGCAATTGGTCGGTTGCCCCCATTGCGCTCTGATCGGAAACGAATACCGCGGACGGGGTGGAGAGCAGACGCTACGCGGATTGCACGATATGTGTGAGCACGAGTCCTCCGTGAATCATCGCCGTCCAGCACCACACGTCAGCCAGTCCATCGATAGGAGCGGGTCGATCGCCACCCGATATCGCATGCTTTGCAATGATCTCCGACGCTGCCCCGACCGACTGCGTCCGTTGCAACAAGTCGCTCCAAGATCTGAGAGCCTCCTTCTCGTCCGTTGCTTCGACTTGCGATAGATAGGTTCCGCCGTTGAAGTCACAAATCAAAGTGTAGCGATGCTGTGCCATTGATCTACATAGACCCATGTCGGGAACGTCCGCAATTGGTCGTTAGCGGAAGCCCGCCCCCTACTTCCCCGCCTTGTCGCTTACCGCCTTGATCACCAGCGCCTTGTCGTCGACCAGATAGCGGCGCGCGAGGGTCTGCAGGTCGGTGGGGGTTGCGGCCTCGACTTCGCCGATGCCCTTGCGGCTGCGGTCGAGGCGATCGGCGTGGCTCGCGGCTTCGGCGACATAGTTCAGCCAATAGGCGTTTTCGCGCCGCGATTTGACCATCGATTCGACAAGCGGCTTGCGCGCGCGGTCGAGCAGGTCGGCGGAGACGGGCGTGTCGCGCAGCTCCTTCGCGATCGCAAAGATCGCGGCGCGGGTCGTTGCGAGATCCTTGTGATCGACATTGCTCGCCGCGAAGAGATGGCCGTAACCCGGGAACTCGTCCGACAGGCTCGCCGCCGCGCCGGGACTGTAGCTTTCGCCCAGCTTCTCGCGAAGCTCCTCGGTCAGCATCAGCTGCATCACCCGCGACAGCAGATTGAGCCGCATCGCTTCGCCGAGGTCGCTGTCGTCACGCGCGGGCCAATAGACGCGCAGCTCGGCCTGCTCGGCCTGGCCCTTATGGATCAGCGTCCGCTCGCTGCGGTCTTTTGCATATTCACGCACGCGCGCGTCGGCGCGCGGGTCGAAGGCGGCGCGGCGTTCGGGAAGCGCGCCGAAGGTCGCTGCGATCGCATCGATCGCCGCCTGTTCGTCGATGTCGCCGACGACGCCGATCTCGATCGCGCCATGCGCGAAGCTGTCGGCGACGGCGGGTTTCAGCTGCGCCCAGTCGAGCGTCATCAGCTTGGCGAGCGGCGGGGTCTGCGAGCGCGGGTCGTCGTTGGCGAGGATGCCGCCGACATCGCGGCCGAGCACCGCCGCCGGGGTCGCGTCGTTCGCGGCATATTGCTGCGGCAGCACACGGCGGATCAGCGCGAGGCCGTCGGGCCGGTAGCCGGGGTGGGTCAGATACGCCGCCATCAGCTTGGCCTGGAGCCCGAAATCCTCGGGCGACGTCAGCGCGCTTCCGCCGAACGCATCGGTGGCGTTGCCGAAGCTGGGGCTGACCGTCTTGCCCGCGAGGATCGAGCGCAATTCGTCGAGGCTGTGCGCCTCAAGCCCACCGAGCATCAGCGAGCCCGCCAGCGAAACTTTGGTGGGGTCGTCGCGCGTCGCGAGCAGGTTGCCGCCGTCGATGCGCAGCGACAGCATGACCTTGTCCTTCTGGAAATCGGTCTTCTTGATATTGAGCATCACATTGTTGGCGAAACGGATGCGGCGGATGCCGAGATCCTCGACACGGCTGTCGCTGACGACTTTGCCCGTCGCCCCGAAATTGTCGTAAGCGAAGGCCGCGTTGGCGGCCTCGGTCGGTGCCGCAACCGCAAGCTGGGTCGATGCGCGCAGTGCCGCTAGGATCGCGTCGGTGCCGCCCTCGACCGGCTTTTTCACCGCGACGCGCGCGAGCGGGGCGCTGAAGCCGGTCATGCGTTTGCGGAACGCTGCGGTAACCGCGGCGGCGTTCAGCGAGGGCGCTGCCGCTTCGAACAAGGCCTGCGACGTTTCGGGGCGGACAACGACGAAATCGCCCTCGGCGGCCGAGATCAGCGCGTCGGCAAGCCCGTCGCTGCGCCGCGTCGTGACCCCGGCGACGGCATTCTTCAGCGCGGTACGGCGGTTCGCCAGTTGTTCATCGACCTCGGCCTGCGTGAAGCCATGTTCGATCGCGCGGCGCTGTTCCTGCTCGATCAGCGCCAGCGCGTCTTTCCACGCGCCCTCCCTGGCGACCGCGCCGACGGTGACCTGTTCGAATTTCTTCCAGCCCGCGGCTTCGCCGAAATAGCCGGTCAGGATCGGCGAATCCTCGTTCAGCGCGATCTTGGCCAGCCGGCGGCTGAGAATCGCCTCGCCGATATCCTCGGCAAGATCGCTTGCCCGCTGGGCCTTGGTGTCGGCCTTCTCGACCCAGGGTTTAAAGGCCGAGATGGTCACCGAATCCTGGATCGCCGGATCGACGAAGTCGTCGGCCGCGGCGGCACGGGCATAGTCGACATTGCCGATTTCGGGATCGGCGCCGGCGGGACCGCGCCCCTTCCAGTCGGCAAAGCGCGCCTTGATCTTCGCCTCGATCGCGGCGGGATCGAAATCGCCGACCATCACCAAGGTCGCACGCTCGGGCCGGTAATAGCGGTCGTAAAGGTCGCGGAGGCGCGCAGCAGGGGCAGTCTTGATCACCTCTTCGGTACCGACGGGGATGCGGTTTGCGACCGTCATCCCTTTCATCTGGAAGTCGAGCTGGTCGATCACATTGCGCAATTGATAGGTGTCGCGCGCGCGGCGTTCGGACAGGATGATCCCGCGCTCGCGGTCGACCGCGGCGGGATCGATGGTAAGCTCGCCACCGGTCTCGCGCATCAGCATCAACCCGGTGTCGATCAGATCGTCCGACGCATTGGGCAGATCGAGTTGATAGACCGTCTGGTCGAACCCGGTCGACGCATTGGTGTCGGCACCGAACGCCAGCCCCTTGCGTTCGAGCAACTTGATCATTTCGCCCTCGGGCACGCCCTTCGACCCGTTGAACGCCATATGTTCGAGGAAATGCGCAAGGCCGCGCTGGTCGTCGGCCTCGGCAAAGCTGCCGACGTCAAAGCGCATGCGCAAGACGACGCTGTCCTTGGGCGTGCTGTTTTTCAGCAGCGCATATTTCATCCCGTTGGACAGCGCGCCAAAGACGATATTGGGGTCGACCGGCACGTCGCTGGCGGCGAAGTTCCACGCCTTTGCGGCGTGGGTTTGCGGATTGGTGGCTGTCGTCGCGGTGGTGGGTGCCGCCGTGTCGCGGGCATAGGTCGGTGCGGCGGTAGCGATCAGCAGGACAAGGGGCGACAGGGCGGTCGAAGCGCGCCGGGCAAAGGATTTGGTCATAGGGCCGGTTTGGCCACCACTCTGCGAGCGGTCAACCCATCGTTACCCGACCTGACCGGAGCTTTCGACCGACGACGTCAGCTGTTGTCGCGTCCATGCCAAAGCGCGATGCCCGGCGGAGTTCACGCCGCGTCTTTGGATTCCCGCTGGAACGGATAGATTAGCTGGCGCCCGTAGGTCGGCGGAATCTGATCCTCGATCCCATAGCGTTCGGGCATCACATCGCGGCGCATTTGCGCGGTGCCGAACACCAAATCCCAGAGCGGAAATTGTGCTGCGAAGTTGCGATTCCAGGCGGCCGGGTCGTCGGCATGGTGCCAATGGTGAAAGCAGGGCGAAGCAACAAGCCAATGGAGCGGTCCGAACCCAAGCCGCACATTGCTATGGAGCAGCAGGGTATGCCACTGGAAGACAACAAAAAAGATCGCCAGCGCGACATCGGAAAAGCCCAGCGCAAAGGCCGGGATCAGCGAGGCTCCCTTTGTCAATATCTGGTCCACAGGGTGGATCCTGTAGGCCGCAAGCCAGTCGAGGTCGGAAATGCTGTGATGAATGGCATGAAACCGCCAGAGCGCCGGGACGGTGTGGAACAGCCGATGCATCGCGTAGAAGATCAGGTCCGCGAGCAGCATCAGCACGATTGTCTGGAGCCACAGCGGTTGCGCCGCAACACTGGCGCGAACCGACGCCGGTACGGCAGCATCGCCAAGCCATATCGACAATCCGGCAAACAGTCCAAGCCCGATGCCAATCGGAATACGGTTGAGCACGCAGTGAACCGCATCGTTCGCCCACCCCTTTCGCAGCGCCTGCTGCTGCGGCCGCGCCGGCAACACACGTTCGAGCGGCCCGAATATCAGGATGACGATCAGGATCGCCTTGACGTCGATGAAGCCGAGCAGCCAGTCCATAGCCAGCGTCCGGTCAGAATATGCCAGGGATCAGGCGATAACGGACCCGCGCCGCCATTTCGCGGTAGGTGGGGTCGGCCATCAGCACCCGCTCCTCAGCCACCAGCCGGGCGATATTAAGCCCCAGTGCGAGCGCATAAACGGCAAAGTTCCAGACCGTGGGACCGCTGAGCAGAAAGCCGACGTGCGTCAGTGCATAACCGGCGTACATCGGGTGGCGCACAAAGCGATACGGTCCGCCGATCTTCACCCCGCGATTGGCGGCAACCACGCCAAAGCTGCGCCGCAGGATGAACTTGGCATAAAGCTGGATGAACAGTCCCGTCAGCATCAGGAACAGGCAGATTCCGAGCTGAACCAGCGGCGCATTGCTGGACGGAACGGCGAGCATCGCGGCGAAGGTTCCCGCAAAGCCCAGCACCCAGTCGCGAGGACGCCGCGTGATCGTTGTCGTGGGACGGCGGATGAGCACGAAGAAGGCCACGCAGCCTTCGGCAAGCAGGATGATCCAGTTCTGCCAGGTTCCGCTCGCCACCGCGGCGGGGATCATGCGCATCGCCAGCGTGCCGAGCAGCACCGTGACGACAATCTTCTCCAGCAGATCCCAATTGATGGAACGCGCTTGGTCGGCCGCCGTAACCTTTGAAACGTCCATGCTCAGATCCCCACTCTGTTTGTGGGAGCGTTAGCCGGGGATGGTTACCAAACCGATAATCCCGGACGCCGACGCGTGCCGCCATGCGGCTATTTTTCCCGCATTTTCCGATTGGTATCGAGATTGGGCAGCAGGCCGACTGCTCACTTGCTGACAGGCTTCGGTTTCGTCGCCCGGGTTACGCGACCCGGCCGACGCTTTCGATCGCCGACGTCTGGTTGCGATCGGCAGCCTTCGCGGCATACAGCGCCGTATCGGCCACCTCGAACAGCTTGCGCGCCGTATGGCCGTGCTCGGGCCACCGCGCGGTGCCGATGCTGGCGCCGACGCGGATCGGTCGCCCATCGATGCGATAGGGCGCGGCGAGCGCGGCGAGGATATGGTCGGCGAGCGAGGTTGCGAGCAGCGGCGATCCGGCGGGTGCAAGGATGGCGAATTCGTCGCCGCCCTGCCGCGCCACCACGCCATGCGCGCCGCAGGTCCGACGCAGCCTTTCGGCAATTTCGCACAGCAACGCGTCGCCGACAGCATGGCCGTGCTGATCGTTGACCGGCTTGAATCCGTTGAGATCGAGCAACGCGATCGCAAACGGGCTGGTTGCGTCCGCCTTCGCAATCTCTTCTTCGATGCGCAGGTCGAATTCACGCCGATTGGCAAGGCCAGTGAGCGGATCGGTGTGCGCCAGCTGACGCATCTGCCGCTGCAGTTCGAGCAGGTCGATGACCTGGCCATGCTGCTGGAGCACCATGCGGAGCAGGAACAGGGTCGCGATGACCAGACTGGTCCCGGCGGCGATTTCGGGCGCGTTGCCCGATGTCAGCATCAGCAGCGCGATCGGCGCCAGCCCGACCCCCAGATTGAGGAAAGTGGGAAAGCGGATCGACGACAGGCAATAGGCGGTCGCGAGCGACCCCATCGCCATAATCATCGCATAATAGCTATGCGTCGCGGTGGGCGCGGCGAGCCAGTTGGTCACCGTCCAGATGCTGCACATCAATCCGGTGATGCCCGAAACCCAGCTGGCTTCGCGGATCATGCGCCGTGCGCGGCGCGGGCTCATGCGGCGGCCGCGATTGTGCATCAGGAACAGGAAACCAAGGACGCCGACAATGGCGAGGATCATGGGGAAACCGATACGGATCACCGGATGCACGGTCGCAACCCCGGCATAAATCGCGGTTGGGGTCGTCGCCGCCAGCATCAGGAACAGCATCGGGGTCAGCGTTTCGATGCGATTGGCGCGCAAAATCGCGACATCGTCCCGGATTTCCTCCGGAACCGGCGGAAAAATCCGCGTGATCAATCTGCTAAAGACCCCCGTCATGTCCACCGGATAGCAAGCAGGGGTAAAGCATCGGTTAAGGATCGAAATCGCGTCTTATCACGGACCTAGGGTGCAGTACCGGGCCATCGGCTTGCGAAATATTAACCATGTTCAGCGATAGCGGCGCCCGGTTTTCCCGCGCCCGCCAGGAGCAAGATATGTCCTATCCGATGCCGCCGCTGACTTCGACCACCCCCGCCGCACCCGCGACGCCGATGCCGTCGGCCGATCCCACGCTGCCGCAGAACGACAGCCCCGCCGTGCAGGCCGCGCGCGCGGCGCAACTGACCGCGACGCAGGCGGTCTATGTGTGGACCACCGATATTCCGACACTGCCCGGGGTGCCGCTCGCCAGCGACGTGCCGAAAAATGACGAGCCGACGATCGCCTGGTTCGTGATCCTGATCGGCGTCGGGCTGGATATCGTCCGCAACGCGCTGACGGTGAAGCTTGGCGGGGTCGATAAAGGCGAACTCGACAGCCCGCGCGCGCAATATGAGACCGCGCTGGTCGAATGCGACGCGATCGAGGCCTCGGTCGCCAAGATCGCGGCCGAGCATGGAGTTCACACCGGCGGCAATATCTTTGAACGCATCGTCGGCGACGTCGAAAATGCCGTCGCCGCGGCCGAGCGCGATGCCCATGTCGCGTTGCTCAAGGGCTATAAGGACCGGCTCGAGGATCTGATGAAGGTCGACGAAGCCGCGGGGCTCGGCAGCACGACGCCGCGCAGCATCGAGGCGTATCGCGCGCTGTTCGCGACGCTGCCTGTTCCTGGCATAAGCTACAACTTCCAGGACGACAGCGAGTTCGCCCGGCTGCGCGTGCAGGGTCCGAACTGCATGCTGATCACCGCGGTCGGCGATGCCCTGCCCGCCAGTTTCCCGCTCGCCGCCGCCAAATATGCCGCAGTCGTGAACGGCGACACGCT
This sequence comes from Sphingopyxis sp., assembly GCA_016463225.1. GTDB lineage: Bacteria > Pseudomonadota > Alphaproteobacteria > Sphingomonadales > Sphingomonadaceae > Sphingopyxis. Next base: position 37,418 of record JAEMRT010000032.1, on the reverse strand, counting down.
CGCCGCCGCGCTCGCCGACGGGCGCCTTTTCATGCTCGACTACAAGCCGCTCGAAGTGCTCGACCCCGGCACCTACGGAACAATGGCCAAATATGCCTGGCAGCCGATGGCGCTGTTCGCCGTACCGCCGGGCGGCTCATCGCTGATCCCGGTCGCGATCCAGTGCGGGCAGGATCCCGCCGATTATCCGATGTTCACTCCCTCGCCGGTCACCGACAAAATCTGGGGCTGGGAAATGGCAAAGTTCGTCGTGCAGGTCGCCGACGGCAATTATCACGAGCTGTTCGCGCATCTGGCGCGCACGCATCTGGTGATCGAGGCCTTTGCAGTCGCGACGCACCGCCACCTCGCCGAAGTCCACCCGGTCTGGGCGCTGCTCGTCCCGCATTTCGAGGGAACCTTGTTCATCAACGAACAGGCCGCGACCTCGCTGATTGCGGCGGGCGGCCCGATCGACCATATTTTTGCGGGCACGATCACATCGAGCCAGCTCGCCGCGGTCGACGCGCGGCTGGCGTTCGATTTCTATGGCAAGATGCTGCCGGCCGACCTAGGCATCCGCGGCGTCGGGACCGATTCGGCGCTCGCCGACTATCCGTACCGCGACGACGCGCTACTCGTGTGGAACGCGATCCACGAATGGGCGCGCCAATATATCGACCTCTATTATGCGAGCGACGCAGACGTGACCGGCGATACCGAACTCGCCGCATGGGCGACGTGCCTCGCGGGCGAAGCGAAGATCAAGGGTTTTGGCCCGATCGTCAGCCGCAGCCAGCTCGTCGGCATCTGCACGATGGTGATGTTCACCGCGAGCGCGCAGCATGCCGCGGTCAACTTCCCGCAAAAGGACATCATGTCCTTTGCCCCGGCCGTCACCGGCGCAGGCTGGCAGGCGGCACCGGCCGGGCAGCGCGCGCAGGACAAGCCCGGCTGGCTTGCAATGATGCCGCCGATGGCACTCGCGCTCGAACAGCTCAATGTGCTGGAACTGCTGGGGTCGGTGCATTACCGCCCGCTCGGCGACTATCGCAGCAACGCCTTTCCCTATCCGCTCTGGTTTCAGGATCCGCGCGTGACGGGGGCCGAGGGGCCGCTGGCGTGGTTCCAGGCAGCGCTGACGGGAGTCGAGGCCGAGATCGCCCAGCGCAATGCCGAGCGGATGCAGCCTTATCCGTATCTGCAGCCGAGCCTGATCCCGACGAGCATCAATATCTGACCGCGCAAAATGAGAACCCCGGCGAAAGCCGGGGTCCATGCGTCATTTGGCTGGGCCCCGGCTTTCGCCGGGGTGCATTAAGGCTCAGCTGCCCTTTTTCTTCCGGTGGCTTTCGAGGTCGAGCACGGCATTCTCGCCGCCCTCGGGCAGCAGGCCCAGCCGCCGCGCGACTTCCTGATAGGCTTCGACTTCGCCGCCGAGGTCGCGGCGGAAACGGTCCTTGTCGAGCTTTTCGTTCGTCGTCATGTCCCACAAACGGCAGCCGTCGGGGCTGATCTCGTCGGCAAGGATGATGCGGCTGAAATCGCCATCATACAGCCGCCCGAACTCGAGCTTGAAATCGACAAGGCGAATGCCGACCGCGGCGAACATGCCCGACATGAAGTCGTTGATGCGGATCGCCATGTCCTGAATGTCGTGCAGCTCTTCCTGGCTGCACCAGTTGAAGCAAGCGATATGCTCCTCGGCGACGAGCGGATCGCCGAGCGCGTCGTCCTTGTAGCAATATTCGATCAGGGTGCGGGGAAGCTGTGTCCCCTCCTCGATGCCGAGACGCTTCGACAGCGTACCCGCGGCGACATTGCGCACAATCACTTCGATCGGCACGATCTCGACCTGACGGATCAGCTGCTCGCGCATGTTGAGGCGGCGGATGAAATGGTGCGGCACGCCGATATTGCCGAGCAGCGTGAAGACATGCTCCGAAATCCGGTTGTTGAGTACGCCCTTGCCGCTGATCGTGCCCTTTTTCTGGGCGTTGAACGCGGTCGCATCATCCTTGAAATACTGGATCAGCGTGCCCGGTTCGGGGCCCTCGTACAGGATCTTCGCTTTGCCTTCGTAGATCTGGCGGCGACGGGACATGGCGTTCAAACTTTCTGTCGGACCCAAATGAATGGCCCCGGCAAAGCGACTCAGACGGAGGCGCGGCGCCGGGGCGATGGGGCGCCTATAGCGGCAAAGGTCGGGCGCGTCATCCCCGGCATCACGACGGCTTCCTTACGTTTACGTCAACTAGAGCTTGCACTCGCCCGCATCGCTTGCAACCATGGCGGCAACCAAGGGAGAGAGACATGAGCTTCGACCAGATTCGCCTCGACCGCCACGAAGGCATCGCGCTGCTGACGCTCCACCGGCCCGACCGGATGAACGCCTTCACCACCGAAATGATGCTCGAGATCGTCGCCGCGCTCGACGAATGCGACGCCGACGATGGCGTGCGCGCGGTCATCTTCACCGGATCGGGCGACCGCGCCTATTGCGCCGGCGCCGATCTGGGTCAGGGCGCGGCGACCTTTGACTATGCCAAGCGCACCGACAAACAGGCAATCTTGCCCGACGGCACCTCCGCGAGCCCGATCGGCGAAGACGGCACGATCGACTGGTCGCACCCACTGATCCGCGATTCGGGCGGACGCGTGTCGATGCGGATTTTCGACTGCAAAAAGCCTGTCCTGGGGGCGATCAATGGCGCCGCGGTCGGCATCGGCGCGACGATGACCTTGTCGATGGACGCGCGCCTCGCCAGCGAGACCGCGCGCTATGGCTTCGTCTTTGCACGGCGCGGGATCGTGCCCGAAGCGGCGTCGAGCTGGTTCCTGCCGCGGCTGGTCGGTATCCAGACCGCGGTCGACTGGTGCTATTCGGGCCGCCTGATCGAAGCCGCCGAAGCGCATGGCAGGGGGCTGGTGCAATCGGTCCACAAGCCCGGCGAACTGGTTGACGCCGCGATCGCCAAGGCGCGCGAGCTGACCGATCATAGCGCCCCGGTGTCCGTCGCGCTGACCCGCCATATGCTGTGGCGGATGCTCGGCGCGCTGCACCCGATGAGCGCGCACAGCTGGGACAGCCGCGCGATCTTTGCGCGCGGACGCAGCGCCGACGCCGCCGAGGGCGTGTCGAGCTTCCTCGAAAAACGCCCCGCGAACTTCACCGTCAGCGTCGCGAACGACTATCCTTGGTTCGCCGAGTTCGAGGACACCCCGCCGTATAGCTGAGGGATCAGCCCGCTGCGCTCCCGCGCTTCCTGAAATAGGGCCGGAAGAACATGTAGAGGCCGGAGAATATCAGCAGGAAAAGCGGCGGCAGCGGCAGGTAATAGACCCACTCGACCGGCTGATGCCCGAGGCCGAGCGTCACGAATATGGCGAGAACGATCGCCGAAAAGAGGATCGATACCCAGCGGTGAAACTGCCGGATCCACAGGCTCCAGTTCATCATATTCTCCCTGTCTGACGGTCAGTCGAGCGTCGCCACGACCTTTTCGAGATTTTCGAGATGGATCCGCCAGCCGCCCTTGGCGCCGCCGAAAGCCTGCTTCTGGTCAGGGCGGAAGCCGACCTGTTCCATGCGCAGCAAAGTACCGGCAGGCGTCGGTTCGAGCGTGAAGGTGACGGTGCTTTCCAGCGCATAGGCCGGATCGTCGTGCGCGTGGTTCCAGCTGTAGGAGAGGCTGCGCCCCGGTTCGACGTCGAGGATCTCGCAGTCGACATGGCCCCAGTCGCCGCGCAGCTGGAACCGGTGGCCGAGGTCGAGGCCGAAGTCATTCTTCATCAGCCATTCCGCGATCAGGTGCGGCTGCGTCAGCGCGCGCCACAGCTTTTCGGGCGGGTGGGGAATTTCGCGCTCGACAGTTACGGTGCGCGTATCGGTGTCGGTCATTGATCCATCCTTTTGAGCAAATCTTCGAGATCGTCGAACCGCGCTTCCCAGAAGCGGTTCATGCGCCCGGCCCAGTCGACGAGCGGCGCGAGCGCGCGTTGCTGCGCGCTGTAGTGCGTCTGGCGTCCCTCGTGCCGGTCGAGCACTAGCCCCGCCTGCTTGAGGACGCCCAGATGTTTGGAGACCGCGGGCTGCGAAATACCGGCGCCCGCCGTCAGCGCGCCGACCGTCTGCTCGCCTTCGAGGCACAGCCGTTCGAAAAGCGCACGCCGACTGGGATCGGCGAGCGCCCTGAAAAGAAGGTCGGGGGAATGTTGCATCTAATCCATAACTCCGTGGCTATGGATTAATCCATAACCATCGAGTTATGAATATGTCAAGCCTCCGTCTCAGGCGGCGTCATATTTTCGCCGCCCACGCGTCGCCGTCATGCTGTGCGTCGCCTTCAGCACCGGGGTGTGGGTGCGGATCGTTTCGACATTGTGCCAGTTCGCGGTGACCCGATCGCGCGTCATCTGCACCGTGACATAACCGCGATCCTGCGTGTTCGCCCATTGCAGCTGCGGCGATGCGGCGCGCAGCGCCGACACCCGGGCGTTATCCGAAATGCCGCGGGTATAGGCTTCGTAGCCGGGCGAGGTCACGCTGTGGCCGCCGATCTCGATCCCCGCCGAGCGGCCGCCTTCGCTGAGGTCGAAAGCCCATGCGTTGTGGCTGTCGCCCGATAGCGTGACGAGGTCGGCGTCGGCGCGCTGCGCCGCCGCGAGCAGCCGCGAGCGCGCCGCCGGGTAGCCGTCCCACGCGTCCATGTTGAACGGCAGGCCCGCCTTGGCCGCGGTCTGCGCGGTTTCGATGCGGCGGCGGACGTTGTCGGCCGTGGTAGCGCCGAACCAGTCTTTCGACTCGGGCGGGGTGAACAGGCTACCCATCACGATCTGCTGCGCGCAGACTTGCCAGCGGGTCCCTGCCCTCGTCGATGCCGCGAGCCCGCCGAACAGCCAGTCTTCCTGTTCCGTCCCCAGCAATTGCCGGCCCTTGTCGCGATAGCCGCCCTCGGCAAATTGTTTCAGCCGCGCCGCGGCATCGCCGCCGCCCGCGACCACTTCGTCGATCTCGAACGGCTTGTCGCGCCCGGTGAGGCGCGTTTCGGGGAGGAAGATCGTCGCGAGGTCGCCGACCTGATAATCGCGCCAGCGGGTGTCGGCGACCGGCATCCATTCGCGATAGGCGCGCTCGGCGGCGGCGACACGGTCGGGCCAGCTGCCTTCGCCATCGTTGCGATTCTCCGCGCCGCCCTTCCAGCTGTCGTTGGTGATTTCATGATCGTCCCATTGAGCGATCATCGGAAACAGCGCGTGGAGCCGCGCCAGATCGGGGTCGCTGCGGTAGGCGGCGTAGCGGAGGCGATAATCGGCGAGCGCCACCATTTCGTGCGCCGGCTGGATATCGCGGCCCGGCACCGCCTGTTTGAGCGACGGATAGTCGCCAACGGGATATTCGTAGAGATAGTCGCCCGAATGGACGACCAGGTCGATGTCCTGCCGCGCCGCGGCATGGGCATAGGCATTGAACCAGCCGAACGGCAGGTTCGAACAGGAAAAGAGTGCGAGGGTGAAGGCGCTGGTCGGCCCGGCCGGCAGGGTGCGGGTGCGGCCGGTCAGCGACTGTGTCCCGTCGGGGGCGACGAAGCGATAATAGTACCAGCGGCCGGGTTCAAGCCCCGCGACGACCAGCTTGGCGGTGTGGTCGCGCTCGCCCGTCGCCGCGATGGTCCCGCCGCTGGCAATTTTGGCGAAGTCGGATGTTTCGGACAATTCGGCCGTCAGCATCGTGTCGCTCGCCGCGGCATAGCGCGTCCACAGCAGCACCGAATTCGCCCCCGGCTCGCCGCTCGCGACGCCGTGGGTAAAGCCCTGCGCCATCATCGCCGCCGCCGCGCCGGGCAGCGACAGCGCGGCCAGCCCCGCGGTGCCCAGCGCGATCAGCTGGCGCCGATCCATTTCACCCCAGTGATGATGCATCGCAAATCTCCTCCTCGACCGGCGGGTTCTTTGCCCGGCCTTTGTTACGATTCGGCGCCGCCCGGATTCGGGCTATCCCATCACCCCGAGCGCGAGCAGTAGCAGCATGAACATGACGACCGCATACATGCTGAAGAAAAGGAGCAAAGTGGCGCGCACCAGCGCCCCGAACCGCGACGAACGATAAGCGCCGCGCAGCTGGCGATACATATGGAACGGCACGTAAAGCAGCGCGAACGCAGTCGCGACGTCGCCGACGATGGTCAGGTTGAACAGCCGCACGACCACGAACAAGAGCAGCATGAAACTGATCGAATAGGTGACGAAAACGAAATGGTCGTAGGTGTGAAAGCGGCGGCTGAACGGAAACAGCAGCCACATAAAGGGCAGCGAGAGCGGAATCAGCGCCCAGGCGAATTTATAGGCGTTGGCCTGGAGCTTGTAGAAAAGCAGCCCGGGGTTCGCGATCGCCTTTTGCAGCCCCTCGTCGATGAAAGACACCCCGGTATCGACCTTGGTCTGCGACAGGAAATCGGCACCGGTCATCACCTGATCGACCGGATCGTCGAGCACCGGCGGCCCCTTGTCGAGTTCGGCCGGGGTCAGGCGGCGCGCGACGCGGAGGTAACCGGCGCTTTTCTGGAGCGTTGCGCGCTCGTCCAAGAGCTGCCGCCGTTCAGCAGCGGGTAGATCCCTGGCGGCAAGGCGCGCATCGACGCGGTCGACCTCTTGTTCGAAACTTTCCTTGAGCGCGTTTGACCGCGTCTGCGCTTCCGCCGCCTTGGCAATATCCTCACCCACCCCGCCGCCGCTGCCGACCATCGCGAGCACCGCATAGGTCAGGAACACTGCGAACAAAAACAGCGCGAGCGGCGAGATGAAGCGCGCGCGCTCGCCGTGGATATAACGGCGCGTCAGGTCGCCGGGCCGCCAGGCGAGCAGCGGCAGCGTGTTCCAGATCTTGCCCTCGAAATGAAAGATCGCGTGGACCAGATCATGCCCGATCGCGCCGAAGCTGCGGTGGACGTCGGCGCGCTGGCCGCAATGGTGGCAGTGCGAGCCGGTCAGGCTGGTGCCGCAATTGAGGCAGCGCAGCGCGTCCCCCGGTTCGCGCCCGCTGCCATGCGGCGGCTCGACCGCGCGCGCCGCCAACCCCGCGGTGACCGCCGCCCCGATGCCTTCAATATCCCCGCTCATGGCGCCCTGCCTAAAGGCGCGCGGGGCATGGCGCAACGGGACTTTCGGGCGTCATGCAAAACGTGATAGTGGCAGCGCCATGAACGCTGAAGCTCTCACCGCGCCACCGATGCCCGGCGATGCCGCCGCCCTGATCGCCGATATGGGCGCGCGCGCGCGCGGCGCGGCGAAGCAGCTGGCGCTGGCGGCAACCGCGGACAAGGCTGCGGGGCTGGTTGCCGCTGCGACAGCGATCCGCGCCAGCGCCTTCGACATCCTCGCCGCCAATGCCGAAGATATGGCGGCGGGACGGACGAACGGGCTGTCGGGCGCGATGCTCGACCGGCTGCGGCTCGACGAGGCGCGGCTCGCCGCGATCGCCGATGCGATCGACGATGTCGCAGCGCTCCCCGATCCGGCGGGTGCCGAGATCGACCGCGTGACGCGGCCCAACGGGCTGGTGCTCAGCCGCGTACGCGTGCCGCTCGGCGTCGTCGGCATCATCTATGAAAGCCGCCCCAATGTGACCGCCGATGCGGCGGCGCTCGGGCTGATGTCGGGTAATGCGGTGATCCTGCGCGGCGGCAGCGAGGCAGTGCATTCGAATCGCGCGCTCCATGCGGCTTTTGCCGCAGGCCTCGTCGAAGCGGGCCTGCCCGCCGATGCAGTGCAGCTGGTGCCGACGCAGGACCGCGCCGCGGTCGGCGCGATGCTGCGGGCGCAGGGCGTTATCGACATCATCATCCCGCGCGGCGGCAAGGGGCTCGTCGCGCGGGTGCAGGACGAGGCGCGCGTGCCCGTGCTCGCGCACCTCGACGGGATCAACCACCTCTATATCGACGGCGCCGCCGATCCCGCGAAAGCCGTCGAGCTTTCGGTCAATGCCAAGATGCGCCGCACCGGCGTCTGCGGCGCGACCGAGACGATCCTGATCGACCGCGCCTACCCCGCCCCGCTCGCGATCATCGACGCGCTGATTGCGGCGGGATGCGAAGTGCGCGGCGACAAGGGCGTCGCGGCGCTGAGCCCGCATGTCGATGCGGCGTCGGCCGGCGACTGGGACACCGAATATCTCGACGCAATCGTGTCGCTCGCCTTGGTCGACGGGCTGGAAGGCGCGCTCGCGCATATCGACGCGCATTCGAGCCGCCACACCGACGCGATCGTCACCGAAGACGCTGCCGCCGCCGAACGCTTCCTGAGCGGGGTGGACAGCGCCATCGTCATGCACAACGCCTCGACCCAGTTCGCCGACGGCGGCGAATTCGGCTTGGGCGCCGAAATCGGCATCGCGACGGGGCGGCTGCACGCGCGGGGACCGGTCGCGCTCGAAGGGCTCACCACCTATAAATGGCTGGTGCGCGGCACGGGACAGGTCCGACCTTGATAAAGCCGACCGCGCGTTTTTTTGGTGTACTTCTGCTAATCGTCGCCTTTGCTGCGACACCATTTTTTTGGCTCATCGCGCGCGATATGGTGAGCGTGTCATTCGTCCGCGACAAGCAGGTAGCCGAACAGCGCCAAAGATTAATTTTCGCTGGCCTTGTGGATGAGGTTCAGCGACGTCGGGACATCGACCATATGCCCAGCCGTAAAATGGCATCCATCGTCCTCAGCTATCCTTCCTGCGAAACGGTGCTCGGCGGCGAAATCCGTATTGATCATCGGACAGCCCAGACCAATCGAGACCCCATCTATCGAAACCCGGCAGAGGTTCTGGAATTTTTCCGTACTGTCGCACCCAATCGCCTGACAATGCGCGGCTATGAAATCAGCGAGACATCACGAGCGTTTGGAAATCTCGAAGCGTCCGCGCTTCGCGCCTGCATAGCTGCAACACCATTCCAAGGCGGGTGCATAGGATATTACGAGAAGACTACAGCGGCGAGAGGCTCTCGCTTTGAAGACGGCCTAATAGCGTTGGGCTTTCTCAAGGTTGTCGACGGGGCAACGGCCGGACCTCGCGACTATTGTTACAGCCTACCAAAGGTCGAAGTCGTAGGCGAACACCCTTGATCCCCACCGGCCTCCTCGGCGGCAGCTTTAACCCTGCGCATGGCGGGCATCGCGCGATCAGCCTCAATGCGATCGACGCGCTGGGGCTCGATGAGCTGTGGTGGCTCGTGTCGCCGGGCAACCCGCTGAAGCCCAAAGCGGGCATGGCCTCGCTGCCAGCGCGTCTCGCCTCGGCGCGGCAGATGGCGCGGCGTGCACCGATTCGCGCGACCGCGATCGAGGCCGAACTCGGCACCCGCTACACGATCGATACGCTCAAAAAACTCGTCCGCCGCTATCCCGATCGGCAGTTTATCTGGATCATGGGGGCCGACAATCTGGTCCAATTGCCCCAATGGCGCGACTGGCGGGGGATCGCCCGACTCATGCCGATTGCGGTTATCGCGCGTCCGGGCTATAACGACCGCGCCTGCGCAAGACGTGCGATGGGTTGGCTGCGGCGATTTGTCCGGCCCGCAGCCCAGAAACAGCAATGGACAGACTGGAGACCGCCCGCCCTCGTGTTCCTGCGATTTTCGCCCGATGTGCGATCCGCAACTGCGATACGGCAGGCCAACCCCCGCTGGTTCGAACGCTATGAAGGTCGCGCGCTGCGCGACCCGCTGACGCGTTCGTGGCTGGTGGACCCGAACAGGAAAGGACGCATTTGATCCCCGCCACCCAGGATGCCGCCACCGGCGCCGCATCCGCAAATGACAGCGTGGACACCCTCCACGCACTGATCCTCCACCAGCTGGACGAGGACCAGGCCCAGGAAACGATTTCCATCCCGCTTGCCGGCAAGAGCAGCATCGCCGATCATATGGTGATCGCGAGCGGCCGGTCGACGCGCCATGTCTCGGCGATCGCCGAAAAACTGGCGCAGCGGATCAAGCAGGAAGCGGGCCGCCAGGTTCGCGTCGAGGGACTGCCCAACGCCGATTGGGTGCTGCTCGATGCGGGCGATGTCATCGTCCATCTGTTCCGTCCCGAGGTGCGTAGCTTTTACAACCTCGAGCGCATGTGGTCGTTCGGCGACGCACCGCCCGTCACCGCCGCAAATTGACGCCGCTGCCGCTTAGCGGCTAGGCGGAGTCATGTTGCTGCACATCATCGCGCGCGGGCGCATCGGGCGCGGGCCCGAGGCCGATCTGGTCGAGCGCTATATGAAGCGCGTCACCTGGGCGCAGAAGATTTCCGAGCTTCCGGACACGGGCGGTCGCTTGCCTGCCGCCGCCGACAACAGCCGGACCGTGCTGCTCGACGAGGGTGGCGAGCAGATGTCGTCGCTCGAATTTGCCAAATTGCTCGAAAGCTGGCGCGACGGCGGGGTGCGTGAGGCGCGGTTCTGCCTTGGTGCCGCCGATGGTTTCACCCCCGAGGAGCGCGAAGGCGCGGCAAAAGTCATCGCCTTTGGCCGCGCGACCTGGCCGCATCTGATGGCGCGCGCGATGCTCGCCGAACAATTGTGGCGCGCCACCAGTATCGTCGCGGGCCATCCCTATCATCGCGAGGGCCGCCAGTGAGACGCCTTGTCGCCGGTTTGGCCGTCGCGGCCGTTTTTGCCGGCGGTGCGCTGGCATTGGCGCAAAGCGACATTTTCGACCCGCTGGCGATCGCGGCGCGCGAGCGGAGCCAGTTGCTGGGCGCCAAGCAACAATCGGCGGAAGCGATGGCGCGCAGCACCCGGCTGGAGGCGCAGGCCGCCGCGGCCAGCAGCGAGGCCGACCGGCTGAAAAAGCGCAGCGCAGCGCTGGCCGCACGCATCCAGTCGGCCGAGGCCGACATCAGCGCCGGCGAAGCGCGCGTCGCGCTGGTCAGCCGCCGCCTTGCGGGGCAGCGTGCGCGGTTCGCGCAGCAGCAACAGCCCTTGCTCGAACTCGCCGCCTCGCTCCAGCAACTCTCGCGCCAGCCGCCGGTCAGCGTGCTCGCCCAGCCGGGATCGCTGACCGACATGGTCCACGCCCGCGCGGTGATCGACGCCGCGATGCCGGTGATCGAGCGCCGCACCGCCGGGGTGCGCCGGGAATTGACGCGACTGCAAACAACGCGGCGCCAGCAGGCGGTCGCTCTGAAGACGCTGTCCGCCAGCAAGGTCCAGTTGTCGCAGCGGCGGAGTGCGCTGACGCGGCTGGAGAATGAGGGCCGGCTGCGCTCGCGCGAACTGATGAGCAGCGCGCAGCTCGAGGCCGACCGCGCGCTGGGACTGGGCGAAAAAGCACGCGACATCGTCGAGCTCATGGACGCACTCGAGACCGACGGCGCGGTGCGTGCCGAGCTGGCGCAGCTCGCCGGCCCATTGCCGCGACCGCGCAACCCTGCTGGCACCGTCGCCAACGCCGCCCCGCCTGCCCCCGCCGAGGCCGAACTCACGCAAGGCGCCTATCGCCTGCCCGTCGTCGGGCGCATCGTCGCCGGGCTGGGCGAGGTCAACGACAGCGGGGTCCGGTCACGCGGCGTGACGATTGCGGCACGTCCCGGCGGACAGGTCGTCGCCCCCGCCCCCGGCCGCGTCAGTTTTGCCGGCGATTATCGCGGCTATGGCAAGATTGTCATCATCGACCATGGCGGCGGCTGGGTCTCGCTGCTGACCGGCATGATCGGCCTGTCGGTCACCGTCGGCGACACGCTCGACAGCGCCGCCCCGGTCGGGCGCGCCGGGTCCGACGACAGCCGCATCACCGTCGAGCTGCGCCGCGGCGGCCACCCGGTCGATATTGTCGCGATGATCGGGTGATCGCGCGCGTTAATCCTCCATTCGGGCGCTGCCCCGTATCGGGATGCACCGCTTGACGCCCGCGCAAATGCGTAGGAGGATGGTGGACCGGGGTATATAAGGCGGACAATCCCGCCTGAGTGAAAGACGCACATGACCGACTCGACCAAAACGCCCGTGTCTTCGAAGCGCCGCTTTGCGTTGTGGCAGGGCGCCGCCGCGCTCTCGACGCTGGCGCTCGTGCCGCTCGCGACCGGCGCGATGGCGAGCGTCGACAGCAAGACGCAGGAAGAAATTTCGCGTTTCATGGACGTTTATCTCGAAGTGAAATCCAACTATGTCGAACCGGTTGACGATTCGAAACTGATCGAAGGCGCGATCAACGGCATGCTCGCCAGCCTCGATCCGCATTCGGGCTATCTCGACGCGCGCGGCTTTTCGAACCTGCGTACCCAGACCGACGGTGAATATGGTGGGCTGGGCCTGTCGGTGACGATGGAAGACGGCGTCGTGAAAGTCATCGCGCCGACCGCCGACACCCCCGCCGCCAAAGCGGGTATCAAGTCGGGCGATTATATCACCCACATCAACAAGGAACTGATCTTTGGCCTGACGCTGGACGAGGCGGTCGAACAGATGCGCGGGCGCCCGGGCACCAAGATCGACGTCACCATCGTCCGCGAAGGTCAGGACAAGCCGATCGAAATGTCGCTGACGCGCGAAGTCATCGACCTGAAACCCGTCAAATGGGAAGTCAGCGGCGATGTCGGCGTGCTGACCGTCACCAGCTTCTCGGCCGATGCGACCACCGATTTGCGCGCCGCGATGATGGCGGTCGAAAAGTCGCTGGGCAAAAAACCGCGCGGCTGGATCCTCGACCTGCGCTCGAATCCGGGCGGACTGCTCGACGAAGCGGTCGGGATCAGTGACCTGTTTCTCGAACGCGGCGAAATCGTGTCGCAGCGCGGCCGTCGCAAGGGCGATATCGAACGCTTTTTTGCCGAACCCGGCGATCTGGCGAGCGGTGCCCCAGTGGTTGTGCTGATCGATTCGGGATCGGCCTCGGCGTCTGAAATCGTTGCCGGCGCGCTGCAGGACCAGCATCGCGCCGTGGTGATGGGCGAACGCAGCTTCGGCAAGGGATCGGTGCAGACAGTGCTGCCGCTGTCCGACACCACCGCGCTGCGGCTGACCACCGCGCGCTATTACACCCCGTCGGGGCGCAGTGTGCAGGAAGGCGGCATCGAACCCGATATTCGCGTGCCGCAGATATCCGACCCCGACTATGCATCGCGGCCGAAGTTCCGCGAAAGTGATCTGCGCCGTCACCTGATCAACGAGAAAAAGGTCGACGACGGGCTGATCGAAAAGGACGAAAAGGCCGATCCGCGCTTCACCGCAAGCGCCGCCGACCTGAAGGCCAAGGGGATCGAGGACTTCCAGCTGCACTATGCGTTGCAGACGATCGGGCGGATCAGCCCGACCGCCCCGCGCATGGCCGCGCAGGCGACGAAGCCCGGCACCAAACCCGCCCGCCGTAACTAGGGGTCCGCAGACATGCTGAAATCGCGCCTTGCTGCGCCGATCGTCGCGCTCGCCGCGCCGCTGCTGCTCTATGGCGGGGCGCTGGTGTCGCAATATGGCTTTGGCCTCTCCCCATGCGAGATGTGTTACTGGCAGCGCTGGCCGCATCAGGCGGCGATCGTGCTGGCGGTGCTGGCGCTGCTACTGCACGGCAATGCCCGGGCGATGCGCGCGCTGACGCTGTTCGCTGCCGTCGCTATCGCGATCTCGGGCGCGATCGGGATCTACCATGCCGGGGTCGAATATGGCTTTTGGGAGGGTCTTACCACCTGCGCGACCGGCGGCGGCGGCCCGGTATCGCTCGACGCGATCATGAATGCCCCGCTGATCCGCTGCGACACCGCGCAATGGACCTTGTTCGGCATCTCGCTTGCGGGCTTCAACGCGATCTTTTCGCTCGGCGCCGCGGCGCTCGTCTTGACCTTGCTGCGCCGGAAGACCACATCGGCGGCATGAGTAAAGTCGATAAAAACGCATCGATGATCCGCGTCGACCAAGCTGGCGAATATGGCGCGACGCGCATCTATGCCGGCCAGCTTGCGGTGATGGGCGATCGCCATCCGATGGCGCGCGAGATCGCGCATATGGCCGAACAGGAAGAACGCCACCGCAAATTTTTTGACGACATGATCGCCAAACGCGGCGTGCGCCCGACCGCGCTCCAGCCGTTCTGGAACGTCGCGGGCTTTGCGCTGGGCGCGGTGACCGCCGCGATGGGACCGCGCGCCGCGATGGCGTGCACCGCAGCGGTCGAGACCGAGATCGATCGCCATTATAGCGACCAGCTCGATGAGCTGGGCGACAGCGATCCCGAGCTGAGCGTCGCGGTCGCCGATTTCCGCGCCGAGGAGCTGGAGCACAAGCAAGCCGCGCTCGCCGCGGGCGCCGAAAGCGCGCCGGGCTATCCGGTGCTGAGCCTCGCGATCCGCGCCGGTTGCCGTGCAGCCATCGCGCTGTCGAAGCGTATCTGATAGATAAAGGCCTGCCGTCCGTTCATGGCGGATGCAGGGTCGCGGTGCCAAGCCGCACCAAACAAGACAAAGGAAATCCGATGCCTCGCCTGTCCCTGTTCGCGCTGATTCTCGCTGGTAGCGCCATGGCCCTGCCCGCTGCTGCACAAGAAACCGTGGTCGATGGCGAAAAGGTCAATCAGGTCATTGTTTATGGCGATGACCAGTGCGCGGCGAGCAGCTCCGACGAAATCGTCGTCTGCAATCGCTTGCCCGAAGCCGAACGCTATCGCGTCCCGCAGATTTTCCGCGGCGGCAGCCCGCTCGACCCGCGCAACAATGCCTGGGCGAACAAGGTTGTTGCGGTCGAGCGCATCGGGCGTTTCGGCACCGACAGCTGCTCGCCAACCGGGCTGGGCGGCTTTACCGGCTGTACGCAGGCGCTGGTCGCCGGGGCGAAAGCCGAACGGCAGGCGGCCGACAAGACCGACTGGCAGGCGATGATCGCCGACGAACGCGCCAAGCGCATCGCCGGCATCGACGCGGCATCGAACGAGGTTGAAGCGGCGGTCTTGGCCGAAGAACGCGCGCTGGCCGAACGGCAGAAAGCTGCCGAAGAACTCGAACGCCAGGCGGGCGGCCAGGCGCCATTGCAGTCGGCGCCGGATGAAGCCGACGCCGCGCCGCTGCCGACGCCGCCCCAGGGCTGAAAAAAAGCCGTCGCCCCCGCGAAGGCGGGAGCGACGTTCTATCAATTCAGCAGATATTGCTTCCAGAACAGCAGCGACGTCCAGAAATTATAGTCGGCATTTTCCTTCTTGGCGAAGCCGTGGCCCTCGTTGGTGCCGACCAGGTGCCATGCAGTGCCGCCATTTTTGCGGATCGCCGCGACGATCTGGTCGGCCTCTGACGCGGGAACGCGGGGGTCGTTGGCGCCGGTGACGACGAACAGCGGCTTCTTGATATCGGCGACGCGGGTCAGCGGCGAAATTTCCATCAGCTTGGCGCGCTGCGCGGGATCGCGTTCGTCGCCATATTCGACGCGGCGCAGGTCGCGGCGATAATCCTGGGTATTTTCCAGGAAGGTGACGAAGTTCGAGATCGCCACAACGCACAGATTGGCGCGCAGCTTGCCGGCATAATGAGTCGCGGCGGCATAGCACATATAGCCGCCATAGCTGCCGCCGGTCAGCCCGAAGCGCGCCGCGTCGAGCGTCTTGTCCCTGGCAAGCGCATCGAGGAAGGCGCCCATGTCCTTGACGCTGTCTTCGCGTTTGAACGGCCCGTTGTCGAGGCTGACGAAGGTTTTGCCATAGCCGGTCGAGCCGCGGACGTTGGGGTAGAAGAGCGCGATCCCCATTTCGTTCAGCATATAATTGCTGCGGCCCATGAAACCCGGCCGCGACTGGCCTTCGGGGCCGCCATGGACGCTCATGATCAAGGGCCGCTTGCCAGGGAATTTCGCCGGATCGGGGCGATAGAGGAACCCCGAAACCTCCAACCCGTCAAAGCTTTTCACCTTGATCAGCTCGGGTTCGACATTGCCGGTCACGTCGAGGCCGCCGGTTTCGCTTTCGGTCCAGCGGGTGATCGCCAGCGTTTTGGGATCGACGCTGAACGCATCGGCGGCGCTGCGCGCCGAGGTGAAGGTGATGCCGATCTCGCCCCACGGCGCGATCTCCAGCCCGCCGATGATCCCTGCGGGCAAATTGTCGACGGTCCGCACCGCGCCGGTCTTTGGATTGAACAGCCGCAGTTTCGACGTACCCGCCTCGTTGACCACATAGGCGATGAAGCTGCCGTCGTCGGCGATGTCGAACGTATCGACGTCCCATTGTTCGGCCGGTCCCTTGGGCGTGAACTTGCCGGTCGCCGGATCGAGCGTGCCGAGCCGCTGGAAATCGCCGCCTTCGTCACTGGTCATCCAGATCGTGCCGTCGGGCGCAAAGGTCGCGCCGCCAAGCGCCACGGTCTTGCTGTGGTCGCCGATCGGCGTCATCGCTTTGCTGGCGAGGTCGAGGCGGAACAGGTCAGCTTTCTGAACCGAGGTGAATTTGCCAACCAACGCCCAGTCTTTGTTCGGCGCAAAATCGAGCAGCCGCCAGCCACCGCCATCGACCTGCGCCACCATCCGGCGCGTTTCGGGATCGCGCGGGTCCATCACATAAATGTCGCTGTCGCGGCCGTTGCGCAGCGTCGAGGTAAAGGCGACAAGCTGGCCGTCCTTGCTCCACGCATTGAGGCCATTGCGGCTCTTGCCATCGGTGAGCAGGTCGAGCCGCCCATTCTTCATCGCATAGATCTGGAAGAACTCGTTGCCGCCGATGTCCTTTTGCACCAGCATCACATCGGCCTTTTTGGGCGCCCAGCTGCCCGACCCGACCGGCTCGGCCTCGAAGGTCAGCTGCTTGCGCGCGCCCATCGGCATCGCGACGCGGTGCAGCTGCGCGGTGTTGCCGAAACGCGTGGCAATCAGCATCGATTTGTCGACCGGATTCCAGCCGACAAAGCCCGCGCCGCGATTTTCCATATAGGGCCGCGTCGCCGCTGCCAGTTCGGCAGGCACCTCGGGCACGCCATCGGCGATCAGCGCCGCGGGTTTGGGCTCGACCGTGGGCTTGTCACCCTCGGCTGCTGCGGCTGAGGCGAGCGGCAGGGTCAGGGCGGCAAGAAGGGCCAGATAGCGCATGATGATTTTCCCCGTGTTGCAGTAAGGCAGTTCCACCGCGAATAGACGCTATCGACGCCGGGAGCGGATGCAAGGCTTCGACCAACGGCGTCCCGGCTTCGACCACCGTCAGCCGTATTTCCCGGTCGGTTCGGCGCCGTCGGAACGGCCGATCCGGCCATTTATGCAACTTTTTTGGCGACGTGACGCGATTTGGTTGCGAATCCGGGGTGAATCGAGCGGAATTGTTAACGAATCGGTGCGAACCTGTCTTGACTCGGGAATATTGGGCTGAAATCGTGGCGTTCTGGGAATCGCCAGCCTAAGGGGGCTGAAAAAAATGGCATCAGCATTCGGACCGCGCCTGTGGCGGCGCACGTCACCTAGTGTGCCGGCCGCGCGGAGTCTTGGCCGCCGCATGACCTGGCACGCCGCGACCGCGCTGATCGCTTTCGCCGCATTGCAAATCTGGCTGGTGTCGAGCGCGATCGCCGCAGGGGCGTCATCGACACTGATTGTCGTCGCGCTGATCGTCCTGCTTGCTCTCGCCGTTCCCGTTGCGCGTTCGACCGAGCGCCGCTGGTATCATCTCAGCCGTCAGGCGCTTGCCAGCTGGGGGCTGCACGCGCGCTTTCGCCGCGACGTGCGCCGCCTGTGGGTCGCCGCGCTGACGCTGCCCTTCCTGTGGGTCAGCGGCGCGATGGCCGCCACCGACGCGATTGCGGCGATCGTCAGGTAAGCACCACCAACCAGGTTTGACGCCCTGCTGCCCGCCGTATAGGGCGCGGCAATGCTGACCGTTTCCGAAGCCCTCGATCGCGCGCAGTTGCTGTGCGACGCCGCTGCCAAAGCGGGCGCCGATGCCGCCGACGCGCTCTATTATTGCAACGCCGCCACGTCGGTCTCGATGCGGCTTGGCGCGCTCGAGGATGTCGAGCGGTCCGAGGGGCAAGATATTTCGCTGCGCGTCTTCGTCGGCCAGCGCAGCGCCAGCGTGTCGACCGCCGACATGGATGCCGGCGAGCTGACCAAACTGGTCGAACGCTGTGTCGCGATGGCGCGCGAGGCGCCCGAAGACCCTTATGCCGGCCTCGCCCCCGAGGACATGCTGTTCAAAGGCGCGGTGCCCGATTTCGACCTCGACGACGGCAGCGAAGCCGACCCCGCCGCGCTGCGCGCGGCCTCGCTGGCGGTCGAGGAAGCCGCGCGCGCAGTCGCCGGGGTCACCAACAGCGAAGGCGGCAGCGCCAGCCACAGCCGCACCCGCTTTGCGCTCGCCACCAGCCACGGCTTTGCCGGCGGTTACGGGTCGAGCGGCCACAGCCTGTCGGCAAGCGTCATCGCGGGCGAAGGCGCCAATATGCAGCGCGACTATGGCTGGCACAGCGCGCATCATTTGTCCGATCTCGAAAGCGTCGAAGCGATCGGCGCCCGCGCCGGTTCCCGCGCCGTCGCCCGGCTGAACCCCGGCAAGGCACCGAACGGCAAGGTGCCCGTCATTCTCGATCCGCGCGTCAGCGGCGGCATCGTCGGCCATCTGCTCGGCGCGATCGCCGGCCCGGCGATTGCACGCGGCACCAGCTTCCTGCTCGGCAAGCAAGACCAGCTGCTGTTCGACCGCAGCATCGTCATCCGCGACGAACCGCACCGCCCGCGCGGGCTGCGCAGCCGCGCCTTCGACGGCGAAGGCCTGCCGACCGCCGCGCGCAATCTGGTCGCCGATGGCAAGATCACCGGCTGGTTGCTCGATACCGCGTCGGCGAAACAGCTCGGCCTGACCCCGACCGGTCATGCGAGCCGCGGTGGTGGTGCTTCGGGCGTCGGCGCCAGCAACCTGCATCTTGCCGCCGGGAGCGTGACCCCCGCGGCGCTGATGGAAGGCGTCGCCGACGGCGTCTATATCACCGAGCTGATCGGGCACGGCGTTAATCCGGTGACCGGCGATTACAGCCGCGGCGCATCGGGTTTCCGGATCAAGGATGGCGTGCTGGTCGGGCCGATCGCCGAGTTCACCATCGCGGGCAATCTGATCGATATGTTCGCCGCGCTGATCCCCGCGAACGACCTGGAATTCCGCCATGGCATCAACGCGCCGACGCTGCGCATCGACGGTATGACCGTCGCGTCGAGCTAAGGCGCCATGCCGGGCCGCAACCTCGAAGCTGCGATCGCCGCGACCCGCGAGGTCGGCGACATGGCGATGGCGCGCTGGCGCGGCGAGGGGCAGGCGGTCAATGTCTGGAACAAGTCGCACGACAATCCGGTCAGCGATGTCGACCTGGCGGTCGATGCGCGGCTGAAAGCCGTGCTCGGCGCAATGGTGCCCGAAGCGGGGTGGCTGTCCGAAGAGACGGCGGACAATACCGACCGGCTGGCGTGCCGCGCGATGTGGTGCGTCGACCCGATCGACGGCACCCGCGATTTCATCCGCGGCCGCCCCGGTTGGTGCGTGTCGGTCGCGCTCGTGATCGATGGCGCCCCCGAATTCGGGATCCTCTACGCCCCCGCACTCGACGAATTGTGGGTCGCGCAGAAAGGGCAAGGCGCGCAGCTCAACGGCGAGACGCTGCATGCCAGCCAGCGCACGGCGTTCGCCGGATCGCGCGTTCCCGCCGACGCGCTGCCCAGAGTCGATAGCGATCTGGTGATTGTAACCAAGCCGAACAGCATTGCGCTGCGCATCGCGCTGGTCGCCGACGACCGCGCCGATCTGGTCGCAACATTGCGCTGGGGGTTCGAATGGGACGTCGCCGCCGCCGCGCTGATCGCGGCCGAGGCAGGCGCAACCGTCACCGACGCTTTTGGCGCACCGCTGAAGTTCAACACCCCGCGCGCGCAGGCCTTCGGCGTCATCGCCTGTGCGCCCGGAATCCATGCCGCGGTGGTCGATCGCTTGCACGACCGCGCGGTCGCTCTTACATCCGCATCCTGACGGTGAAAACACCGCGCTTCACTTGACAATCGGCCCGACTCACCTTAGTTGCGCCTCCATTCCGACATCATGACCGGACGGCGAAGCGCGAAGCGCGCATTCGTGGTCCGTTTTTGCGTTGGAAATCAGACGCTTTGAGATGGGGCCGATTGCCTACGGCCCTGTGGAGCAGGAGAAAGTAACTTATGGCACGTATCGCGGGCGTCAATTTGCCCACCAACAAGCGCGTGATCATCGCGCTCACCTACATCCACGGTATCGGCCGCAAGA
The DNA here is from genome assembly GCA_016463225.1 of Sphingopyxis sp. Lineage (GTDB taxonomy): Bacteria > Pseudomonadota > Alphaproteobacteria > Sphingomonadales > Sphingomonadaceae > Sphingopyxis. Next base: position 17,226 of record JAEMRT010000032.1, on the reverse strand, counting down.
CCGCCGTCGACATCGCCACCAAGCTGGGGATCGACCAGTCGCGCCGCGTCCAGGACCTTTCCGACGCCGAAGTGCTGCAGATTCGCGAAACCATCGACGCCGGCATCCAGGTCGAGGGTGATCTTCGCCGCACCACGGCGATGAACATCAAGCGCCTGATGGACCTCGCCTGCTATCGCGGCCTGCGTCATCGCAAGGGTCTTCCGGTCCGCGGCCAGCGCACGCACACTAATGCGCGCACCCGCAAGGGCAAAGCCAAGGCGATCGCCGGTAAGAAGAAATAAGGTTCGAGCGCGTCCATCCGGGCGCGCTTCCTTGTTTCCCCTGCCGGGGCAGCGGCCATCGCCCGCCACCGGCCATTCAGGATTAGGTTAGGATTACATCATGGCTCGTGAACCGCAGCGCCTTCGTCGGCGCGAACGCAAAAACATCTCGTCGGGCGTCGCCCACGTCAACGCGACCTTCAACAACACGATGATCACCATCACCGACGCCCAGGGCAACGCGATTGCCTGGTCGAGCGCCGGCATGATGGGCTTCAAGGGCAGCCGCAAGTCGACTCCCTATGCGGCGCAGGTCTGCGCCGAAGACGCTGGCAAGAAGGCCGCCGAACATGGCGTCCGTACGCTGGAAGTCGAAGTCAAAGGCCCCGGCGCCGGTCGTGAATCGGCGCTGCGCGCGCTGCAGGCGGTCGGTTTCCACATCACCTCGATCCGCGATGTGACCCCGATCCCGCACAATGGTGTCCGCCCGGCCAAGCGCCGCCGCGTCTGACGCCTGCTTCGGATGCGCCCCATTTCCGGGGCTGCCTCCGCTAAACTCCTAACGCCGGACAGATTGGTCGACCCCCAATTCGTCCCGCCAAAAGCAAAGGGAAGACCATGACTGTCAATATCCGGAACTGGCAGGAATTGAAGAAGCCCAGCAACCTGGAAATCAAGGCTGGCAGCGACGGCAAGCGCAAGGCGACCTTCGTCGCCGAACCGCTCGAGCGCGGCTTTGGCCTGACGCTCGGCAACGCGCTGCGCCGCGTGCTCCTGTCGTCGCTCCAGGGTGCGGCGATCACGTCGATCAAGATCGAGAACGTCCTCCACGAATTCTCGAGCCTGACCGGCGTGCGCGAAGATGTCACCGACATCGTCCTCAACGTGAAGCAGATCGCGCTCAAGATGGAAGGCGAAGGCCCGAAGCGGCTTCAGCTTTCGGCGACCGGTCCCGCGACCGTCAAGGCCGGCGACATCATGGTGTCGGGCGACATCAAGGTGATGAACCCGAACCACGTCATCTGTCACCTCGACGATGGTGCCACGCTGAACATGGAACTCGTGGCCGATACGGGCAAGGGTTACGTCCCAGCGACCGCCAACCGTCCGATCGACGCGCCGATCGGCCTGATCCCGGTTGACTCGCTCTACTCGCCGGTGCGCCAGGTCGCCTACAAGGTCGACAATGCCCGCATCGGTCAGGAACTGGACTATGACAAGCTGAACCTGACCGTCGAAACCGACGGCACGATCACCCCGGAAGACGCCGTCGCTTACGCCGCGCGCATCCTTCAGGACCAGCTTCAGGTCTTCGTCCACTTCGAAGAAGCGATGAACGACAGCGGCATGATCGGCATGGCGGCTTCGCCGACCACTGCCGATGAGTCGGACGTCAACCAGCTCAACCGCTTCCTTCTCAAGAAGGTCGACGAACTCGAGCTGTCGGTCCGTTCGGCCAACTGCCTGAAGAACGACAACATCATCTACATCGGTGATCTGGTTCAGAAGACCGAAGCCGAAATGCTTCGCACCCCGAACTTCGGCCGCAAGTCCTTGAACGAAATCAAGGAAGTGCTGTCGTCGATGGGTCTGCGCCTCGGCATGGACATCCCCGGCTGGCCGCCGGAAAACATCGAAGAAATGGCCAAGAAGCTCGAACAAGAGCTGCTGGGTTAATCGAGATAAGCGCCCCGGTTCGCCGGGGCGCTGTCACAACGGGAATGGGTCGGCCCGCAATCGACCTGGCTTGGGGTACCTCACACGGCCCCTCTGACAAACGAAGGAAGTTACCATGCGTCATAGATCAGGTGGCCGGAAGCTGCAGCGTACCAGCGCGCACCGCACGGCCCTGTTCCGCAACATGTCGGCTGCGCTTATCAAGCATGAGCAGATCACGACCACCGTCGCCAAGGCGAAGGAACTGCGTCCCTATATCGAAAAGCTGATCACGCTCGCCAAGCGCGGCGGTCTGGCCAATCGCCGTCTGGCGATGAGCCGCCTGATGGATGACGTCCAGCTGGTCAAGCTGTTCGACACCCTCGCCGAGCGTTACAAGGACCGCAACGGCGGTTACGCGCGCGTCATCAAGGCAGGCATCCGCGCCAGCGACGCGGCGCCGATGGCGATCATCGAACTCGTCGATCGCGACGTCGATGCCAAGGGCCAGGATTCGGGTCCGGTCGAGCAGTATGACGAGGATATGGCGGAAGCCTGAGCCTCGCTCCAAGCGACACAAAATCAAGGGCGGTCTCCGAGAGGAGGCCGTCCTTTTCCGTTTGCCGCGCCGGCTTTTGGGGGTCTGCCCCTTCGGTCGGTGTACTCGTACACAATAGCGCGGCGTATCGCCGCGGCGCTCGTGTATCGGGACTCGGCTCACGAGTAAAAGTGAAAGCGACGCCCGCCCGATGCCCGGTAATTACGCAGCGATAGTCAAAGCCATCCCCGGACCGGAGCGGATCGAAAGTGGCTGGCACCAGACAGCGGTGGCTGCCGCCGAACTCCCACTACTGCACGCCGTGCACAACACCGAAAGACCATGCTCATTGCCGCCATCGGGGTCGGAAACCGAAGCATTTGGCGCCCGCCTGCGTCGCCTGCGTCGGACACGCCAGCTAAGTCAGGCGCAGATCGCAGCGGCGCTCGGCATCAGCGTGCCGGCGGTATCGGCATGGGAGAAGGGCGGCGCCCGCCCCCGGCATGGTCGCATGGAGGCGCTGAGCAGGCTCCTCGGTGTATCGACCGCCGAATTGCTGGGCAGCGATGACCGGGAATTTTCGCCGGACATGCTCGCCGAAAGCCGCGCCCATATCGCCCGGATCGTCGGCACCACACCCGACAAGGTTCGTATCCTGATCGAGTTTTGAGGCCATTGGCCGATCGCTCGCGATTTGCCCCTCTCCGCGCTCCGCCCGTCCAGCTTGACAATTCATCCGTTATGCCTGATATTTCTGTTATGACAGAAATTATCGAACAAGAGTCTAAACTGTCCCCCGCGGCGACCGAGTTCATCCTCCATTGGGGGAACCTTGGCGGGCAATGGGGAGTCAACCGGTCGGTGGCGCAAATCCACGCGCTGTTGTTCGTATCCGACCGCCCGCTGCATGCCGAAGAGATTGCCGACATGCTGGGGCTCGCGCGGTCGAACGTTTCGAACTCGATCAAGGAACTGCTCGGCTGGCGGCTGATCCAGCGGGTGCCGATGCTCGGTGACCGGCGCGACCATTTCGCCGCCGAAACCGACATCTGGGAAATGGTCACGCGGATCGCGGCGGGGCGCAAGGCGCGCGAAATCGATCCGGCTGAGGCAGCCCTGAAGGCCTGTGTCACGCGCGCCGCGAGCGATCAGCAGCTCAGCGAGGGCGCCAAGGCGCGCCTCGCCGACATGCTCGATTTCGTGACGACGATGAGCCGCTGGCACGACGAAATGCTGAACGTCCCCAAACCTGCGCTGATGCGGCTGATCACGCTGGGCGCCGGGGTGACGAAGCTGATCAACTGGCGCCCCGGCAAGGGCAAGAACGCGGGATAGGGAGACGGACGATGCGGGAACGGGTCCAACAGGAAAGCGGCATGGAGTCCCGGCCCCTTCCCGATTGCGTCGAGCGGGATGAAGACGGCGGTGTGACCCCCAATCAACGCGAACCGGAACCGGGCGACAGGGCGCTCACCGACGACCGCTTTTGCCGTCTCGTCGCGCGCGCAGCTTGGGATGCACTGCCCGAGGATGTGCGGCGGCGTTTTTCCAAGCGGCTGACGGGACAAGCAACCGCGACCTATAGCGGCGAGATCGTGTGGACGCGGTTGTCGGGTGCGGGGTGGCTGCTGGCACAAGCATGCCGCCTGATCGGGTCGCCGCTGCCGCTGGCGGCGAGTGGTCCCGCGCCCGCCGCGGTGGCGGTCAGCGAAGAGCGCCTGAGCGGCGGGCAATGCTGGTCGCGGCTTTACGGCCGGGCGCGCGGGCATCCGCAGGTGATCCACAGCGCGAAGAGCTTTTCCGGCGCGACGGGGCTCGAAGAGCATATCGGCGGCGGTTTCGGCATGGCGTTGACCGTGCGCGCCGAGGGCGACGCGCTGATTTTCACGTCCGACCATTATTTCTGGCGGATCGGCCGCATCCGGCTGCGGCTGCCCGGCTGGGTGACACCGGGGCAAACGGTCGTCACGCACCAGCATCTGGGCAGCGGCCGCTTCGCCTTCGATCTCAAGGTGACGCACCCGCGGCTGGGCGAGCTGATCAACCAGCATGGGCTGTTCCGCGATGGCTGAACTGCGCGTCCTGCTGATCGGGGCGACGGGGGTGTTCGGAAGCCGGCTCGCCGAGCGGGCAGTGCTCGAGCCCCGCATCGCGCTGACGCTGGCAGCGCGCGACCGGGCGAAGCTCGAGGCGCTGGCGGCGCGGCTGGGCGGGCTGGCGGTGCGGGTGATCGATCGCGAGCACGTTACGGGCGTCGACCTTGCCGGGTTCGACGTCGTGGTCGATGCCGCAGGGCCGTTTCAGGCGTCAGCGCCGACCGTGATCGACGCCGCGATTGCCGCGCGGGTTCACTATATCGACTTGGCCGATGGGCGCGATTTCGTTGCGGCGATCGGCGACCATGATGCGGCGGCGAAGGCAGCGGGGGTCAGCGTCACCTGCGGCGCGAGCTCGATCCCGGCGCTGTCGCATGCGGTAATCGACGCGCTGACCGCTGGGTGGACGGGCATCGAGAGCATCCGCATCGGCATCTTCCCCGGCAACCGCGCGCCGCGTGGGCTGGCGGTGGTGCAGGCGATCCTGTCCTATGTCGGCCACCCGGTGCGCGTGTGGCGCGGCGGGCGCTGGACCGATGTTCCCGGATGGGGGATGACGCAGCGCTGGGCGATGCCGGGCGTCGGCACGCGCTGGGCGAGCGTATGCGATACGCCCGAGCAGGATCTGCTCGTCGCGCGCTACGCCCCGCGGGACAGCGCCGAGTTTTTCGCAGGGATGGAGCTCAGCCTGCTCCATCTGGGGCTGGCGCTGCTGGCATCGCCCGTGCGCTGGGGGTGGGTGCGCAGCCTGCGCCCGGCGTCAAAGCCGTTGCTGGCGGTGGCGAGACTGTTGCTGCCGTTCGGGAGCGATGTCGGGGCGATGGACGTGATCGTTCACGGGCGCGGCGCGGATGGCCGGCTGGTAGCGGGCCGCTGGACGCTACGCGCCGACGGCAATCGCGGGCCGTATGTGCCGGTGCTCGCCGCGCTGGCGATGCTGCGGCGGTTTCAGGCCGGGCGCGCCCCGGAACCGGGCGCGCGGGCATGCGCCGGGATGCTGACGCTGGCGGAGTCCGCAGGGGATTTTGCGGCGTTGGGCATCACGACCTGTGTGGAGCAGTATTGTGCCCGCTCAATGCACAAGCTGTAGCTGCGCGCGGGTTTCGAGCAGTTCGTACCAGTTGAGATACGGCCAGCCGTCTTCGTCGTTGATCACCTCCTGCCACAGGCTACGGCACAGCGCGCGCAGGTCGCCGAGCGTCGTCGCGCGGAAGCGGCGGGCAATGTCAGGCAACGGTTCGTCGCCGAGGCGGCCGAAGCGGAGCGCCGGCCCCATCGCGTGGCAGATCGGGCTGAGTTCGCCATTGGCCATCACAACCAGCGGGTTGAGGATGTCCGAGAGCCGCGAGTTGTTCGCGTCGCTGCCCTCGCCCGGCACCACCAGATCGGGCCGCGCGGCAAGCGTTGCGCGGTTGAACAGATCGACATGGATCGCCAGCCGGTCGCCACAGTCCGCCTGTAGCGCCAGCGCCGTGAGCCAGGTCCGCGCGAGGATTTCGCCGTCCAGCCCACCGCCGGCAAGCCCGTCTTCGGCGGCACCGACCATGCCCAGCGGGTGCAGCTGGAGGATGCGCGCGCCCTGCTCGAGCGCAAACTCGGCCATCCACGGCAAATCAGGCAGGCTGTCGCGCGTCACCGTGTGCGCGATCCCGAACGGCAGCCCGGCGTCGCGCACGACATCCAGCCCCTTCAGCATCCGCGCAAAGGCGGTGGGGGAGCGGCGGATGCGGTTATGCACCGCCTCGCGCCCATCGACGCTGACCGCCACCAGATCGAGCAGCGCCAGCGCCGCGGCACGCCGCCCGGTCAGCACGGTGCCATTGGTGACCGCGAGCCGCCGCAGACCCAGCGCCTTTGCCGCCGCCAGCACCGCAGCGAAATCTTCGTAGAGAAAGGGCTCACCGCCGGAAAAGGCGACGACGCCATAGCCTTCGTTCGCAGCCTCCTCCAGAAAGCGGATCAGTGCGCCAGCCGGCAATGCTTCGGTTTCACCCGGCCCCGAAGCCGAATAGCAATGCGCGCAGGCGAGGTTGCAACGACGGTTCAGGTGAACCTGAACCGTCTTGCTCGCAATGGCACCGACCAAGGGTCAGTGCCCACGCACCGCGACATGGACATTGACCAGCCGTTCGGCCGGGATGCCATTGATGATGACGCTGGGGTTGAGCGTGCCCGCGCTGAGCAGATCGCCCAATATGGTACCGATCTTGGTCCGCGGCACCTTGAAATGCACGCTCGCCAGATCCTCGAACGGGGGGATGCCATTGTCGAGAATGTCGATGATCTGGATGTCGCCGCTCGCTTCAATCTTCGCGACATGCTCGGCAAAGGCCTTCATTCGGCCCTTGTCAAACCGTGCCGAGGAAAATTTGGTCGCTAAGTCGTGGGTCGCTTTCATCGGGAATATCCCTTCCGGTTACGCAGCCCGAACAATTGCGACCCGTGGCTGCGGCGACTCCGGTAAATCTTCACTCGGTAGCTGACAAGTTGTATGCCACATAATACTGTAATCAAAATACATGTTTAGGCGTAAACAATTGATACACTATTATTTCTGACCCGTCGCGGCACATAGTCGGCAAAATGGAAGGGGTGTGCGCCCGCGCGGTCGGGGGCGAGCGACGCGGGACAAATCCGCTTGCTCCCGGCTTTTCCATCCTTACATATCGGCGCACGATAATTTCCCCCGGATCATGAGGATCGCCTTGCCATGTCCCGTAAAGCCCTGTTCGCGCCGCTGGCGCTGGTTGCCCTGTCGATGACCCCGACGGTTCTCCAGGCGGCCGAAGCGGCATCGGCCCCGGCGCCGACGCTCGCCTATCCCGACACCGCGCGCGGCGACACGGTCGACCCCCAGTTCGGGGTCGATGTCGCCGATCCCTACCGCTGGCTGGAGGACGACGTGCGCGTCAATCCGAAGGTCGCCGACTGGGTCGCGGCGCAGAACAAGGTCACCGACGCCTATCTCGCTACCCTGCCCGGCCGCGATACGTTCAAGAAACGGATGACCGAGCTGTATAATTACGAACGCTTCGGCCTGCCGACGAAGGCGGGAACGCGGTATTTCTATACCCGCAACGACGGACTCCAGCCGCAGTCGGTGCTCTACGTGCGCGAGGGGCTGAAGGGCGAAGGCCGGGTGCTGATCGACCCCAATCTGTGGGCCAAGGACGGCGCCACCGCGCTGGCCGAATGGAACCCGTCGGAGGATGGCAAGCACCTGCTCTATTCGGTGCAGGACGGCGGCACCGACTGGCGGATCGTGCGGGTGAAGGACGTCGCGACCGGTCAGGATCTGGCCGACGAAGTCCGCTGGGTGAAATTTTCGGCGCTCGATTGGGCGAAGGACGGCAGCGGTTTCTATTATTCGCGCTTCCCCGAGCCCGCCGCGGGCGGCGCGTTCCAGTCGCTCAACGAAAATCATAGCGTCTATTTCCACAAGCTCGGCACCCCGCAGAGCGCTGATGTGCTGATCCACGCAACCCCGGACAAACCCAAACTCAACAATAGCGCGATCGTCACCGACGACGGTCAGTATCTGCTGGTGTTCGGATCCGAAGGCACCGACGCGCGGCTGGGGCTGACGCTTTATCCGGTCGGCAAAGCGGTCGGCAAGCCAATCACGCTGGTCGACGATTTCGCGAACAACTGGGAATATGTCACCAACCAGGGGCCGCTGTTCACCTTTGTCACCAACAAAGGCGCACCGCGCGAGCGGCTGGTGGCGATGGACATCCGCAAGCCGGGCAAGCTGACCGAACTGGTCGCCGAAAGCGCCAACACGCTGGTCGGCGCCTCGCGTGTTGGCGACCGCATCATCCTGTCCTACCTGGGCGACGCGAAATCGCAGGCCGAGATGATTTCGCTCGACGGCAAGAAGGTCGCCGCAATCAAGCTCGCCGACATCGGGTCGGCCGCGGGCTTCGGCGGCAAGTCGAGGGATCCGGAAACCTTTTATTCCTTTTCGAGCTATGCGCGGCCGACGACGATCTACCGGCTCGACACCGCGACGGGCAAAAGCGAGATTTTCGCCGAACCCAGGCTGACTTTCAAACCCAGCGATTTCACCGTCGAGCAGCGCTTCTACAAATCGAAGGACGGCACCGAGGTGCCGATGTTCATCGTGATGAAAAAGGGCCTCGACCGCAGCAAGGGGTCACCGACATTGCTCTATGGCTATGGCGGGTTCAACGTGTCGATGACCCCGGGCTTCTCGCCGACGAAACTCGCCTGGGTCGACAAGGGCGGCGTACTGGCGATCGCCAACCTGCGCGGCGGCGGCGAATATGGCAAAGCGTGGCACGACGCCGGGCGCCTCGCCAACAAGCAGAATGTTTTCGACGACTTCATCGGCGCGGGTGAATATCTGATCGCGCAGGGGATCGCGGGCAAGGGTCAGGTCGCGATCGAGGGCGGGTCGAACGGCGGCCTGCTCGTCGGCGCGGTCACCAACCAGCGCCCCGACCTGTTCGCCGCGGCGCTGCCCGCGGTGGGGGTGATGGACATGCTGCGCTTCGACCGCTTCACCGCCGGGCGCTATTGGGTCGACGATTATGGTTATCCGTCGAAGGAGGCCGATTTCCGCAATCTGCTCAGCTACTCACCCTATCATAATATCAAGGCGGGCGCCGCCTATCCCGCGGTGCTGGTGACCACCGCCGACACCGACGACCGCGTCGTGCCGGGCCACAGCTTCAAATATACCGCGCAGCTCCAGCATGCGAACGCGGGGGACAAGCCCCACCTGATCCGCGTCGAAACCCGCGCCGGCCACGGCAGCGGCAAACCGACCGACAAGATCATCGCCGAGGCCGCCGACAAATATGCGTTCGCGGCGAAGTGGACCGGGCTGGCGCTCGAATAATGTCATACGCGCTCGCCTTCTCTGCCACCGATCCGGCCGAATTGTGGGCCGAGGCGGGCGACGCCGCGGCGGCGCTGGTCGCGGGCGAGCCCGACGGCATCGCCAATATGGCGAATGTCGCGGCGCTGATCTGGCAGGCGATCCCCGATTTGAACTGGGCGGGCTTTTACCGCTTCGACGGGCAGGAACTGGTACTCGGCCCGTTTCAGGGCAAGGCGGCGTGCATCCGCATTCCGCTCGACAAGGGCGTGTGCGGCGCGGCCGCAAGACTGCGAGCGACGCAGCGGGTCGAGGACGTTCACGCCTTTCCCGGCCATATCGCGTGCGACGCCGACAGCCGCAGCGAGCTGGTGGTGCCGGTGATCGCGGGCGACCGGCTGGTCGGTGTGCTCGACCTCGACAGCCCGTTGCCGGAGCGGTTCAGCGCCGCCGATCAGGCGGGGGCCGAGGCACTGGTGGCGCGGATTGCGGGGGCGCTGGTTTCCTGACATCGCGCGGGCGGTGGCATATCCCGACGTGCGTGTCGGCTTTGGAGTGGTTAGCTGCCCTCATGCTGGTCGCTACCCCTCTGCATGACCCAAATCGGGACGCAATCCTCACGGTTAACGGATTCGCGAAAAGCCGCCAAATTTGCTAACAAGCTGTTAACCAATCGGTTCGGGCCGAGGGAACAGGGAGTTAGTCATGCGCACGTTCGTTTTGTTGGGAGTGGCCGCGGGGTCGTTGTTGCTGGCGGGCCGTGCCCATGCCGAAGCGCCGATGATCGACACGCGCGCGCCCACCGACGTGGTGGGAGGCGCCTCCTACAATCACGACCCGCGCCCGGCGCTCGATTATGGCGCGCCCGCCGATCCCGACGTGCGCGTCTATACCGGCCATGCCGACCGGGTGCCGAGCGAAGTCGAATATCGCCGCGTGTCGGGGTACGACGCCGAGGGCCGCTGGACCGGCACCTGGAACGGCACCTATGAAGCGCCCGACGGTCGCCGTTACGACGGCAGCTATGAAGGCACGGTCGAGGGCCATGGCGCTGGCTATCCGCCGCCGCCGCATCATTATTATGGCGGCGGGTACGACCCGCGGCACGACGCAGAAATGGAACGCCGCTGTGGCCGGGGGGGCACGGTGGGCGGCGCGGTTGTCGGCGGAGTCGTGGGGGGCGTCGTCGGCAACCGCATCGCCGGGCGCGGTGATCGCACCGCTGGCACGCTGATCGGCGGCGGCCTCGGCGCGCTCGCCGGTGCCGCGATCGGCGATGCATCGGACAAGAAGAAGTGCGACGCATGGTGGTCGAGCCGCGAGTCGCACCATGGCGGCGCGAGCTATCATCAGAGCGGCTATGGTTATGGCTATGGCTATTACACCCCCGGCGTGGTGGTCACCACGATCATCACCGGCGGCGCGCCGGTCGTGACCGAAACGGTCGAGACGACGACGCGCACCTACTATGAAAATGCGCCAGTGCGGAAACGCTATGTCGCGAAGAAAAAGTGGAAGCCCCGGCCCAAGCCGCGCTGCGCCTGCTGACATACCCGACAGGTCTGGTCACCTGGGGTCCGAAGGCCCGCCATCCAAGCGATGGCGGGCCTTTTCCATTTCGGGACTCAACCGGTCGCGCCGTAGCAACGGTTCAGCGGCGCGAAAGCATCGACGGCCTAGGACAGCGACATTGCGGGCGGGACCACCCCTTGCCCGCCCTTGGGGAGTATCCCTCGATGCGTAAATTCACCAGCCTTGCCGCCGCGGCCGCCGTCGTCATCACCTCGGTCGGGTTCAGCGCCGTCCCCGCCGAAGCGCGTCAACGCCATGGCGGCTGGGGTTATCGCCATCACGACCGGGTCAGCACCGGCGACGTCCTCGGCGGCCTGCTGATCATCGGCACCATCGCCGCGATCGCCAGCGCCGCAAGCAAGGACAAGCGCGAGCGCGCGCCCGACTATCGCTACGACCCGCCGTATCGCGACAACCAGCGCTACGATTAGCGCGACAGCGACTATGTGCCACCGGTCGACGATCGCCCCGAAACCGGCGACGCGCGCGGCTATGGCAATGGCGACGTCCAGACCCGCGCCGCCGACGCATGCAGCTGGGCGGTCGAGGCCGAAATGGGCGACGACGCCCGCGTCGACCGCATCGACGGCACCGAGGCCAATAATGGCGGCTGGTACGTCACCGGTACCGCATCGCGGCTGGGCGGCGAGGTCCGCAGTTTCGGATGCAGCTATCAGGGTGGCCGCGTCGTCGACGTCAATTTCGGCTGAACCTTTCCCCCGATCAACAGCTTATGCGGGGCCGCGCCACCCTTTGGGTGCCGCGGCCCTTCGCTTTGAAGCTGAACGCCAGCAAAACCAAGGCTGAACGCCAGATAAGCGACGGGTTCAGCACCGCGTCACACCCGAATCGGTAAAAGGTCTTCAACAGGCTGCAACGCTGCCGCCTGCGCCTGAAGGAGACCGAACCATGGCTATCAAGACCAAACTGACCAGGGCCGCAATTGGTGCGGCCACCGCTGGCGCGATTTTGCTGAGCGCCGCGCCCGCCGCCGCCCGCGACCGGTATGACCGCGACGGAATCAGCGCGGGCGAAGTGATCGCCGGCGCCGTCGTGCTCGGCGGGCTCGCCGCGATCCTGTCGAGCGGCAATAACGACCGTTATGATCGTTACGACGACCGCTATGGTTATGACGATCGCAACCGCGGTCGCTATGACGACCCGCGCTATGGTTATGGCTATGACTATAACCGCTATGGCAACAGCCGCAGCGCGGTGAACCAGTGCGTCGGCGCGGTCGAAAACGGCAGTCGCCGTTATGGCAACACCGACGTCACCCAAGTGACGAGCATCGATCGCAAACGCGACGGCTACAAGGTGAAGGGCCGCGTCGTTGTCCGCGACGGTTATGGCGGTCGCTGGGGCCGCGGCGGTTATTACGACCAGGGCAAATTCACCTGCGACATCCGCTATGGCCGCGTGCAGGATATCCGTTTCTCGGGTCTGCGCTAACGCCAAAGCCCCTCCCCTGCCGGGGAGGGGCTTTTCTTTATGCCTGCAACGCCGCATGAAGCGGGAATGATCAAACAGAGCCTGCTTGCCGCCCTGCTCCTCGCCGCGCCCGTTGCGGCGCACGCGAAGGACGAAACCCCCGCCGCCGATCCCGCGCGCCTGAAAGCCGACGTCGAAAAACTGGTGTCGTTCGGCACCCGCCATACGCTGTCGTCGGCGACCGATCCGAAACGCGGCATCGGCGCCGCGCGCAATTGGGGCGCGGCCGAGTTCAGGCGTATTTCCAAGGCTTGCGGCGGCTGCCTGACCGTCGAACGCATCGCCGATCGCTTTGACGGGCCGCGCGCGCCGGACGGCGTGGTCGTCGAAAATGTGCTGGCGATCCAGAAAGGCAGCGGCGACCCCGCGCATGTCATCATCATCGCGGGCCACATCGACAGCCGCGTCAGCGACCCGATGAATTTCACCGCCGACGCCCCCGGCGCCAACGACGATGCGTCGGGCACCGCGCTGGTGATCGAGGCGGCACGGCTGCTGTCGAAACAAAAACATCGCGCGACGATCGTTTATGCGCTGCTGTCGGGCGAGGAGCAGGGATTGTGGGGCGGACGTCTGCTCGCCAGACATGCCAAGGCACAGAATTGGCCGGTCGCGGCGATGCTGAACAACGACATCGTCGGCGGCGTGCACGGAACCGACGGCACCATCATCGCCAATCGGGTGCGGGTGTTCAGCGAGGGCATCCGCGCGTCGGAAGATCTGGCGGCACAGCTGGCGCGGCGCGGCATCGGCGGCGAGGACGACGGCCCGTCGCGCGCGCTGGCCAAGGCGGCGATCCGCGCCGGGGAACAGAGCCCCGCGATCGGGCTTGAGGTGCTCGCCGTGCGCCGTCCCGACCGTTTCCGCCGCGGCGGCGATCATCTGCCATCGCTCGAACTCGGCTATCCGGCGATCCGTTTCACCGTCGGGATCGAAGATTATGATCACCAGCATCAGGATCTGCGCACCGAGAATGACCGCAAATATGGCGACACGGTCGACGAGATGGATTTTGCCTATCTGGCGCGCGTCACCGCGCTCAACGTCGTGCTGGCCAGCGAACTCGCTGCGGCGCCGCCCGCGCCCGCCAGCGTCAGCATCGACGGCGCGGTCAGCTCGAACACGACGATCAAATGGTCGCCGGTCGCGGGTGCCGCCGCGTACCGCATCCACTGGCGCCGCGCCGATAAGACCGACTGGACCGACAGCCGCCAGGTCGCGGGCGATGCCGCCGCCGAGCTGGTGCTGCCCGGCGTCATCGTCGACGATCATTTCTTTGGCGTGTCGGCGCTGGCGGCCGATGGCAGCGAAAGCGTCGTCACCTTTGGCGGGCTGCCTTCCGCGCCCTGACCCGCAAAAATTACCGAACACGCTATACGAATATTTACCTTCCGCCATTAGCGTGGACAACGGGACCATAATCATCGGCCGACGTGGGGATCGGGCGACAGCAATGGGTCGCGCCATGTCGAATTCCGGGGCTCCTCCAGCCTCACCTCTTCCAGACGAAAAGCGCCAGCCGCGCCAGTCGCGCCTCGTCAAGGCGACGCTTGCCTGCGCGCGGCTCGGCCAGTTCGACGTCACGATCCGCAACGTGTCCGAAACCGGCATCGGCGGGCAAGCTCCCGGTGCGCTGCATATTGGCGAGCGGATCACGGTTTTCCTGCCGGGTCACGAACCGATGCTTGGCACGGTGCGCTGGGTCGCGGGCACACGTTTTGGCATCGAGACCGACCGACCCGTTGAGACCCTCCGGCTGCGCACCGCCCACGGGAGCGGAGCTCCCGCGGCGGAAAATGTCGCGGGCTTCGAAATCATCCCACCGCCGACCGCCGCCGCGCGCCGCCCGGGGCTTGTTCTGGGCGCGGCGCAACAGGGCCATCATGGCCGCAGCGTTTGGCAGGACAAGCGCGGCTGAGTGCGGCCAAAAGAAAACCGGCGCAGATTGCTCCGCGCCGGGTTCCCTCGGTTGACTCTTGGCGAAATGCGATGCGTCAGGCGACGCGGCGCACCTCATTACCCTCGTCGTCGATGTCGCGAAGGACATAACCGCGGCCCCAGACCGTCTCGATATAATTTTCGCCCTCGCACGCCAGCGCCAGTTTTTTGCGCAGCTTGCAGATGAAGACGTCGATGATTTTGAGTTCGGGCTCGTCCATGCCGCCATAGAGGTGGTTCAGGAACATTTCCTTGGTCAGCGTCGTGCCCTTGCGCAGCGAGAGCAGCTCGAGCATCTGATATTCCTTGCCGGTCAGATGCACGCGGGTCGTATCGACCTCGACCGTCTTGGTGTCGAGGTTGACCGCCAGCTTGCCCGTCTTGATGACGGACTGGCTGTGGCCCTTCGACCGCCGGACGACCGCATGGATGCGGGCGACCAGCTCGTCGCGGTGGAACGGCTTGGTGACATAATCGTCGGCACCGAAGCCGAACGAGCGCACCTTTGAATCCATTTCCGAAATGCCCGACAGGATCAGCACCGGCGTCTGCACCTTGGCGGTGCGGAGCTTTTTCAGCACGTCATAGCCGTGCATGTCGGGCAGGTTCAGGTCGAGCAGGATGATATCGTAATCATAGAGCTTACCCAGGTCCAGGCCTTCCTCACCGAGATCGGTGGTATAGACATTGAAGCCTTCGGTCGTGAGCATCGTGTCGATCGCTTTCGCGGTCGTCGGCTCGTCCTCGATCAGCAGTACGCGCATTGGGCACCCCTTTTTCCCACGATAATCCCGCGAACCGATCGCATGATCATCAAGGATGTCACCGACCAACCCCCGTTGCAGGACTGCCGGAACATTAACCACGAAACTAATGAAGGGAAAAGGTTAATTTTGATTTAACCCGCAGAAGTCCGCGAGTCGCGGCCAATTTGCAACACTGGTTTAGCCGGCTTTCATCCTCCGTGGCGCGCCAGATCTTGCGCGTGCGCGCCGGTGCAGCTGATCTTCAGCGTGTCGACCAGATGATCCGAAAGCGCCCGCACGCGCGCCGGACGCAGGCGCGACGGCGGCGACAACAGGTGCAGGTGCGACTGCGGCAGTGACCAGTCGGTCAGGATCGGTACCACCGTGCCCGCCGCCAGTTCATCGGCGGCGATGAAGTCGGGCAGCACCGCGATCCCGACGCCCGCGACAATCAGCGGGACCATGATGTCGCCATTGTTCGCGAACAATGGCCCGGTCGGCAGCACCGTCGCTTCCTCGCCCTTGCGGTGAAAATGCAGCGGCATTGCGCGCTGGCGGTGGCCATAACCGATCAGCCGGTGGCCAGACAGTTCGAGCGGATGCTTCGGCGTGCCATGTTTCTCCAGATAGGCGGGGCTCGCGATCACCGACGCCGCAACCGGGGCGATCGTGCGCGCAAGCAGGCTGGAATCGGCGAGCGGAGCGATACGCAGTGTCAGGTCGATCCCCTCGGCAACCGGGTCGTTGCGTGCGTCGCTGAGCAGCATCTCGATCTCGACCGCCGGGTGCCGTTCAAGGAAGATCGCGAGCGGCGGGCCGAGCACCTTGATCCCGAAACTCATCGGCGCCGCGAGCCGGATCGGCCCCGCCAGATCGACCCGGTCCCCGCGCGCCGCCTCCGTCGCCGCGGTTGCCGCCGCGACCATCGCGCGCGCCTCGTCGAGCAGGCCCGCCCCGGCGGTCGATACCGTCACGACGCGCGAACTGCGATGGAGCAGGGTGATGCCGAGCGATGTCTCGAGCCGCGTCACCGCCTTCGACACGCTCGCCTTCGACAGGCCGAGCGAGCCTGCCGCCGCCGTGAAACCGCCACTGTCAGCGACCGCTACGAAGCAGGCCCAGCCTTCAAAATCGGGGAGCGCCATCAGAACATACCTCTGATTCGGAAACGATGGGTTTCTATCTATGCTATTTTCGAAACGATCCCAATGACTATCTTGGCCTCAACAAGACGGCCCTCCCGGCACAGATGCTCCAATGACGGCGCAGACCGGGCGCGCAACAGAAAGGACAAGGCCATGATCGACATTCGCAAATTCGACACGCTCGGCCACGCCGACCACGGCTGGCTCGACGCCCGCCATCACTTCTCCTTCGCCAACTATTATGACGAAGGCCGGATGGGCTGGGGCGCGCTGCGCGTCTGGAACGACGACGCCATCGTGGCGCAGTCGGGCTTCCCCCCGCACCCGCACCGCGACATGGAAATCATCACCTATGTCCGCACCGGCGCGATCACCCATCGTGACTCGATGGGCAACAGCGGCCGCACCGCGGCGGGCGATGTCCAGGTGATGAGCGCCGGAACGGGCGTGACGCACAGCGAGTTCAACCTCGAGGATGAGGAAACGACGCTGTTCCAGATCTGGATCATGCCCGATCGTGACGGCGGCAATCCCGGCTGGGGCGCGCGCCAGTTCCCCAAAAATGATCGTTCGGGCCAGTTCGTGACCTTGGCGAGCGGGATCGAAGGCGATGAAGCCTTGCCGATCCGCGCCAATGCCCGCGTTGCGGCGGCAACGGTGAACGCCGGTGAGCAGGTTTCCTACGACCTCGACGCCGGCCGCCACGCCTACCTCGTCGCTGCCAAAGGCCGCATCCGCGTCAACGGCACCGAAGCCGATCCCCGCGACGGCATCGCGCTGCGCGATGTCGGGACGATCATCGTCGAGGCGCTCGACGACGCCGAGCTGGTGCTCGTCGACAGCCTCTGATGACGCCCCTTGGGCCGCCGCCTTGTCCCCTCCCTTGAGGCGACGGTCCGCCCTGGTGCCGCGAGTTCCCCCGGCTCGCGGCACCAGGG
>JAEMRT010000110.1 GCA_016463225.1 Sphingopyxis sp. | reverse complement strand
GAACACTGCGCGGCATCACGTCGGAATACTGCGCGCGATGAGCCCGGAATCCGCAGTTTATATGGCTTTCTCTAAAAAGCACACGTTTCTGGCCGCTCTGGGTCGCGGCAATGCTATGCGCAGAGGTAGCCGTGCATCTGATGCGGATCCTTATGCCCGCGATCGTACCGCGTGCCTATGTCGATGCACTGGCGGTGTGGAGTTGGGTGGCACAAGCCATGCTCATTGCAGCGACCTTTCGGCATCGCAGCCGGATAAAACGGCGCGGTGTCGACAGGCCCTGGAAGACCTGATCGCACTCACCTGTCCGGCACGCGCGCCCGAACTGGCGCAGCGGCTGGTCAACAGGTTCGGTTCCTTTGCCGCAACCCTGTCTGCACGGCGACAGGACAGGATCGACCTTCTGGATGGCGCGATATGTGTCGAGCGGACATTTCAGTGCCTGCAAATGTCGATCCACCATATCTTAAGCGGAAAACTCGCCGGTAAATCGATACTCTCGAACGAGCAGGCATTGCTGGACTATCTGCGCGCCACCATGGCATTCGCGCCAGTCGAACAGTTGCGAGTGCTTTTCCTCAACGCTGTTAATGAGATATTGGCAGATGAGGTGTTGGCGACCGGCACCATATCTCATGTCCACGCCTATCCACGGGAGATCATGAAGCGCTGCGTCGAGATAGGCGCGACCGCAATTTTTCTCATTCATAATCATCCATCGGGCCAACCTCAGCCTTCACGGGCTGACCGGGCCTTCACCAGGAAGATTGTCGATGCCGCACGCTGCCTGGATGTCGCGGTCCATGATCATCTGGTCATCGCCCGTGCCGGGCATGTGAGCTTTCGCCAGGCGGGGTATCTTTAGCCGCACAGTCCGCAGCATCGCCCAGCAGGAATGTCAGGAATGGGCGGCGACTATTCCGGGCGACCCGCAATAAACAATGTGGCTGTCAACCACGGCCCGCTCGTCCACGGGCTTAAGAGAGGAGCGAAGGGTCAGTATCCAAAAAAGGAGACATGACGTGACGCAGATATATCCCCCCGACAGACGTATCGATATGTGCCGCAGGCTGGTGGCCATGCGGCAGACGATTGGTGAGGCTATTGGCTATCGTCTTTGCCCCAGCCCTGTATGGGACATGCTGCTCGATCTTTACCTGGCGCAATATGAGAAGCGGGAGGTCTATCTCTTCTCCCTGTATATGGCCGCTACCGACATTCCGCAATCGACCGCCCACCGCAAGATCACCGAGATGGAAAAGCGGGGGTTGGTGACCCGGGACATTCCTCGTCCTGATGGACGACGCGTCGCGATTTCGATGACGGCCCGAGGCGTTGCCATCGTCGACCATCTGCTCGATCGGATTATTGGCTTATGGGAAAGTGGGAAATCATAAGCACACCGCCTTTCCATCAAGATCCTGGAAGATCAGATCGACGAGTAGCAGTTCCCACAGGATGATCGATAGAACGAACTTCCATAAATCATTTTATGACGCTATTATGATCTATAGAAAGGTTGCAATCGACCATGCTCTGGAACTGGCAACGCTCCGACTGGCCTGTGTTTGGTTATGATACCGCATTGCTGCGTGTCGCAGAAGAGCGGTTCCTTATCGGTGCGGGCGTTATCGTTGGTTCAATGCACCATCTTGATGGCGATGCACAACAAGGCGTCATTATCGAACTGATCGCCAAGCCTTCCGGTTAGCACCCCAGTTTTTATGAAGCCGTTGGTATTTGTGGCACGAACTTTGTTCGCGACCGCTCCCCGAAAATCACTCGTCCCGACTGTCAGATCCCCCCTTGGTTGTTCAGACAGCGTATTTTGGCATTGGTGTAAATGATACTTGGCAGACGCCGCCTGCGACTGCCTGGCGACATATTCAATTCAAGCTGGCCTCAGCTTGATACCCTGTGATGGCCCGCCGATGACCACTCGCGATAATCAGGGCAGGCGGAATATGTCGGCTACCAGGGTCTTGGCATCCTTATCGATCCTATCCTTCGACGGGCTATCATATACGACCATCAGACCCATCGCGCCGTCTCCCAGCGCCCATAGAGCAAGCCCTTCGGGATGATCCGATCCACGGCCAAATGGCAGTTCAAGCAATCGCTCGGGTCGATGAAGATGAACCTTGGCAGCATCGTGCGGCAAGTCAGATGCCCAGCCCGGCCAGCGATAGATCGCACATGGTCCGCTGAGTGCAGTCGTCGGCCCGGCCAGAATCAGCAGGTCATCTCCCATGCGTTTTAAGTCGCGCACACCAAGGCCTTCCAGGGCAACCAGCCTTCGCACCGGGCCCTGAACGATTGTCAAGCCACCTTGCTGATCTTCCCCAATCTCCAATTCAAGGATCAGCCCGTGTCCGCCGATAACCGGGCCACGCATACCCAGCGCAATGCGCGTGCCGACCACGGCGATCCCTTCAATATCGACGCCGCCTTCTTTGGCGGGAATTTTTGTAAAGGGTGCGAGTAGCGGATCCATGGCCAGCGCCGCAGCCAGGGCGTTACCGCCGCTACCCTGCGGTAGCATAGCCGCTCGCCTTCCTGTTCCATCGGCGCTGACCGGGTGAAGGATGCCGGACCGTTCAATCAACGGTAACCGTGCAAGAAGACAGCGCGGTCGCGTATCCTTGAGATCAGCCAGCGCTTCAAGATCGATACACTCGTCCTTCGCCTTCTCGACTTTTGACCGAGTGCGGGCGTGACTGCCCACGACCCATAGCCAGTCTCCATCAGCGCTCAGACCTTCCAGATCAGCTTCCTGCTCCGCCTCGCCCAGCGGCAGGAGATTAGCTAGTCTATACTGGATATGCCCGGACCATTCGCCTTCCGGTTGAAGTGATAGGAGATCAATGTCAGCATGTTCGTCCGAGCCGAGGAACAGGCTTTCTCCCACCCGCGTCCCTGCAGAGAAATTACGCAGAGACTTTCCTTTCTTGCCATCGCCGAACTTGAGGACAATGCGTCCAACGGGTTTGGCTGGAGAACACCATCCTTTCGCCCATGAATTGCTCATGACACGCCATGCTCCTTTTGGAAGGGGTAGCCCTTCGTCAAGCGGTCTTCCCACAGGGAAGACCGCGCACGCCTGAGAGATCACCGCAGGAAATCAGGCTTTTCTACCGCCATCCTTCGGTACCGTGCCTCGATCAAGCTGAACAAGCCAAATAGCCCCAGCCCCACAGCTACCACGCTCAATATGAGGGCGCCTTCGTCCTGCGCGCGCAACTGCTCAAGCGCTTCGCCCAGCCCTCCGGCGCGATCGGGATCATGGTTCAGCGCCGCTGAAATGATGAACCAGCCGATGAGCGAGAATACCAGGGCGCGAGCAGCATAACCCAATCGTCCGATCCACCGCACATAGTCTGGCGCAGGCACGTCGCCGCCGAGGTCGTCAAACCGGGCTTTATAGGCTTTGAGGGCTTGCGCCGCTGCAACGATGAGGAGAAGGATACCGACCAGTACGAGCAGGACTTCACCTCCGGGCTGCTCGAGAAGCCATGCCGACCATCCTTGCGCACTTTCGTCTCCTGGACTTCCGCGCTGCTTTGCCGTTTGCGCGAGAGCAAGACGCCCGGCCGCTGTCGCCAGCATGATGTGGCAGATCCCGCTCAAAACGTACCCAAGCCGTTCGAACTTGCCTTTTAGAGTGCGACTGCGATTTTCCGGATCCATAATCGCTTCTGTCAGTCGCCAGACAGCGTAGCCGACAAAACCGAGCGCGCAGATTGCCAAAAGCATATGTCCGAGCGGCCCGGCAGCTAAAGTGCCCAGTGCCCCTTGATTGTCCGTCGTCTCACCGCCGTGCAATGCGACGTCCAGCGCGAACCAGCCGATGAGAATATATACAAGACCGCGCGCGGCAAAGCCGATGCGTGCCAACAGGGTCATTCGGTTACTATATGTCATCATGCTCTCCCGAAGAAGCGCAACCGCCCAGCGACCCGTACGTTCCCTTTCAAGCTTCGCTCCACGCGGCGCAGAGTGGCGACAGCGAGCAGTCCTGGCATGGTGCCGGAACCGAACTTAACTGATAGTCGGATGTTCGATGATTGGCTGATCAGGTGGCACCCCCGCAAGTTCCGCCGTCTATATTTGTCATTGCCGGGACTTCCGGAACAAGCGCGTTCCGCCGGGCACCTCCGGGCCGCCAACTGACTGGTCTGCGCCCGGTCTGTCGGGTGGCAAGTCCGCCCGATCCGGATCACGGCCATGCTGTCGGTCTAGTGACCGCATGATCGGCGTTACAGTCAGGCCATGAAGGACAATAGAGAAAAGCACGACCAGACCCACCAGTCCCCAGAGTCGCGCACCGTTGGCCACATCGATATGGTTAAGGCCATAGGCAATGTAGTAGATCGACCCAACACCCCGAATGCCGAAAAAGGCCAGGGTCAGTTTTTCGGTCCGATCGACCTTCAACCTGTAAAGCCCGACATATCCTGCAAGTGGCCGAACGACCAGCAGGATGACGAGCGCCACGCCCGCGTCCGCCCAGGTTATCGGAGAAAGCAGGCCGCTCACCAGCGCGCCGCCAAACAAAAGCAGCAGCACCATCATGGCCAACCGCTCGATCTGTTCGGTCACGTCATGCATATCATGATGGAAATCATGATCCCTATGTGTGCTGCGGAATGTCAGGGCGGTCATAAAGACGGCAAGGAAGCCGTAGGAATGGGTGATTTCGGTCAGGCCGTACGACACACATGTCGCGGACAGTGCGATCAGTCCGTCGCCCGTCCGAACGAGCTTGGATTCTGCAGAAACGTGAAAAGTGAGCCATCCAAAGAGACGTCCGATCAGCCACCCACCGCCAATGCCGGCCAGCACCTCCCACAAGACGCGGTAACTCAACCATTCAATGACCCATGGCTGACTAGTGCCTGCAACGGCTGCAAGCGCAATCGCCAAATGAACGAAGGGGAAAGCGAGGCCATCATTCAGTCCCGCCTCCGACGTCAGGCCAAACCGCACTTCATCTTCATCACCTGCTTTTGGCGGACCGACCTGGATATCGGACGCCAGAACCGGATCGGTTGGAGCCAGACTGGCACCGAGAAGTAAGGCGATCGCCCATGGCAATCCCAATGCCCAGCCTGCAAAAAGCGTGATGGCCAGAATGCTGATCGGCATAGTGATCGCCAGCAGCCGCCAGGTGACCGCCCATGTACGCCAGCGGAAGATCCGATCGATCTTGAGCCCCGCGCCCATGAGAGCGATGATGACGACAAACTCCGTGAACCGCTCGGTGATTTCTGGGTAAATCAGAGGAAGGGGTTTTAACGTGACTTGCGGCAATGAGAAAAGCGCTGCCCCAAGCGCTATACAAAGGATCGGCAGGGACAGCGGCAATTTCTTCAGAACCAGCGGCAGCCAGACGACCAGCGCCGTGAGCAGCCCGAACCCGGTCAGCATCAATATATACGGGTCAGGTTGAAGCCAGGTCAGGATAACAGCCTCCTGTCAGACTGAAGTGGCGACGTTCGTGCAAACGGCGCGGGTCAAAGAGGTCAGGCTGCTGCAATGGTCCTTTCCAGGTCGGGCAGCGCGTGACCGGTCAGATCCTTCGCAATTTCCCCGACCAGAATAGCAGAAAGTGCCTTGTGATAATGTTTGCGCAGCTCACCCAGCGTCCTGGGAGCAGCAATAACGATCAGGCTCTTTATCTTCCCATCGAGCACCTTCTTGTTCAAAAAGGCTGCAGTTCCTGCCGCAAAGCTGTCTTCTGCAATCTGGCTTTCAGAGGGATTAGCCGAACTGCTTTGATGACGGCCGCCTGAGCCCCTGTTATCAGACGATATCGGCGCGTCGGGCAAAGCGGTGAGCTTGGGACACCCCTCGTCGCCACTATTTTCGAACATGTTAAGCCGTTCGCCATCGGCTACAGCTACGGTCACATCCTGGGGCATTTTCATAATATTTCCTTTTGCATTGAACTGGCACCTACTGTCGTTTGAAACAGAACCGGCCAGAGTATCCGGGTTGGTGCTTTGAATGCACCAATCGATGGCTGCGGAACGATGCCTTGGTATTTAGCGCTTTGAGCGACCGCTTTGCATATAGGCTCCTCACCGAGCATCATTGAGTCTATTTATATGTAAGATCACAAGCCTATGTCTGCGGGCACTGTCATGTGCCTTTCATCATCGGCCGCCCGCGTTCTGAAGTGGGATCAGCCACGCCGAAGGCAGTGTTAGAACGCTACGCGACACCTTCCGGGCCCACCGAGCCGATAATCTTTTAGGTCGTGCTGCTGTCGTCTGTCTTCATGAAGATCTATGCTGTGCATATTTGAGGTCTTGAACGACAACGATGGGGCTCCGCGTTGCAAATCAAGCGAAATATCAAAGGCGATCAGCCACTGCCCTGTTCACATTATGTTTTGCGATTTTCCTGTGCGCTATCACAGGTCCGGCAGTGTCAGATCTGCCCGCCCCAGTGCACAAGATTCCTGGAAGCCGCCCGCTTCACCATTTCGGCTGCATTGCTGATATGCCAACGTGTTGCGCTGTCGAGATCACGAAGCTCTTCCTATCGAAGCGGCAGTGCAATCGGTTCGAACCGCCTTGCACGAGCTCTACAGGGCATAACCGCTGTAGCGCCGCGCTGATTGCGTAGATAGTCGATGAAGAACTTTTCTGTACGTCTGGCCTTCGCAAGCGCAGCCGTAAACCGGTCGGGCTCAGCCTGCGCCTGCGCCGTCGCAAAGCGGTGGGCAAAATCCTTCATCGAGGGCCACTCAGCAGTTGGCGTGAGAGGCGCGATCACAGAGATGCCCTTGCCGCCTGTCACCATTGGAAAGTTCACAAACCTCTTCTGGCACGAATACTCGTTCTGGCAGCGTCCAGATAAGGCCAATAAGCGGCTGGTTCACAGTATTTCTTGACCGAAAATCGCCAGACACCGTCCGGCGAAATCCGGCTAAGGGCACCAGCAGCTACCACAAGATGCTGCTCTTTTTGTTGCCCTCGGATCGACCCGGCTTTGCTGGGAAAACGACATGCTGACCTACATCCAGATCAATGCCGACAAGCCGAGAGAGAAGGCTTGGACCCTGAGCGATTCTCAGAGCCTCTATCTTGTCATCCAGCCCAACGGCTCGAAGCTGTGGCGCTTCAACTACCGTTTTCTGGACAAGCAGAAGAAGCTTCATCTTGGGGGGTGGCCAACCATAAGCCTCGCGGAGGCGCGTGTCCGGCGCGACGAAGCAAAGAAGATTGCCGAGGCGATCGATCCGGCGCTGGAGAAAAAGCGCGCGAGGATCGCCGCCAAATATGCCGCGGCCAATCTTTCGAGGCGGTGGCGGAGGAACGGCTCGTCAATTCGAGCGCGACGGCCTCGCGCCCGTGACTATCAACAAGATTCGCTGGTTGCTTGCCAAGGCCTATATGACCGAACAGATGACCGCGCACGGCGTCCGGGCAATGGCCGCGACGTTGCTCAATAAAATGGGGCAGTGGAATCGTGATGCGATCGAGCGCCAACTGGCGCACGTCGATACCAATCAGGTCCGGCGCGTTTATGCGCGCGGCGAATATTGGGATGAGCGAGTGGAAATGATGCAACACTGGTCGGACTATCTGGATCGGCTGCGGGATGGTGGGACGGTGCTGCGCCCAGACTTCAAAGCCGCACGCGCAACAGGTTGATCGTCAGCCCATCGGATTGTCGACACTAAGACGTGGCGGAGCCTTGCTTCGCCACATCGTGCCGCCCGATCAGTAGGCCGAGTGGCCGTCATTCCTGCTTGGAACTGCGATCGCAGGAAGCTATGATCGCGTTATGTTCCTTTCGTCGTCCCGTCCTGTCCTGAGCGATCCGACAGCCCTTTGCGCGCCCGCAGTCGATCCAGACGCCCTCGATTTCGTGGCCGTCGACGTCGAGACCGCATGCGGGCGCGTGAGCAGCATCTGCCAGATCGGAATCGTCGGCTTCCGCGGGGGCGAGATTGCGTTTGAATATGAGACGCTGATCAATCCCAGAGATTATTTCAGCAGCTTCAACACGCGCATTCACGGCATCACCGCAACCCAAGTCGCGGGCAAGCCGTGCTTCGGCGATCTCCACCAAATCATCGATGGTCACCTCGCGGGGCGGGTGACGGTCGCGCATAGCTATTTCGACAAGGGCGCGCTGAGTGCCGCCTGCCGCGTGCACGACCGCACGGCGATCGAGGCGACCTGGCTCGACAGCGTACGCGTCGCCAAGCGGGTCTGGCCCAAACTGCCGAGCCATCGGCTGAATGTCGTCTCGAAGCATCTCGGCATTCGCCTGAAACACCATGACGCGCTGAGCGACGCCCGTGCTGCCGGACTCATCGTCGTGAAGGCAACCGAGGCGACCGGCATTCCACTGCAGGGCTGGCTCACCGCTCCTAAACGAACGTCGGCTCCACCGGCGCCAAAGCCCGCGCCCGGTGGTCCGCTCGTCGGCCAGCGCATCGCTATTCTCGGTGAGCCGCGCCATGGTGAGCTTGCGCAATGTATCGCCGCGCAGGGCGGCCGCGTCGTAGCCGCGGTCGGCAAGACGACCACGGTTCTCGCGGTCTGCGCTGAAGAGCCTTTCGGCTATGTCCGCTACGACGCGCAATTCCGCAAAGCGCGAGAGTTGCAGGACCAGGGCAGCGGCATCGAGATTCTGAGCGCCGCCGCGCTCGCGTCGCGCTGCTCCGGCCTCTGAGCACGGCCGGGCAACCGACCTCAGTGACCCTCAGCCTCTCGCAAAAGCAGGTCCGACGCATCGTGCTCGCAGCGCAGGGGTTCGGCCAGCGCGAACTGCCGCAAGCCAGCGCTGCGCGGCTTCGACGCACCCATGACCGGCTCGGCCTGTTCCAGATCGACAGCGTCAATGTCCTCACCCGGGCGCATTATCTTCCCGCCTTCTCGCGGCTTGGGAATTACGATCCTGCCTTGCTCGAACGCGATGCCTGGGGACCCAAGCGTCAGCGTCGCATGTTCGAATATTGGGCACACGAAGCGTCGCTGCTGCCGCTCGATCTCCACCCGTATCTGCGCTGGCGGATGGCCAAGGCTGAACGCGGCGATGCGGGCTATGTCGGACTTCGTCGCTTCGCGACCGAGCGCCGCGCTGAAGCCGACGCGATTCTGGATCGAATCAGGATCGATGGCCCGCTCACCGCCGCCGACTTCGAGGACGGCAAGAGCAGGAGCGGCTGGTGGGACTGGAGCCATACCAAACATGCCCTCGAATGGCTGTTCTGGGCTGGGCTCATCACCACCGCAACGCGGCGCGGCAGCTTTGCACGGGTCTATGACCTGCCTGAGCGGGTCATCCCGCAGGCTATCCGAGACCTTCCGACGCCCGACGCCGCCACGGCGCAGCGTCATCTGATCGACCGCAGCGCCCGCGCAATGGGCGTCGCGACTGCCGCTGACCTGCGCGACTATTTTCGGCTAAAGCCCAACGAGGGCGACCACGCCATTGCCGCCCTCGCCGAACAGGGCAGCCTCGTGCCTGTCAAGGTCCAGGGCTGGAGCCAGAAAGCCTGGATGCACCGCGACGCAAAGCTCCCACGCATTCGCCAGGGCGCTGCACTGCTCGCACCGTTCGATCCGCTGATCTGGGAACGCGGCCGCGCCGAGCGGTTGTTCGGCTTCCATTATCGGATCGAGATCTATGTGCCGCAGGACAAGCGCACCCATGGCTATTATGTGCTGCCATTCCTGCTCGACGAGGCACTGGTCGGACGCGTCGATCTCAAGGCAGACCGCCAGGCTGGCGTGCTGCGCGCACACCGCGTCGCGCTCGAACCCAACGCACCGCCCGAAATGGTGGAGCGGCTGACGAGCGAACTGGACCGGATGGCCACCTGGCTGGGGCTGGCGTCGGTCAGCGTCGGCGAGATGGTCCGGGCGAGTTGATAGTCCGGCCTATTCCTTCACCTTTGCTGGGCATTCCACTGTCCCGGCGCCGCAATGCCCCACTTGGAAGTTCGCGCGCCGGTCCCCATATCGGGGTAGCAATTCCACAACGACAAGCGAGATCACGCGTGGCCAATGGCTGGGCGCCGGATGGCGCCGTTCAAGAGCAGATCGAAGACAGCATCAAGGATGCTCTTGATGCGGCGCGCAGTCGCATGCCGAGCGGCGAAAGCCTCGAGGACTGCGAAGTGTGCGGTGAAGAAATCCCCAAGAAGCGTCGCGAGGCGCTGCCGGGTGCGCGTACCTGCGTCGCTTGTCAGAGTGAACGCGACCGCGCGCATGTGGCCTTCAGCGCGATCAACCGTCGGGGCAGCAAGGATAGTCAACTGCGCTGACGCGGGGGGGCGGCTCGTCCCCCTGGTTCCGTCGCCGGTCGCACGGGCCAGTTACCTTCAAGAGGGCATTGTCGGGAATGGGCCATAGGTCCCTCCAGAGCGGATCAAGGCCCCTATGTCCAAAACACCGCTGCCTTGCATGACAGGTTCGCGGCGCGGCATTCGGCATGCCATCACAGACGAGCGATTTTGCGCCCGGTCGATCAAAGCTCAACGTGAAGGAAATGATCGACATGGCGGGCATGAAGATCCCTCCTTTATAACGGTCATTCTCCTCGATTGACGGGAAATGGAGTGCGCTAATGTGCGCCGTGCGCGCCGTCCTTGCCTGTGCGCCCCTTTCGGGATTGTGGTCTGCGAACAGCCAGGAATGCAACATCCCAGGCGGCTCTGGGGCGCTCCTCCGTGACAGGACCGGCATTGTCCGTCGGCAGCTTCAGGCTTCGATACTGGACCAAGGTGGCTCGCCCGACTTTTGTTGTTTCAAGGTCTCCGGACTGGATGAGTTCATAGATCCGGGACCGACTGAGGCCAGTGATTCGAACAGCGGTCGATATACGCACGATGCCCGCCCTCTCACCCCATTCAGTTTCGAAACTGGTTTCGACATCGCCACTCATCGCCGCCTCGCAAATGCAAGGATCAACATCTACCAGATCGCAAACGCATGAGAATGTGGGGGATTTTTTACCGCTTACTCTCGTCGGCCGGGATGATACGGTAGCCGTTCTTGCCATGGTGATCTGGCAACAGCGACGACTGCTTAATCCTTCAAAGGGATATCGCGCGCGAAACGGTAGCTTGTCTGCTCGAATTTGAGTGTCCGAAAGAAATTATGGGCGTTGCTGATCTCGATATCGCTCATGACCTCGATCCGACTGCAGCCAGCTTTTCGTAGCGCTGCGCAGGCGTCGTCCAGCATGGCTGTGGCAATGCCCTGCCGACGATGGCTATGATCCACTAGCAAAAGACTTATGCGTCCAATCATGCCATGTTGAAGCGTCTGGATGCTCGTCCAGCTACAGCAACCGATGATGTTTCTCATTTCAGCAACACAGGTTCCGCCGCTTGCCTTGCGCACTTTTTCAAGATTGCGGGCAATGCCAAGTTCGTCGGCCTTGAAGGCTGGAAGTTGCCGCAGCAACGCCTGCAACCCGGCAGCATCAGATGGCCTGGCGGTGCGAATTTTAAGGACAACATCCGCAAGCGCGACACCGGACTGATTTCTTATCGGCGCAGATTCCTCCTTGCTTCTTGCGATGTTTTTCGTGCGCTCGCGCTCGCCAACCTTTCCGCGCTCATTCGACGCAGGGGCCGCCGGAGACATAGCGCCTCTCGGGATTGCACTCTTCTCCACCTCCTGTGGTGATCCTACCGGGTCGGCCGCCCTGCGCCACGGCCGAGGCCGGATAACGCGCTCATCGTCCTGCTCCTCATCTGCCTGACGCCCCTTTGGCGAATGTAGAGGTCGAGCGGGCGCAGTTTCCGCCGATGCTTTCCAGTTGCTTGTTGCGCCCTTGCGCAGATAGGCTTCAATATCCCCGGGCGCGGCCGTGAGGCCCTCCTTACTTACGCCAAGCAAAACCTTGCCGTCCGCATCGGTCAGTCCGAATTTTCCATAGTCACCGCTGCCAGGCTTGCGTTTACGCGACTTCAAGAGCTTGAGACCGCGATGTTCAGCCATATGCCGCAATTTCTGATCGCTGGGTTCGTCCGCCATAAGGCCATAACCCCCCGATGCCACCCAGGTTCAAGCATCCCGACCTCGCGTACCGACAAATTTCCTGGCCTACTGAAAATGCGGCACGGAAGAAGGACCGGAACCGGCATGGCTTTCACGCGCTACGACATCATGCGTGCCCACGCTTAAGTTCCTCAATGATCGACCGGATCGCCTATGACGAGGAACAGTGCATCCTCATCATTTCGTTCCGTGACACCGGCAAATATCTCTATCATGACATCCCATCCGCGATTTTCGAGGCTTTCTGCGCGGCACCGTCCGCCGGCAGCTTTTTCAACACATATGTGAAGGACCATTTTCGCTGTACCCGCGATCCAGAGCGGAAGCGATTTGGTCCCAAAGCCTAAGGTCGCTCACGCGTCGCCTAGCGTGTGATGAACCCACATGAGGTGACGGCCAGCTATCGCGCTGGCGCGAGGCGAAACCATGGTTCCCTGATTGGTCTCATGAAGCATAGTCAGCATATCGAGCAGGTCCTGCCGGGGCGTTTTGTTCCCGATCATATGGGTCCCGACTAGCTTAAGCAGCTTGCCCCACAACGTCATCGACGCTGTTAGCGAAAGCTGCATCGCTTTCCTCGTCCGCCGTCGTGCTGCAGCCGCCCGTCCATCGCGTCAGGCCCGCTTCTTCGCCGGGGTCTTGCGCGCGGGCTTGGCAGCGGATGTGCTGTCACTCTTGGCGGCAGTTTTGGCATCTGCTTTCTTTGCCGGCGACCTGGCTTTGGCGGCGCTCCCACCTGCAGGGCCGATTGACTTTTTGAGCGCTGCCATCAGGTCGACGACATTACTCCCGCGCGGGTCGGAACTGCCCTCTTCATCGCCGTCGATGTTGAGCGTTTTGCCCTTTTTCTTCCGCTCGATGAGGTCTTTGAGCGCATCGGCATAGCGGTCATGAAATTCGCCCGCATCAAATTTACCTGTCTTTTTTTCGATGAGCGTGGACGCTAGGTCGAGCAGTTCCTCATCGGGATTTCCATCCCCTATTTCGCGGAAATAGCTCGCCGCCTTGTTCACCTCGTCGGCATAGCGCAATGTTTCCATTACCATGCCCCGACCGCAGGCCTTGATGCTAACAACATATTCCCGGCCACGCATTGCGAGTTGGCCAAGACCTACCTTACGACTACGCCGCAATGCTTCGCGCAAGACTATGAAGGCTTCTTCGGCGAGATCGTCGGCAGGCACGACATAATAGGGCTTTTCAAAATAGATCATATCGATGTCGTGAGCGTCCACGAACTGAGTCAGTTCCAGTGTCTTTTTGCTCTCGAGCTTGACACCTTCAATTTCCTCCTCGTCGAGAAGCACATATTCGCCTTTGGCATATTCGAAGCCCTTGACGATGTCTTCGAGATCTACCGGCCCGATGCCCGGCACGACTTTCTCATATTTGATCCGCTTGCCCGACGGCTCATGGATCTGGTTAAAAGCAATCGTTGCACCGCTTTTGGTCGCTGCATAGATTTCGACCGGTATAGAGACAAGCGCCAGCCGGATCTGGCCTTTCCAATAGGGTCGTGCCGCCATCATCGCCTCCTGTAAGTTCTGGCATCAACCCTCGACAGGTAGGGCCGTTCCGCCCCGCATGCGCTTCCTCCAATAGTTGATGGGCGGTTACTCCCCATATTTTCTTCATAGGGATCAGAGAAAGTCGATCATGAAAAAATAAAACGCCTTAGACCAGCATTCCCGCTCGGCAGCATCCTGCCCAGACGGACGCTGGATGGTGCGCGCTCGACCAAGCTATTCTTCCTGTGCAGATCCGGGCTCTGCCATCTTACGATGTTGCTCTGCCAGAACAGCAGCCGGCGTAACATGCGCAACGGCTGCCTGCAGCTTGTTCTTCCACCCCGACACGATATGCGCCTCACCCTTCATCAGCGCATCCCAGCCATCGCGCGCGACATCGGTCGGATCACTTTTGCTCTCTGAAGCGCCGACACTGGTGTCGAGCATGTCTGCACGGTCGAAAAATTCCGTCTCGACTGGCCCTGGCATAAGGGTCGTGACGGTGACGCCCTTGTTGTCCTTGATCTCGTTACGGATCGCGTCGGCGAAGCTGTCTATGAACGCCTTGCTGCCATTATAGACGGCCTGGAAGCTGCCCGGAATGAAGCCTGCGATCGATCCGGTGATCAGCACTTTGCCTTGGTCACGCGCAACCATCGCCTTCAGGACATTTTGCAGCAGATACAGCGTGCCGGTAATGTTCGTGTCCACCACCCGCCGCCAGTCGCTCACATCCTGGTCGAGAAAAGCGTGACCCAGGCCGCGCCCGGCATTGGCGCATAGCAGATCGACCTGCCGACCGTTTGTCGCGGCGAGGAGCGCGTCCACGCCTTGCAGCGTCGACAAATCCGCCTCTACCGAGATAACCTCGACGCCATGCTGCTTGAAATCCTGCGCGGCGGCGTCGATCAACGGTTCGTCGGCCACGACCAGTAAGTCATAGCCATTTTCCGCAGCGATCGAGGCAAGTTCGAAGCCGATGCCGGTGGAGGCGCCGGTGACGATCGCGAATTTATTAGCCATGCCTATCTCTCCTATTGCGCAGCGACGGCAAAACCGGGCTTCAGCACGATTTTCGTCACTTCATTCTGATTGTCGTGGAACATCTTGTAGCCCTTGGGCGCGTCTTCCAGGCTCATGCGATGCGAGATGAGGAAGGTCGTATCGATCTTGCCGTCCACGATCGCATGGAGCAGCGCGGGCATATAATGCTGCACGCTCGTCTGGCCGGTCTTAAGGGTCAGACCCTTCTCCATGAACGCGCCCAACGGAAACTTGTCCACGAAGCCGCCATAGACGGCTGGCATCGACACGCGTCCACCCTTGCGACAGGCATGGATCGCCTGCCGGATCGAATGGGTGCGATCGGTCCCCAGGAACAGCGATGCCTTGATTTGATCGATCACATTGTCGACAAAGAAGCCATGGGCTTCCAGGCCCACG
>JAEMRT010000031.1:2097-48626 GCA_016463225.1 Sphingopyxis sp. | reverse complement strand
CGGCCGATTTCCTCGAGCACGATGCCCGCCTCCATATGCCCCATGCCGAGCCCACCATGCGCCTCGGGAACGAGCATGCCGGGCAGGCCCATTTCGGTGAACTGCGTCCAGAGGTCGCGCGAAAAGCCGGTTGCGTCGGCGCTGTCGCGGAGTTTGCGCAGGTGCGACACCGGCGCCTGATCCGCCACGAAGGGGGCGACGCTGTCCTTGAGCATCGCCTGGTCGTCATTGTGATACAAAGGCATGGGTCAGGCTCCGGGAAGGTCGAGGATACGCTTGGCGATGACGTTGAGCATGACTTCGCTCGTGCCGCCTTCGATCGAATTGGCCTTGGTGCGCAGCCAGCCGCGCGCGCGCGCGCCGCCCTTGGTTTCTTCGCTGTCCCATTCGAGCGCTTCGCTGCCACCGCCCGACATCACGAGTTCGTGGCGGCGCTTGTTGAGTTCGGTGCCGACATATTTCATCATGTTCGAGCTGGCCGGATGCGCGCGGCCGGTTTTCCACATGTCCATGAAGCGTTCGCCCATCGCGCGGTACGCGAAGACGTCGACGTCGAACGCCGCCATTTCGGCGCGCAATATCGGGTCGTCGAGTTCGCCCGCGGCATTCTTGCCGAACGCCTTGGCAAAGGCGCCGCCGATGCTCACCATGTCGCCGCCCGCGCCGCCGCCCGAGATCATCTCGCGTTCGTGCCCGAGCAGATATTTGGCGACGTCCCAGCCGCGGTTGATCTCGCCGATGAACTGCGTCTTGGGCACTTCGACATCGTCGAAGAAGGTTTCGCAGAAGGGCGAGTTGCCCGAAATCAGCAGGATTGGCTTGGTCGTGACCCCCTTGCTCGCCATGTCGAAGAGCATGAAGGTGATGCCCTGATATTTGTTCGCCTTGTCGGTGCGGACAAGGCAGAAAATCCAGTCGGCCTGATCGGCATAGCTCGTCCAGATCTTTGATCCGTTGACGACCCAATGGTCGCCCTTGTCTTCGCCGAACGTCTGGAGCGAAACGAGGTCGCTGCCCGATCCGGGTTCGGAATAGCCCTGGCACCAGCGGATTTCGCCGCGCGCGATCGGGTTCAGATACTGAACCTTCTGCTCCTCGGTGCCGAATTGCAGCAGCGCGGGGCCGAGCATCCAGATGCCGAAGCTGTCGAGCGGCGAGCGCGCGTGGATGCGCTTCATTTCCTGTTTGAAGACCTTGGTCTGCTCGGGGGTCAGCCCGGCGCCGCCATAGGCCTTGGGCCAGTCGGGAACGGTATATCCCTTCGCCGCACACGCCTCGAGCCACGCCTTCTGGGCGTCATTCTTGAACACCCAATTGCGCCCGCCCCAGCACACATCGCCTTCCTCGCGGATGGGTTCGCGCATTTCGGCGGGGCAGTTCGCCTCCAGCCAGCCGCGCACTTCGGCGCGAAAAGCGTCCAGATCGCTCATGTTTCAGGCTCCTCTTCCTGCCCCAAATCTAGGAGCAGTCGCCTGCTTTACGCAAGCGTCAACTTGGGCAGCCCGACCTGCCGTTACGGCGCCGTAGCGTCCGTCAGGCCAGCGTTGACGCGCCCCGTCGCGCGCCTAAGCTAAGTGGCAAAAGAAAACGGGAGAATGGGTATGCGATTCGCAGGCAAGATTGCCGTCGTCACCGGAGCCGCTTCGGGAATCGGCAAAGCCACAGTTCTGAAACTGGCCAGCGAAGGCGCGCACGTCTTTGCTGCCGACATCGACGAAGCGGGCGGCCGCGCGCTGGCCGAACAATCGAACGGCAAGATCGATTTTGTCCGCTGCGACGTGACCCGGCCGTCCGATATCGAGGCGCTGATGGACACGGCGGCCGCGAAGGGCGGCGGCATCGACATCGTCTTCAACAATGCCGCGGCGGGCGGTGACCGCGCCCCGATCGACGAGATCACCCCCGAAGGCTGGGACCGGACGATGGACCTCGTGCTCAAATCGGTCGCGATGGGCATCCGCTATGCGGCGCCGCACATGAAGGGCCGCAAGGGTGCATCGATCATCAACACCGCGAGCGTCGCAGCGCTGGGCGCGGGTTATTCGCCGACGGCCTATGCCGTCGCCAAGGTCGGGGTGCTCCATCTGTCGAAGGTCGCGGCGACCGACCTCGCCCGCTATGGCATCCGCGTCAATGCGATCTGCCCGGGCTTTATCAACACCAATATCTTCACCGCATCGCTCGACGTTCCCGACGCGATGAAGGGCGAGGCCAATGCGATCATCGCGGGGATGAGCGCGCAGGCGCAGCCGGTGGCGCGCGGCGGCCAGCCCGACGACATCGCCAATGCGGTGGCGTTCCTGGCCAGCGACGAATCGTCGTTCATGACCGGCACCCATTTGCTGGTCGATGGCGGACTGACGATCGGCCAGCGCCACGCTTGGGATCCCGAATCGCCGGGCATGTTCGACGCGCTGGTCGCGATGGAGGAGGCCGCCAAGGCTGGAGCGACGGCGTGACGGCCGCCACTTCGGCGCCGCTGCCGCCGACCGAAAAGCTCCCGCTGCATATCAAGCTGGGCAACGGCTTTGGCTCGGTCGCCTATGGCGTCAAGGACAATGGTTTCGCCACCCTGCTGATGCTCTTCTACAATCAGGTGCTGGGGCTCGACGCCAAGATCGTCGGCTTTATCTTGCTCATCGCGTTGCTGCTCGACGCCATAGTCGATCCGCTGGTGGGCTATTGGGGTGACAAGACGCATAGCCGCTGGGGCAAGCGCCACCCATGGATGTATGCCGCGATCCTGCCGATGGCCGCTGCATGGATGATGTTGTGGCATCCACCTTTGGCCGCCTCGGGCTGGCTTTATGGCTATCTTTTGCTGTTCGCATTTCTGATGCGCGCCGCGGTATCCTGTTATGAAATTCCGGCGCTGTCGGTCGTCCCCGGCCTCACCAGCGACTATGACGAACGCACCTCGCTGACGCGCTGGCGTTTCATGTTCGGCTGGGCTGGCGGCCTGTTGATGCTGACGCTGGCATTCGCGGTGTATCTGGTGCCATCGGAGCGCTATCCGGTCGGACAGCTCAACGTCGATGGCTATCAGCTGTACGGCTGGACCGGCGCGATCCTGATGATCGTCGCGACAAGCGTGTCTGCGATCACCACGCACCGCCGCATCGCGCGGCTCGACAGCAGCCCACCGACGCACCTGCCGCTCGGGGCGACTTTGCGCAAGATCGGCCGGACGCTGGGCAATCGCGCCTTTCTGATTCTGCTCGCAAGCTCGCTCTTCGCTTATGTGAACCAGGGCATGACCTTTTCGGCGACCACCTATATGCTGAGCTATTATTGGGAAATGCCGCAGGCGGGCTTCCTCGCCTATGCGGTGACCTTGTTCGTCGGTGTCGTCGGCGCCTTCCTGATCGTCGGATTGCTGCAAAAGCGCATCGAAAAGCGGACCGGCGCCGTCGGTGCAGGCATTGCAGCACTGCTGCTGGCGGTCACGCCTTATGCACTTCGCTATTTCGGCCAGTTCCCCGCCAACCACGACCCGGCACTGATCCCCGCGCTGTTCACTCTGGTCACGCTTTCCAACGCCTGCGCCGTGGCGTCGATGATGCTGGGGCAATCGATGGCGGCTGACATCATCGAGGCGTCGCAGGAAAAGACCGGCGAGCGATCCGAAGGTCTGTTCTTTTCAGCCTATTTCTTCGTCCAGAAATGCGCGACCGGGGTGGGGCTGTTTCTGACCGGCCTGATCATCAGCGCCGCGGGCATCCCGGCGCAGGCCGAGCCCGGGATGATCGGACAGACGATCCTCAACGATTTCGCCGTCTATTATCTGATCGTCCTGGTCGGCTTTTCGCTGGCGAGCATTGCGTTTATCGCCCGTTTTCCGATTTCACGGTCGGATCATGAGACACGGATCGCGGCGATGGCAGCGGTCGCGGCCGAGACAGCGCGACCCCATCCGTAACGGAAAATGTCAGTTGACGACGGAATGAGGTAATAATCGGTTCGCAGGGGTTGGCAAAGCGGGACGAATCGGTCCAAAGGCTTACGCGAACGTAAACGGAAAGGATGCTCAGATGGATTTCGATCTCACCGACCGGCAGACTCATTGGCGCGACCGGGTGCGCGAATTCATCGAGCGCAAGGTGCGCCCGGCGGTCCCGACGTACAAGGAACAGGACAAGGCAGGCGACCGCTGGAAGGTCATTCCGATCGTCGAGGAACTGAAGGCCGAGGCGAAGGCCGCGGGCATCTGGAACCTGTTCATGCCGCCCAAGTCGGCGGCGCATCATCATGTCGACGAAACGATCGAATTCGAAGGCCCGGGCCTCACCAACCTGGAATATGCGCTGTGCGCCGAGGAAATGGGGCGCATCGGT
This sequence comes from Sphingopyxis sp., assembly GCA_016463225.1. Lineage (GTDB taxonomy): Bacteria > Pseudomonadota > Alphaproteobacteria > Sphingomonadales > Sphingomonadaceae > Sphingopyxis. The sequence goes on along the minus strand of JAEMRT010000031.1, from coordinate 44,292 downwards.
TTCGCCAGCGAAGTGTTCAACTGCTCGGCGCCCGATACCGGCAATATGGAAGTGTTCCACCGCTACGGGACGCGTGCGCAAAAAGAGAAATATTTGCTGCCGCTGATGAACGGCGAAATTCGCTCGGCGTTCCTGATGACCGAACCGGCGGTCGCTTCATCCGATGCGACCAACGTCGAATGCCGCATCGAGCGCGATGGTGACGATTATGTGATCAACGGCACCAAATGGTGGTCGTCGGGTGCGGGCGATCCGCGCTGCAAAATCGCGATCGTCATGGGCAAGACCGATTTCGCCGCCAAGCGCCACGCGCAACAGTCGATGGTGCTGATGCCGCTCGACGCGCCGGGGGTCACCATCCTGCGCCACCTGCCGGTGTTCGGTTATGACGATGCACCGCACGGCCATATGGAAATCGAACTGAAGGACGTCCGCGTCAACGCCGAGGATGCGATGCTGCTCGGCGAAGGTCGCGGCTTCGAGATCGCGCAGGGGCGCCTCGGCCCGGGCCGCATCCATCACTGCATGCGCACCATCGGCACCGCCGAAGAAGCAATCGCCAAGATGGCGAAGCGGCTGCAATCGCGCGTCGCATTCGGCAAGACGATCGCCGAATACAGCATCTGGGAACATCGTCTGGCGCGCGCCCGCATCGACATCGAAATGACCCGCCTGCTGTGCCTGAAGGCCGCCGACATGATGGACAAGGTCGGCAACAAGGCCGCCGCCGCCGAGATCGCGATGATCAAGGTGCAGGCGCCGAACATGGCGCTGAAGATTATCGACGACGCGATCCAGGCGCATGGCGCCGCGGGCGTGTCGGAAGATTTCGGCCTTGCCAACGCCTATGCCCATCAGCGTACCCTGCGCCTCGCCGATGGTCCCGACGAGGTCCATGAACGCGCGATCGCCCGCATCGAATTCGCCAAGCACAGCGCGGCGAGCGAGCCGGGCTTTTCGTCGGGCGACATCGGCGCTTCGCGTTAAGCTCTCTCCCCTCCCGCTTGCGGGAGGGGGGCAAATACGGAGATTGGAATGACCAAAGCCGCGATCCTGATCGAACCGGGCCAGCCGCTGTCGATCGAGACGGTTCAGATTGCCGATTGCGGTCCGCACGAGGTGCGCATCCGCACTGCCGCCTGCGGCCTCTGCCATTCGGACCTGCATTTCATCGACGGCGCCTATCCGCACCCCCTGCCCGCGATCCCCGGGCATGAAGCCGCAGGCATCGTCGAGGCGGTGGGCAGCGAAGTACGGACGGTCAAGGTCGGCGATGCGGTCGTCACCTGCCTGTCGGCGTTCTGCGGCCATTGCGAGTTTTGCGTCAGCGGACGCATGTCCCTGTGCATGGGCGGCGACACGCGGCGCGCAGCCGGATCGGCGCCGCGGATCACGCGCCCCGATGGCAGTCTGGTCAACCAGATGCTCAACCTTTCGGCGTTCGCCGAAACGATGTTGGTCCACGAACATGCGTGCGTCGCGATCGACCCCGCGATGCCGCTCGACCGCGCCGCAGTGATCGGCTGCGCGGTGACGACGGGCGCGGGGACGATCTTCAACGCATGCAAGGTGACGCCGGGCGAAACCGTCGTCGTCGTCGGTTGCGGCGGCGTCGGCCTCGCGACGATCAACGCCGCGAAGATCGCGGGCGCGGGGCGGATCATTGCCGCCGACCCGGTTCCCGAAAAGCGCGCGCTGGCGATGAAGCTCGGCGCGACCGATGTCGTCGATGCGATGGACGGCGATGCCGCGAAACAGATCCTCGAGCTCAGCAAGGGCGGGGTCGATCATGCGATCGAAGCCGTCGGGCGTCCCGCCTCGGCCGCGCTTGCCGTAGCCTCGCTGCGTCGCGGCGGCACTGCGACGATCCTCGGCATGATGCCGCTGTCCGAAAAGGTCGGGCTCAGCGCGATGGACCTCTTGTCAGGCAAGAAATTGCAGGGCGCGATCATGGGCGGCAACCGCTTCCCGGTCGACATTCCGCGGCTTGTCGATTTTTACCTGCGCGGGCTGCTCGACCTCGACAGCATCGTCGCCGAAACGATCCCGCTCGAGCGGATCAACGAAGGCTTTGACAAGATGAAGAAAGGCGACGCCGCTCGGTCGGTGATCGTTTTCGATCAATGACGCTCGACGCGCAAAAGGCCTTTAGCGGCACCGTCGCGCCCGAGGGCGCCGACGTGCTCGACGAGGCGAAGCTGACCGCGTGGATGGAAGCGAATGTCGAGGGCTTCACCGGCCCGCTGACCCAGCACAAATTTTCCGGTGGCCAGTCGAACCCGACCTACAAAATCTCCGCGCCGTCGGGAAATTACGTCCTGCGCCGCAAGCCCTATGGCCCGCTGCTCCCCTCGGCGCATGCGGTCGACCGCGAATACAAAGTCCAGTCAGGGCTGCACAAGATGGGCTTTCCCGTCGCGCGCCAATATGGCCTGTGCACCGACGACAGCGTCACCGGCAGCTGGTTCTATGTGATGGCGATGGTCGACGGCCAAACGATCTGGGACGGCGCGATGCCGGGATCGACCCCCGAAAACCGCCGCGCGACCTATGAAGCGATGATCGACACGCTCGCCGCGCTGCACAAGGTCGACGTCGAGGCGGCGGGGCTGTCCGATTATGGCAAGCCGGGCAATTATTTCGGCCGCCAGGTCGATCGCTGGACCAAGCAGTACCGCCTCGCCGAGACCGAGACGATGGACGAGATGGAACAGCTGATCGCGTTCCTGCCCGCCAGCCTGCCCGAACAGACGCGCACCAGCGTCGTTCACGGCGATTACCGCATCGACAATATGATCTTTGCCAAGGACCGGCCCGAAGTGCTCGCGGTGCTCGACTGGGAATTGTCGACATTGGGCGATCCGCTCGCCGATTTCACCTATGTCGCGATGGCGTGGGTCACCGAAAATGGCGGGCGTTCGGGCGTCATGGACCTTGATCGCAAGACGCTTGGCATTCCCGAGCTTGACGAGATGGTCGAGCGTTATTGCGCCGCGACCGATCGCACCGGGGTGCCCGACATGAACTGGTATTTCGCCTATAATTTCTTCCGCCTCGCCGGGATCATCCAGGGGATCAAGAAGCGCGTGATCGAGGGCACCGCATCGTCGCAGCATGCCAAGGACATGTCCGAGCGTGTCCGTCCGCTCGCGCAGCGGGCGTGGGACTTTGCACGGAAGGCCGGAGCATGAGCCTGTTCGACATGAGCGGCCAAGTCGCGCTGATCACCGGATCGTCGCGCGGCATTGGCAAAGCGACCGCCGAAGCGATGGCCGAACAGGGCGCGAAGGTCGTGATTTCGAGCCGCAAGCAGGATGCCTGCGATGCGACGGCGGCGGAGATCAACGCGAAGTTCGGTGACGGCACTGCGATTGCCGTCGCTGCGAATATTTCGTCAAAGGACGATCTCCAGAACCTCGTCAACGAGACGCGCGCCGCGTTCGGCAAGATCACCGCGCTGGTCTGCAACGCGGCGTCGAACCCATATTATGGCCCCGGCCTCGGGATCAGCGACGACCAGTTCCGCAAGATCATGGACAATAATATCCTGTCGAACCACTGGCTGATTTCGATGGTCGCGCCCGAAATGCTCGAACGCGGCGAGGGATCGATCACGATCATCAGCTCGATCGGCGGGCTGAAAGGGTCTCCGATTATCGGTGCTTACGGGATTTCGAAAGCCGCCGACATGCAGGTCGCGCGGAATTTCTCGGTCGAATTCGGGCCGCGCGGGGTGCGGGTCAATTGCATCGCGCCGGGGCTGATTCGTACCGACATGGCGCGCGCCTTGTGGGAAAATCCCGAGAATCTCAAACGATCGACCGCTGCCTCGACGCTGAAACGGATCGGCGAACCACACGAGATTGCGGGCGCTGCGGTCTTCCTTGCCAGCAAGGCGGGCGCATTCACTACGGGCCAGACCATCGTGTGCGATGGCGGGGCGACGATTTCAGGAGGCGGATAATGGGCGCATTGGACGGCAAGATCGCGATTATCACGGGCGCCGGTTCGGGCATCGGCCGTGCGAGCGCGCTGCGCTTCGCCGCCGAGGGGGCAAAGCTGGTGCTCGGTGACAAGACGGCCGCGGTGCACGAGACGGCGCAGTTGGTGAAGGACGCCGGCGGCGAGGCCGTGGCGCTGGAAATCGATGCGGGCGTCGAGAGCGACGTTGCCAAGCTCGTTGCGACCGCCAAGGACAGTTATGGCGCGCTCGATATCGCCTTCGCCAACGCCGGGATCATCGGCGACATGGGCGGCATTTTCGACTTCGATCCGATCGCTTGGGCCGAGACGCTCCGCGTCAATCTGATCGGCCCGGCGCTGATGGTGAAACATGCCGGGAAAGCCATGGTCGATCAGGGTCGCGGCGGCGCGATCGTGCTGACCGCGAGCGTCGCGGGCCTCAATTCGGGCGCGGGTCCGGGAGCCTATTCGGCGTCGAAGGCGGGGGTCATCAACCTCGCCAAAACCGCGGCGCAGCAGCTGTCCACCAGCGGTGTGCGCGTCAACGCCGTGTGCCCCGGCCTGACCGAAACCGGTATGACCAAGCCGACCTTCGATTATGCCAAGGCGAAGGAGGTCACGCACAAACTGGGCCAGCTCAACCCGCTTCGCCGCGCCGCGCAGCCCGAAGAGCTCGCCAATGTGGCGCTCTTCCTCGCCAGCGATCAGGCGAGTTATGTCAACGGGCAGGCGATCGCGGTTGACGGCGGGCTCACCAGTTCGCATCCGGTGACGCGCCAGCTTCTTGGCCAGACCTCGCATTGACAGGATAGATATGGGCCACGGTTTCGATACGGCGCGGCTGGACCGCATCCCGGCTTTTCTCGAGGCCAAATATGTCGGCACCGGCCGCCTGCCGCACGCCGCGACTCTGGTGTCGCGGCGCGGCGAGATCGCGCATCTGTCGTGCGTCGGCGAGGCGCGGCCCGGTGCGGCGCTGAAGGACGACGCAATCTTCCGCATCGCCAGCATGACCAAGCCGATTACCAGCATCGCGTTCATGATGCTGGTCGAGGAAGGCAAGGTCGCGTTGAGCGATCCGCTGGTGAAGTTCTGCCCCGAGTTCAAGGACACCGGCGTGTTTGTGGCGGGCGGCGGCAACGTGCCGTTCCTGACCCGGCCGCCGACGCAGCCGATCCGCATGGTCGACCTGCTCCGCCACACCGCGGGGCTGACCTATGGCTTTCAGGAGCGCACCCCGGTCGATGCCGCCTATCGCAAGGCGCGGATCGACGATTTCGACGCCGATTATACGATGGACAGCTTCATCGAAGGGCTGGCGAAAATCCCGTTGCAGTTCGACCCCGGCGCGCACTGGAATTATTCGATGGCGACCGACGTGCTCGGCGCGGTGATCGAACGCATCGAGGGCAAGCCGTTTGCACAAGTTTTGCAAGAGCGCATCTTCGGCCCGCTCGGGATGGTCGATACCGGGTTCAAGGTGCCCGCCGATCAGCAGCACCGGCTGACCGATTGCTATATGTTCGACCCGCAAGCGAAGATGAAGCCCTTTGACGGTGGCGACAAGAGCCGCTGGGCGAAGGATCGCAGCTTTCATTCGGGCGGCGGCGGCTTGGTTTCGACCCTCGCCGACTATCACCGCTTCTGCCTGATGCTGCTCGGCGGCGGCACGCTCGATGGTGTCCGCATCATCAGCCGCAAGACGCTGGCGCTGATGACGGCGAACCATCTGGTCGGCGGCGGCGACCTCGTCCAGCACAGCGTCGGCATCTTCTCCGAGGCCGAAAATGCCGGAGTCGGCTTCGGCCTCGGCTTCGCCGTGAACGAAAGCCCGGCGCAGACGATGACCCCCGGGTCGGTCGGCGACTATTATTGGGGCGGCATGTTTTCGACCGGCTTCTTCGTCGATCCGGTCGAAGCGATCTGCATGGTGTTCATGACCCAGCTCATGCCCTCTTCCACCTATCCCGTGCGGCGCGAGGTCAAGACATTGGTCCACGCCGCGATCGACGATTGAATTGAGAACCCACCCACCGTTCGTGTCGAGCGAAGTCGAGACACGCCGAGCGCAGCGCTAGACGCTTCTCGACTTCGCTCGAAGCGAACGGAACCCTTTAAGGAGCCTGAAATGTCCGAAGAAACCCCCGTCAGCGTCACGCTGGAGAAAGATGGCGACGTTGCTGTCATCATCGTCAACAACCCGCCGGTCAACGCGCTGAGCTGGCACGTCCGCCAGGGGCTCGAAGATCATTTCGCCGCCGCGCTGTCCGACGATAGCGTCAAGGCGATCGTGCTGCGCTGCGCGGGGGCGACCTTTATCGCCGGCGCCGACATCAGCGAATTCGGCAAGCCGCCGCGCGGTCCCGATTTCAACGCGGTGCTCAACAGCATCGAAGCCGCATCGAAGCCCGTCGTCGCCGCGATCCACGGCACCGCGCTCGGCGGCGGTCTCGAAACCGCGCTCGTCTGTCATTATCGCATCGCCGTTCCTTCAGCGAAGCTCGGCGTCCCCGAGGTCAAGCTCGGCCTGCTACCCGGCGCCGGCGGCACGCAGCGCCTGCCGCGCGTCGTCGGCGTCGAAGCCGCGGCGACGATGACCTCGACCGGCGATCCGCTGCCCGCATCGAAGGCCAAGGAACTCGGCCTCGTTGACGAATTGGCGGGCGAAGACAGCTTGGCTGCCGACGCGATTGCTTTTGCGCGCGCGAAGATCGCCGACGGCCCGCGCCCGACGCGCGAACGCCCGGTGTTCGGCGATGTCGCCGTGATCGAGCAGCTCAAGACCGCGAACGCCAAGCGCTGGCGCGGGTTCGAGGCGCCTTATGCCAACCTCGCCTGCGTCGAAGCCGCGACGCGCCTGCCCTTCGACGAAGGGCTCGCCTTCGAGCGCGAGCAGTTCATGAAGCTGATGTTCGGCAGCCAGTCGGCGGCGCAGCGCCACATCTTCTTCGCCGAACGTCAGGCGGCGAAGATCGACGGACTGCCGAAGGACACCCAGCTGCGCGACATCAAGAAAGTCGGCGTCATCGGCGCCGGCACGATGGGCGGCGGGATCAGCATGAACTTCCTGCAGAAGGGCATCCCGGTGACGATCGTCGAGATGCAGCAGGATGCGCTCGATCGCGGCGTCGGAGTGATCCGCAAAAATTACGACGCGTCGGCCGCCAAGGGCCGTTTCAAGCCCGAACAGGTCGACCAGATGATGGGCATCCTGACCCCCACCCTCAGCCTCGACGATCTCGCCGACTGCGACCTGATCATCGAGGCGGTCTATGAGAATATGGACGTCAAAAAGGACATCTTTGGCAAGCTCGACAAGATCGCCAAGCCCGGCGCGATCCTGGCGTCGAACACCAGCTATCTCGATGTCGACGAGATCGCGACCGCGACGAGCCGCCCCGGCGACGTGCTGGGCATGCATTTCTTTTCGCCCGCCAACGTCATGAAGCTGCTCGAAGTCGTGCGCGGTGAAAAGACCGCGCCCGACGCGCTGGCGACGGCGATGGCGATCGGCAAGAAGATCGGCAAGGTCGCGGTGGTCGCCGGCGTCTGTGACGGCTTTATCGGCAACCGGATGCTCAAGCCGCGCCAGATCGAGGCGATGAACCTGTTGATGGAAGGCGCCACCCCGGCGCAGGTCGACAAGGTCCATGTCGAATTCGGCATGCCGATGGGGCCGTTCCAGATGAGCGACCTTGCGGGCGTCGACATCGGCTGGCACCGCGATCCGAACCGCATCGAAAGCATCCGCGATGCGCTGTGCGCCGAGGGCCGCTGGGGTCAGAAGAAGCAAGCGGGCTTTTACGATTATGACGAAAAGCGCCAGCCGTCGGAAAGCGCGCGGGTTGCCGAGCTGATCGAGGAGTTCCGCACCAAGGCCGGAACCGAGAAGCGCGAGATCACCGATCAGGAGATCATCGAACGCACGCTGTATCCGATGGTCAACGAAGGCGCGCTGATCCTGAGCGAAGGCAAGGCGCAGCGCGCGTCGGACATCGATGTCGTGTGGATTTATGGCTATGGCTGGCCGGTCTATCGCGGCGGCCCGATGTTCTGGGCCGGGCTGGAAGGCACCGACAAGATCGTCGCGGCGCTGGAAAAGCACGGGTTCGGGATCGCGCCTTTGCTGAAGGAAAAGGCCGAGGCGAAGAGCGGCTTCTAATCTCGCGTTCGATTACGATCAGCAGGCCGCCTGTCCCAGCGCGGGGCAGGCGGCCTTTGCTTTGGCCTGCCGCCGCCCTCGGTGGACACAAATAGTTGCGATTCAGGGTTAAGGCGCTGGTCACACCTGCCGTTACGGCAGAGCATGATCGCCATGTCGTTTCTCGCCCTGTTGCTGCTCACCGGCAGCGTTCCGGTCACCGCCCCCGTGGCGGCTCCGCCCGCGAGCGCGATCGGTATCGCGCGGGCGCGGATATTGGCGCCCGCCGAGGTGCGGCGCGTCGACGGACGGATCGAGGTGCGGACGGGCGATCGCCGCGCACCGACGCAGGTGCATAGGGGCGAGCGCCGCGATGGGGGCGCAACGGCGGACTTTTACTAGAACGAACCCAAATTCCCGTTCGTGTCGAGCGAAGCCGAGACACGCCAGCAAAGCGCCAGGTGCATCTCGACTTCGCTCGATGCGAACGGAGTTGGGTGCATGGTCTCAGCCCTCCAACGTCTGGATAATCGCCGAAAAGTCGCGGCCATCCTGATCCGCTGCAACAAACGCCTCATACAGCTCGCGCGCCTTGGCCCCCATCGGCACATCGGCGTCAACGCTGGCAGCCGCCTCCATCGCGAGGCGCAAATCCTTGAGCATCAGCGCCGCCGCGAACCCGCCCTTGTAGCCATTGTCGGCGGGTGTCGTCGGCCCGACCCCGGGAATCGGTGCGTAGCTGGTCAGCGACCAGCATTGCCCCGACGACACGCTGGCGATGTCGAAGAATTTCTGCGGGTCGAGCCCGAGCTTGAGCGCGAGCGCGAGCGTCTCGCACGTCGCGACCATCGACGCGCCGAGCAGCATGTTGTTGCAGATCTTAGCCGCCTGCCCCGCGCCCGCGTCGCCGGCGTGGATCACCGCCTTGCCCATCTGCGCCAGGATCGGCTGCGCGCGGGCAAAGCCTTCGTCGGTGCCGCCGACCATGAAAGTCAGCGTCCCGGCATTAGCGGCTGCGATGCCGCCCGACACCGGCGCATCGACCGCGACGAGGCCGTTGGCGGTCGCGGCTTCGATATTCGACCGCGCGGTCGCGACGTCGATCGTCGAGCAATCGAGCAGCAGCGTGCCGGGTGCGGCGTTGGGATAGACATCGCCTTCATAGACGCCTGCGACATGCTTGCCCGCAGGCAGCATCGTGACGACGGCTTCGGCGCCGGTCACCGCTTCGGCGGCGGAGGCGGCGCGGGTGCAGCCCGCCTCCACCGCGCGCGCCAGCGCCTCTTCGCTGAGGTCGAAAGCTCGGACCTCATGCCCCGCCTTCGCGAGATTTGCGGCCATGCCGCCGCCCATGTTGCCGAGTCCGATAAATGCGATTCTCATGCTCACTCCAATCAGACGAATAAGATCACAAGACCAAGAAGGATCATGACAGGTCCGAATATCAGCATCAGGACCGGTTGTGCGGAGGCCATGCCACGGTCCCAGCGGTTGCGCGGCAGTGGATCGGCATCGCCCAGCTTCAGAATCGCTGCTTCGACAATGTTTATGCGTTCTTCCCGGCGATGCTTCCAACCGGAAACGCCGAGCCACACGAATAGCAGCCCGACGAATAGCAACCCAACGCCTTTGAGGATTATCGACCCTTCCACACGCCCTCGCGTTTCTCGATGAAGGCGGCCATGCCTTCGGCCTTGTCCTCGGTCGCGGCGAGGATCTGGAACAGGCGGCGTTCGTAGATCAGCCCTTGGTCGAGCGTGGTTTCGAACGCGGCGTTGACCATATCCTTGTTCACCATCGCTGCCATGGGGGGCATGCCGGCGATCGCGGTCGCGGTCTTCACCGCTTCCTCGACCAGATTTGCATGCTCGACGACGCGCGCGACGAGGCCCGAGCGTTCGGCTTCGACGGCATCCATCATCCGGCCGGTGAGGCACATTTCCATCGCCTTCGCCTTGCCGACCGCGCGGGTCAGCCGCTGCGACCCGCCCATGCCCGGGGCGACGCCGAGCTTGATTTCGGGCTGGCCGAATTTCGCCTTGTCCGACGCGATGATGAAATCGGCCATCATCGCCAGCTCGCAGCCGCCGCCGAGCGCGAAGCCGTTGACCGCGGCGATCCACGGCTTGCGAACCTTTTTCACGAAATCGCTCGTCCATTTCGAGAAGAAGTCTTCGAGGTAGAAATCGGAGGCAGGCTTGTCGGCCATTTCCTTGATGTCCGCGCCGGCAGCAAAGGCCTTGTCACCCGAACCGGTGAGCACCGCGCAGCGCTGGCCGGGGTCGGCTTCATACGCGGCAAAGGCCGCGATCAGGTCGTCGAGCACCTGCGAGTTCAGCGCATTCAGCGCCTGCGGGCGGTTTAATGTCACCAGCGTGACGGCGCCGCGCGTTTCGACGAGGAGGGTTTCGTAGGTCATTCGGCAATCTCCGGATTTTCGTCATGCCGGACTTGATCCGGTATCCATTCCGACAAGGCGTGAATGGACCCCGGATCAAGTCCGGGGTGACAAAGCTAAGTGAGCGGGGTCCATGTCTCATTCTCGGGTAGAGGCGCGAAGATCGCGTCGATCCAGTCGTCGGTGACGGCTTCGGCCGACGGTGGATCCCATTTCGGGCTATTGTCCTTGTCGATGATCAGCGCGCGCACGCCTTCGAGGAAATCGTGCATCTGAACGACGCGGCTGCCGATCGCATATTCCTGGGTCATCTGCGCGGCGAAGTCGTGCATTTCACCGCCTTCCTTCAGCTGGCGCAGCGCGACCTTGCACGTCTGCGGCGATTTGCTGTGCAGCGCCGCGAGTTCCTTTGTCGCCCATTCGCCGCCGTCGGCTTCGAGCGCGGCGAGGACGTCTTCATAGGTGTCGCTGGCGAACAGCCGGTTGATCTTGTCGATCTGGTGCGTGATCGCAGCGGGCGGCGCGGTGACCGACAGCTCGCCCAAAATGCCGCCGATGCGGTCGGGGTGCGCGGCGATGCGCGCCTTCGCCTCAGCAAGCTTCTCGGACGGCAGATAATGGGTCGCCAGACCGAGCGCGAGACAATCCGCCCCGTCAAGCCGCGCCCCTGTGAGCGCGAGGAACGCGCCGACGCGGCCTTCGAGCCGCGGCAGGTACCAGCCGCCGCCGACGTCAGGGAACAGGCCGATCCCGGTTTCGGGCATCGCAAAGCGGGTATGTTCGGTCGCAACGCGATATTTCGCCGGCTGCGAAATCCCGACGCCGCCGCCCATGGTGATACCGTCCATGAAAGCGACGACGGGCTTGGGATAAGTGAAGAGCAGATGGTTGAGGCGATATTCGGTGTGGAAGAAGGCGCGTGCCTCCTTGCCGTCCTTCGCGCCGCTTTCGGCGAGCATGCGGATGTCGCCGCCGGCGCAGAAGCCGCGACCCTCGCTATGGTCGATGATCACCGCTTCGATGGCGTCGTCCTCGCGCCATTTCAGCAGCGCGTCGATCATCGCTTCGCACATGGCGAGGTTCAGCGCGTGGATCGCCTTGGGGCGGTTGAGCGACAGGCGGCCGGAGCGGCCGTCGACGCTGATCAGCACATCGTCGGTCATTGGCGCAGCAGATCCCTTCCGATGATCATCCGCATGACCTGGTTGGTGCCCTCGAGGATCGAATGAACGCGCAGATCGCGCCAGAACCGCTCGATCGGATAATCCTTCAAATAGCCATAGCCGCCGAACAATTGCAGCGCGTCGTTGACGATCTTGCTGCCATTGTCGGTCGCGAGCCGCTTCGCCATCGCCGAGAAGCGGGACTTGTCGGGCGCATTCGCGGTGACCTTCGCCGCCGCCATATAGAGCAAGGCGCGGGCGGCTTCGAGGTCGGTCGCCATGTCGGCGAGCATGAACTGGGTGTTCTGGAAATCGGCGATCGGCTGACCGAACTGCTGGCGGTCCTTGGTGTAAGCGACTGCTTCGTCGAGGCATCGTTGCGCCCCGCCGAGCGAACAGGCGCCGATGTTGAGGCGCCCGCCATCGAGCCCCGCCATCGCAAAGCGGAAGCCGTCGCCCTCGGCGCCGACGAGATTCTCGACCGGGACGCGGCAATCCTCGAAAATCACCTGTGCGGTCGGCGACGCGTTCCAGCCGAGCTTTTTCTCGGGCGCGCCAAAGCTCAATCCCGGCGTATCCTTTTCGACGACGAGGCAGCTGATCCCCTTCGATTTCTCCTCGCTGGTGCGGACCATGCAGACATAGATGTCGTTATACCCCGCGCCCGAGATGAACTGCTTCGTGCCGTTGAGCACATAATGGTCGCCGTCCCGTTTTGCCGACGCCTTGAGCGCCGCGGCGTCGGATCCCGAACCGGGTTCGGTCAGGCAATAGCTGGCGATCTTCTCCATGCTGACGAGGTCGGGCAGGAAGCGCGCCTTGACCTCGGCACCGCCGAAGCGATCGATCATCCACGTCGCCATATTGTGGATCGAGATATAGGCGCTGGTTGCGGGGCAACCATAGGCCATCGCCTCCATGATCAGCGCCGCCTCCATCCGGCCGAGCCCGATGCCGCCCGACTCCTCCGCCACATAAATGGCACCGAAACCCAGCTCTCCCGCCGCCTTCCACACGTCGACGGGATAATGATGTTTCTCGTCCCATTCCGCCGCGAAGGGCGTGATGCGATCGGCGGTAAATTTGCGCGCCATATCCTGAATGGCGAGCTGGTCGTCGGTAAGCTGGAACTGGTCGGTCATGGTCATTTCTCGATGATGGCTTCGGCTTCGATTTCGACTTTCCATTCGGGTCGGATCAGCGCCGGCACAACCAGCATCGTCGATGCCGGGCGGATGTTTTTGAATGCCGATCCGTGCGCGAGGCCAACAAGATCGGCGTCGGCGGCGTCGGTGATATACATGCGCGTGCGCACGACATCGGCGAAGCTGCCGCCGAGCGCGGTCAGCGCCTCGCCGATGATCGCGATACAGCGCGCCGCCTGCGCGCCCGCGTCACCGGGGGTCGAGGTGCCGTCAGGCTCGATTGGCGCGCAGCCCGCGACGTCGATGCGGTTCCCCACCCGAACCGCGCGGCTGTAGCCATAGATCGGCTCGAACGGCGATGCCGAGCTATGGTTGCGACGCGTGCGATCAGCCACAGCTGATCCGCTCGATCTTGAGCGCATCGTCATAGGAGACGGTCAGCCGGTCGGGGCGGAAATCCATGGTGACGGCGGTGCGCGGCGGCACCCAGCGCAGCGTCGTCGCGCCGCTGCCCTTGATGAGCTGGGCGCCGACATCGGCGGTCGCGGTCTGGCCGACCAGCGACTGCACGCTGTCGGCGTTGCACGCGCCCTCGACAGGCGGCGTCGGGGTCGATTCGACGGGTGGCCGCTCTTGCGTACACGCGGCGAGCGGCAGGGCGGCGGCAATTGCTAGCAGGCGAATATCCATATGTCGTCTCCCTCTCACATGCTTCAGGTGCAGCGCGTATAGCGCATCGGACCGGCAGCGGCACCCTCGCCTTCGTCGCGGCGGACGAGCGTCTTGCCGCCATCGACGAGGTCGAGCTGCATCCGGCGGCTCCATTCCATGCCTTCGCCGCTGAACCTGTAATCGGCAACGATGCGGCGCTCGTCGCTTTCGCGGACACGCGCGAGTTCGCCGTGCGATTCGTGAAAGCGCAGATTCGCCGCATCGATCACCAGCGCGGTCAGATCGGTCCCCGGACGCTTGGGGCAATCGCGCGCGTCAAGCGCCCAGCGACCACGGATTGCGGTCGGGATCATCTTGCCGTCGGTCACCGTTCCGACGTCGGGCTTCGCGGGCGGCTCATCGGCCGCTTGCGCCGTGTCCGCGTCGATTGTCGTGTCGGCGGATACGGGGCGCTCGGCCTTTTGCAGCGGCGCGATCGCCGCCGTGTCCTCGGATTCGGACTTGTCCTCACTGCCGCTGCACGCGGCGAGCAGCAACAAAGTGGCGGGAAGCATCAGGCGGGTCATCGACAATCTCCTTCGAAGGAGAAATGCCAGGGGCAGCTAGCGGGTTTCATCGCAGGCGACATCATTCGCCGCCGCTTTCGCCCAAAACCTTTTCACGAAACACCGCGGTCGCAAGATCGGTCTGGTTATAGCGATACCAGCGCGGCGCAGGTACGCCCGCTGCCCAGGCCAGCGCCTCGGTCAGCGTGCCGTTCGCTGCCGGTGTGTCCGGCATTTCCTTGCCAATCGGGTCGACATAGGCGGAGTCTGCACTGACGACGGTCCAGCCGGCCTTGCGCAAGGCGCGGACGAGATCGCCGATATAGAGCGCCGCGAGATCGGTTTCGTGGAGGAGCATCACCTGCACAGGCTGACGGCCGGTGACCTTCTGCATCATCGCATCGGCAAAATCGGCAGCTTCGACATGCCAGCTCACATACAGCTTGCCGAGCGCCTTGCGGTCGATCGCCTTTCCGGCCTTTGCCGCTTTACGCGTCAGCGCTTCGAGGTGCCAGTCCGACGATTCGGCGGTGACATAACCGTTGCGCAGGCCGCGTGCGGCGAGGCCGGCGCGGAGCGCGTCGCGCTTGGCCTTGTCCTTCCCGCCCTCGTCCAGAAAGGGAAAGCGGAACCAGGGGCGATAGCCGGGACGGCTCTTGAGCCAGGCTTCGGCCACGTCGATGTCGGCGAGATAGGCCGCGGTGTCGGTCGTGCTGAGCCGCGGATGGCTATTGCTGTGGTTGGCGATGACATGGCCCGCGGCGACATAGGCGGCGATACGTTCCGCACCGCCAACGCCATCCCCCTTGCCGATCGCGGCCGGATTGACAAAAAAGACCGCCTGCGGCGCCTTCGCCTTTTTCAGCCCGGCGATGATGCGCTGCGTCCGCTCGTCAGGCGTGAAGAACGCCCCGCGCCCGCGCGGGACGTCATCAAACGACAGCGCGATCAGCTTCTGCGCTGCCGCCGGGACCGGCAGCAGCAGCACGAGTATCAGAGGCAGGAGCAGCCGCCGCAGCAAAGCGGCGTCAGCCCATCGTCGGGATGACGAAGGCGTTGCCGCCGTCGGGCGATCCGTCGGGCCAGCGCTGGGTGATCGTCTTGACCTTGGTCCAGAATTTCACGCCTTCCATGCCGTGCTGGTTGGTGTCGCCAAACGCCGAGCGCTTCCAGCCGCCAAAGCTGTGATAGGCGACGGGAACCGGGATCGGGACGTTGATGCCAACCATGCCGACGTTGACGCGCGCGGCGAATTCGCGCGCGGCGTGGCCGTTGCGCGTGAAGATCGCGACGCCGTTGCCATACTGGTGCTTGGAGGGCAGTTCGAGCGCTTCCTCGAAATTGGCGGCGCGGACGATCTGGAGCACGGGACCGAAGATTTCTTCCTTGTACGATTCCATGTCGGTGGTGACATGGTCGAACAGGGTTGGGCCGATGAAGAAGCCCTTTTCATGACCCTGCAGGCTGAAGCCGCGGCCGTCGACGACCAGCTCGGCGCCTTCGTCGGCGCATTTCTGGATCCAGCCTTCGACCTTTTCCTTGTGCGCCTGCGTCACCACCGGGCCATAATGCGCTTCGGCATCGGTCGACACGCCGACGCGCAGCGCTGCGATCGCGGGGATCAGCTTTTCGCGGAGGCGATTGGCGGTGTCCTCGCCGACCGGCACGACGACCGGCAGCGCCATGCAGCGTTCGCCCGCCGAGCCGAAAGCGGCGCCGGTCAGGTCATTGACGACCTGATCGAGATCGGCGTCGGGCATGACGATACCGTGGTTCTTGGCGCCGCCCATCGCCTGCACGCGCTTCCCGTTCGCGACGCCGCGGTTATAGACATAATGCGCGATGTCCGACGAGCCGACGAAGCTGACCGCGCCGATATCGGGATGGTCGAGGATCGCATCGACCATTTCCTTGTCGCCGTGGACGACCTGGCAGATGCCCTCGGGCAGGCCGGCTTCGAGGAAGAGTTCGGCGAGGCGGACAGGAACCGACGGGTCGCGCTCGCTCGGCTTGATGATGAAGGCATTTCCGGTCGCGATCGCGACGCCCGACATCCACAGCGGGATCATCGCAGGGAAGTTGAACGGGGTGATGCCCGCACCGATGCCGATCGGCTGGCGCATCGAATAGACGTCGATGCCCGGACCCGCGCCCTGCGTATATTCGCCCTTCAGCACATGCGGGATGCCGCAGCAGAATTCGATGACTTCGAGGCCGCGCTGGATGTCGCCCTTCGAATCGGCGATCACCTTGCCATGCTCGCTCGACAGCATGTGCGCGAGGCTGTCCATATTGGCTTCGACGAGGCGCTTGAATTCGAACATCACGCGCGCGCGGCGCTGCGGGTTGGTGGCGGCCCAGCCGGGCTGCGCCGCCTTGGCCGCGGCGACGACGCGATCGAGCAGGACCGCATCGCCAAGCGCCACCTGCGCCTGCACGCTGCCGTTGTTGGGGTCAAACACGTCGCCCTGGCGGGCGCTGCCGCCGGCTCCGCCGACGATGTGGTGATCAATCTGTCGCATGTTCGAGTCTCCCGTTTCTGGTTGCCGCTGCAACAGACCATGTGGGGGCCATTTGCAAGGGGTAGACTTGCAGCAGGAACCTGCATATTTGCAGGTCATGGATTGGGATAACCTGCAAATATTCCTGACCGTCGCCAGACAGGGGACGGTCGCGCGCGCCGCGCAGGCGCTGCACATTGACGCCACGACCGTCAGCCGCAGGGTGAGCGCACTGGAAGGCGCGTTGCAACAGACATTGTTCGAGCGTGCGCCCAGCGGTTTCATTCCGACGGCAGCCGGGCGCGCGCTGGTCCCGCATGCCGAAGCGATGGCCGCGGCGGCGGCGCGCATCCATATGGCCGAGAGCGGCGCGGGATTGTCGGGACAGTTGCGGGTCAGCGTATCGGAGGGGTTCGGGGGCAGCTTCATCGCGCCGCGCCTCGCGCGTTTCACCACCGCCCACCCCGAACTCGAAATCGATCTGGTTGCCTCATCGGGCTTTTTGAACCCGTCGCGGCGCGAGGCCGACATGGCGGTGCTGCTGGCGCGGCCGCGCAAAGGCCCGCTGATCACGCGCAAGCTGTCGGACTATAGCCTCGGTCTCTATGCGCCCGCCGACCGCCGCGACTGGCAGGACGCGGTGGCGGCCATGCCGCTGTCGCGCGCGGGCATGCCGGTGATCGGCTATATCCCCGACATCCTCTACGCGCCCGAACTCGACTATCTGGGCGAGATCGAGCCGGGGCTGCGCGCGACGATCCGGTCGTCGAGCATTTTGGCGCAGCGGCGGATGATCGCGGGCGGCGCGGGGGTCGGCGTGCTGCCGTGCTTCCTTGCGGCGGGTGACCCGGCGCTGGTGCGGGTGCGGCCCGAGCAGGTCATCGGCCGCAGTTTCTGGCTCGCGCTCCACCGCGACGTCGCGCCGCAGCCGCGGATCCGGGCGTTTATCGACTGGCTGGATGCCGAGGTGCGCGAGAGCCGGGGGTTGCTGTTGCCGGGTTAGGCCGGACGCCATTCGGAAGCTATCAGCCCGCCGTCGCCGAACATGCGCTCCATCGCATCCTGCGCTGCCGCGGCTTCGCGCAGACGATCAGCCAGCGGATCATCGACCGGATGATCGCTGCGCAAAAATGCAATCCACGCCGCAATCGCCGCTTCGATCGACGGACACCGCTCTCCCCGCGTCTGATGCCATGCCAGCGTTTCCAGCCAGCGCTGCGGAATCTTCTGGCTGCCGTCCATCGCGATCTGGATCAGCCGGTGGTCGAGCGCGGGGTTGGCGAAGCGGTCGAGCAAGGCTTCGGCATAAGCGCCCAGATCCTGCCCCGACGCGGCATCGATCGTCGGCGCCGCTCCGCGCAGCATCAGCCGCTCGATTACCGGCCGGATCGCCGTATCGGCAATCGCCTGATGGACATAGTCATGCCCGCGCCCAAGGCCGATATAGGCGAGCGCCGAATGGGCACCGTTGAGCATCCGCAGCTTCGCTGTTTCATAGGGCGCGACATCGGCGACGAGCTGCGCGCCGACCTTTTCCCAGCGCGGGCGCGGGCCGGCGAAATCATCCTCAATCACCCATTGGCTGAAAGCTTCGGTGACAACGGCCCCCTCGTCGCGCACGCCTAGTTCGACTTCGACAGCAACGCGGTCCGCCTCGGTGGTCGCGGGAACGATGCGATCGATCATCGTCGCGGGGCAGCGGCATTCGGTATCGAACCAGTCCACAAGGTCGGGGTGCCCGGCGGCGAGATATTGCCGCATCAGCGCCTTCAGCGCCGCGCCGTTGCCCGCCAGATTGTCGCAGCTGAGCAGGGTCAGGCCGGGCAATCCCGCCGCGTGGCGCGCCACGAGGCCGGCAGCGACGAAGCGGTAGAGGCTCGACGGTCCCTTGGCGGCGGCAAGATCGAGCGCGCCGTCGGGTCCGCGCAAATAGCCCTTCTCGGTCACCGTGAAGCTGACGATATGCGTCGTCGGCGCGGCGATCGCATCGATCACGGCCTGCGGATCATCCGCCGCGACCAGCACCCGCTGCACCGCGCCGATGAGACGCAGATCGGTTCCCGCCGCGCTGCGGGTGCTGACCGTGTAAAGCCCCTCCTGTAGATTGAGCTGTTCTGCAACATCGCCCGAGCGCAGCGACACACCGATGATGCCCCAATCGCGGTCGCCCGCGTTCATCGCATCGTCGGTGTACACCGCCTGATGCGCGCGGTGGAAGGCGCCGATGCCGATATGGACGATCCCGGCGGCCTGGGCGGTGCGGTCGTAGCCCGGCCCCTGCACCGACGCCGGGAACGACGTGTCGGGACCAAGCCTCACAGTTTGTAGGCCGTCTTGGCGAGATTGTAGCTGAGGTCAGCGGCCAGCTCGGCCGCCTCCCATTCCTCCATCCGGTGTTCGGCAACGAGCTGCGCCAAAAAGCCGCAGTCGATGCGGCGGGCGACGTCGTGACGCGCCGGGATCGACAGGAAGGCGCGCGTGTCGTCGTTGAAGCCGACCGTGTTGTAGAAGCCCGCGGTCTCGGTCATCTGGTTCCGGAACCGGCGCATGCCTTCGGGACTGTCGTGGAACCACCAGGCGGGGCCGAGCTTGAGCGCGGGATAATGCCCGGCGAGTGGCGAGAGTTCGCGCGCATAGCTGGTCTCGTCGAGCGTGAAGAGGATGATCGTCAGCCCGGCCTCATTGCCATATTTGCCGAGCAGCGGGCGCAGCGCATGGACATAGTCGGTCGCGGTAGGAATATCGGCGCCCTTGTCGCGGCCATAATGGTCGAACAACCAAGGGTTATGGTTGCGCAACGCGCCGGGATGGATCTGCATCACCAGCCCGTCGTCAAGGCTCATCCCCGCCATCACCGTCAGCATATGGGCGCGGAAGCGTTCGGCATCGACGGCGCTCACCTCGCCGCGCGTAACGCGCGCGAACAACGCCTCGGCTTCGGTCTTCGACAGGTCCGCGGTCGCGGCGGTCGGGTGGCCATGATCGGTCGAGGTCGCGCCCATGCTGGCGAAAAACGCGCGGCGGTTGCGGTGCGCGGCGAGATAGCCGGCATAGCTATAGGCATCCTCGCCCGACAGGTCGGAAAAGCGCGCGAGATTGGCGTAGAAGCCTTCGAATTCGGGATCGACGACGGGGTCGGGACGATAGGCGGTGATCACCCGCCCGCCCCATTCGCCGCTATCGTTCGCAGCGCGGATCGCAGCGTGGTGCTCCAGGCTGTCGAGCGGGCTTTCGGTCGTTGCGATCACCTCGATCCCGAAGCGATCGAACAAGGCGCGCGGGCGGAAGGCGTCGGTCGCCAGCGCTGCGGTGATGCGGTCGTAATAGAGGTCCGCTGTCGCCGCTTCGAACTGCACGTCGATCCCGAACGCTTCGGCAAACACCCAGTCCATCCACATCCGCGACGGGGTGCCACGGAAGAGATGGTAATTCTGCGCGAACAGGCGCCAGCTCTCGCGCGGATCGGCATCCGGGTTGCGGATGCCGAGCGCATCGAGCGACACCCCCTGCGAATAGAGCATCCGGAACACATAATGGTCGGGGTGGAGCAGCAGCTCGGCCGCGTTGCCGAACGGCGCATTGCCCGCAAACCACGCCGGATCGGTATGCCCGTGCGGGCTGATGATCGGCAAATCGGCAACCGCAGCATAAAGCCGCCGTGCAATGGCGCGCTGCCCCGGATCGGATGGAAACAGCCGGTCGGGATGCAGGATCATCGGACGGGTCATGCGGGCGCGGTCGCGCTTTCGACCCGAACCGGCGCCAGTTTCGGGCTGAGCAGATGCACCGCGAGCACCGCGAGGAAATAGACCGTCGTACAGGCGGCAAAGATCAGCGTGTAATTGCCGCCGGTCGCGTCGAGCACCAACCCGGTCGACTTCGCCATGATCATGCCGCCAACGCCGCCCATGAACCCGCCCAGCCCGATCACCGATCCGACCGCGCGTTTCGGGAACATGTCGGGCGGAATCGACAGGATCGTCGACGAGAAGGCTTGATGCCCGGCGAGCGCGATGCCGATCAGCACCACCGCGAGCCACATATTTTCGAGGCCTGTTACGAACAGCAACGGCAGAACGCAGCAGCCTGCGCCGAGCATCGTGATCTTGCGCGCGAAATTGACGCTGTGGCCGCTCTGGATCAGCTTTGACGAGGTCCAGCCACCGACGATGCTGCCGACGTCGGAGAGCAGGTACATGATGATCATCGGGAGCAGCACGATCTTGAGATCGACGTCATAGGTCGAAGCGAAATATTTGGGCAGCCAAAACAGCATCAGGAACCACACCGGGTCGGTCAGGAATTTGGCGATTGCAAACGCCCAGGCTTCGCGCTTGGTGACGATTTTGGACCAGCCGAGCCGCTCGACCTGTTCGGGCGGGTCATGTTCGATCCACGCGAGCTCGGCCTCGCTGACCTTCCCGCTTTCGCGCGGGTTGCTGTAGAGCCAGAGCCACAGCAGCAGCAGGACGACGCCAAAGGCGCCGCTGTAGATAAAGGTTTGGCGCCAGTCGAAGCCCATCCAGACCATGAACAGCCAGATCGTCGGGGCGGTCAGGATCACCCCGATGGTGGTCGCGCTGTTGACCCAGCCGATCGCATAGGAGCGTTCCTTTTGCGGAAACCATTCGCTGCTTGCGCGAACGACCGAGGGGAAATGCCCGGCTTCACCGACCCCCAAGATGACGCGCGCCGCCATGAACGAGACGACCGATCCCGCAAAACCATGCGCGACATGGCCGATCGTCCAGATGGTGATCGCGATCGAGTAACCGATCTTGGGACCGAAGCGGTCGATCAGCCAGCCCATGAGGAGAAAGCCGAGCGCATAGGCGGCCTGGAACGCGGTGACGATGTTGCCATAGTCATTCTCGTTCCAGCCGAGCTCGTCACCCAGCACCGGCGCGAGCAGGCCCAGCATTGTGCGGTCGATATAATTGACCGTTGTCGCGGCAAAGAGCAGCGCGATGATCAGCCAGCGGTAACGACCCGCCCGCGGCACCGGCAACGCCGCACCTCCGTTCGCGATTGCCTGTGCCATCATTCTCTCCCGTTATGGTTTTAGTAGCCGGTAATCGCGCAGCCGACGCGGATTCTTCCGTCGAACAGCGCTTCGGCGCGTTGACCCACCGCAATTTCATGCACCCCGGTGATCGCCCCCGCCGACACCCAGGTGCCGGGTGCGATGGCGATGCCGCGCGCGCGCAGGGTGCGGATCAGGAACAATGCCGACCCGAACGGCCCGTCGAGCATGGTTGCCATCGTCGCCGCGCCGACCGGATCGCCGTCGATCGTCATTTCGACGGGCATGGTGATCAGATCGCGGTCGCGCCAACCAAGAATCGGCGGTCCGAGCACCAGCCCCTTATTGTTGCCATAGTCCGACGCGGTGACCGCGGGGCCGTGGCGGTTGATGTCGGGAAAGGGCGAGCTGGCGATCTCGATCCCGGTGCGGACGTCGGTGATACAATCACGCACCGATTCAATGTCATGGTCGTGGTCGCCGACCTCGCCCAGGCACAGCAGCACTTCGGCCTCGGCCGCTGCAAAGCCGTCGGCATAGACAGGCATCGCCGCGCCGTCGGCGGCAATCTCGTCGGCAAAAATCGGCCCGGCGATGCGCTCGCCGCCATAGCGTTCGACGAGGTCGGGGGCGATCCGCCCGACCTTCCAGCCGCCAATCCGCCGACCGTCGAAGTCGATCGCCGCGCTCTGGATCGCATAAGCGTCGGCCATCGTCTGCGGCATCGCGCCGGGGTACAAGGTAAGCGGTGTCTTTTCGGCGCGCGCGGCCAGAAAGGCGCGGGCGATCGTTTCTTGTTCAGGGGTTGCCAGCATCTTTGTGATTTCCCTCTTCCGCGAAACCGTCTAAGAGACACCGGTGTCAAAAGCAAGCGAATAGCTGGCGGCGATGAGAAAATGACGGCTTTTGGCGGCAGCCGACCCGCATGCGGGTCGCGCGAAAGACGCAGCGAATATGGCGCGACGAACGAGGGTGGAAAACGGCAGATGACCGATGCAATCCGAATCCATGCGGCCGACAACGTCGCCACTGCTCTAGCCGACTTGGCCGCTGGCAGTGCGGTGGCCGTCGGCTCGCAGCGCCTGACCGTTACCGAGCCGATCGCGCCCGGCCACAAGCTGGCGCTGGCCCCAATCGCGCGCGGGACCAGTGTGATCAAATATGGCTTTCCGATCGGCATCGCGACCGCCGACATTGCCGCGGGTGCGCATGTCCATAGCCACAATCTGGCGACCGCACTGACGGGAAGCGACGAGTATCTCTATGCACCGTCCGCCGCCGATCCCCGGCCCGCGCAGCCCCAGCACCACTTCATGGGCTATGCCCGCGCCGACGGGCGTGTGGGTACGCGCAACGAAATCTGGATCCTGCCGACGGTCGGCTGCGTCGGCAATCTGGCGGCGCGCGTCGCGCGAATCGCGGGCGTCCGCCATGCCGGGCGCGTCGATGGCATCCACGCGTTCAAGCACCCGTTCGGCTGCTCGCAGCTCGGCGACGATCTGGGCCACACGCGTGGGCTGCTCGCAGCGCTGGCGCAGCATCCGAACGCGGGCGGGGTGCTGATCGTCGGGCTGGGCTGTGAGAGCAACCAGCTCACCGCATTGCTTGACACTATCCCCGAGGGTCGCCGTGGCCAGATTCGCACCCTATCGGCGCAGGCGGTCGAGGATGACGAGGCGGCCTGTCTGTCGCTGGTGGACGAGTTGGTCGAGGCTTGCGCCGACACCCCGCGCTCCGCCGCACCGCTGTCGGCGCTCGTGCTCGGGGTCAAATGTGGTGGGTCGGACGGATTGTCGGGGCTCACCGCCAACCCGCTGGTCGGGCGGATGGCCGATGCGGTGGCGGCGGCGGGCGGCAAGGTGATCCTGACCGAAATTCCCGAAATTTTCGGCGCCGAACAGCTGCTGATGGACCGCGCCGTGTCGCGCGAAATCTTCGACCGGACCGCGCTGCTGGTGCAGGATTTCAAGGAGTATTTTACCCGCAACGGCGAACCGGTGAGCGAGAACCCCTCGCCCGGCAATATCGCGGGCGGGATCACCACGCTCGAGGAAAAATCGCTCGGTGCGGTGCAGAAGGGCGGACAGGTTCCGCTGGTCGATGTCCAGCTTTATGGCGGCGAAGCGACGCTGCCCGGGCTCACCCTGCTCGAGGCGCCGGGCAACGACGCAGTGTCGTCGACCGCGCTCACCGCCGCGGGCGCGACGGTGATCCTGTTCACCACCGGTCGCGGCACCCCGCTCGGCTTTCCGGCCCCGACGCTGAAAATTGCCTCGAACAGCGAGCTTGCCGCGCGCAAGACGGGGTGGATCGACTTCGATGCCGGGATGGTGATCGACGATGGCTTCGAAATTGCCGCGGATGCGCTGCTCGACCTGATCGTCGCCACCGCGTCGGGCAAGCCGACCAAGGCCGAGGTCAACGAGGAACGCGACATCGCGATCTGGAAATCGGGCGTGACGCTTTAATCGAGCGCGCGGAAGGTGAAATTGCGGAGGCGCGCCTCGCCTTCTCCCGCCGAGTAGAGGCCGGGGCGCAGCATCAGGAAGCCGCCGCGGACATTGTGGTGATACCCCGACACCTCCATGCCGCGATCGAACCTGACCCATGTCTTCCCACCGTCGCCGCTGGTGTCATAGGTAATGATATGCCGGTCGTTGGTGACGCGCATCCGCATCTGTTTGCCATGCGGGTTGGCGGGGCGGGCGCGCTCGATACCATATTGGTGGGTGACGAAACGCTCGCCGTCGAAACCGAGCCCGCAATAGAGCCGGTCGTCGTAGAAGAGGATCAGTCCCGCGGTGCCGCCGGGCGCAATCTCGATATCGCATTCGAAGCGATACGCCTGATCGCCCGCGATCAACAGCAAGGGCGACGAATCGACCGGCGCCTTGCCGCGCGCCTTCAGCACCAGCGCGCCATCCTCGACCCGCGCGCGGCTGCGCTCATCGGGCGCGGGTTTAAAGAAATTCCATTTGGCGCCGAGCGCCAGCGCGCTGAAATCGTCCGAGAGCGCCATGCCATGCGGCCCCGCCACGCCGCCCTTCGGCTTGGCGATCGGCTGCGACAGGTCGCCGCCGGTCATCCGGAACCAACCGTCGTCGGTCCATGCGATCGGATCGAGCAGCGCCTGACGACCGAGCGTCCAATAGCCATTCTCAAACCCGTGATAGACGCTCCACCAGTCGCCCGCCGGGCCCTCGACCAACGTCGCATGGCCGCGTGACCACCATTTTTCGGCCGCCGATGTGGTGCGGACGAGCGGGTTGGCGGGGCAATTCTCCCACGGTCCGTGGATTGATTTCGATCGCGCGGCGATCACCATATGGCCGGTTGGCGGCCCTGCGGTGCCGCCGACCGCGGTAATCATATAGTAGTAGCCACCATGCCTCGTGATCTTCGGGCCTTCGGGCGCAAAGCCCTCGACCACCCAGTCGGACGGGTAGCGCCACGGGTCATAGACATGCTCGGGTTCGCCGATACGGCTGAGCCCGTCGTCGGACAGCCGCACCCGGTCGCCGCCTGACAGGAACAGCCAGCGCGACCCGTCCTCGCCGACCGCATGGCCGGGATCGATATGGTTGGGGAGGTTCAGGTCGACGGGGTCGCTCCACGGTCCCTCGATCTTGTCGGCCCAGATCACCCAGCTCGTGTTCGGGCCTTTGGTCGGGATGTAAAGGAAGTAGCGGCCGCCATGCTTGCATAGCTCGGGCGCCCACACCGACCCGATATTACGGGTGAGCGCGGGGCCGATCGGCCGCCAGTTCACCAGGTCGCGCGAATGCCAGATGACCAGCCCCGGATAGGAGTCAAAGGTCGAGAAAGTCATGTAATAATCGGCGCCGTCCTTCAGGATCGAGGGATCGGGGTGGTCGCCGGCCATGACCGGATTGAGGAAGCGCCCGTCGCCCAGATCGGCCTTGCGCTGGCCGTCGAAGCCCTTTGCCCAAGCCGGTAAGGCGGCGACCGGCTTCGGTTGCGCCACCGCGACGCCCGCTAGCCCAAACCCGCCGACCATCGCACCGGCCAGACCCGTCCCGGCCAGTTTCAGTATATCGCGGCGATCGGTCATTGTGCATTCCTTGAAAAAGAAAGGCCCGGCCCCCGCAAGCGAAGACCGGGCCTCACCGGGACTACCCTTTATGATGCGTCAAATCTTGACGCGCGCGCCGAACAGGAAGGTGCGGCCGAAATGATTGTTCTCGTAATTGCGGTCGGCGTCGATATCGGTGAAGCGATAGCGATATTCGTCGGTCAAATTGATGCCCTCGATCGACAATTCGATATTGTCGGTGATCGCATAGCGCATCGACGCATCGACGTTGATCGTCGAACCATAGCCTTCGAACACGTTGCCGGTGCCGCTGTTGGCGTCGGCGTAGCGGCTGCGATAGCTGATCGAGGCGCGGGCGCTGAACTTGCCATCGTCATAATAGAGCGTGCCGTTGTAGGCGCGCTTCGACAGGTTGAAGAGCGTGCCGTTGCGAACCGCCGACACGTTGGCGCCGCCGGGGACGACCGACGGGCCTGCGACCGTGTAGTCGGCGTCCGAGTCGACGAAGGTCGCGTTGGCAATGCCGCCAAAGTTCGACAGGAAGCCCGGCAGGAAGGTGAACGGTGCCTGCAACGAAATTTCGACGCCCTTGAGCTTCGCGCCCTCGCCATTGCCGATCGAGGTGATCGTCCACAGCTGGCCTTCGGGGTTGATCGCGCCCGGGCTGCTCGGCGGGATCACCGACAGCGGCAGGCCGGTCGAGGCGAACGTTCCGCTGCTCGTCGTCGCGACCGGGAAGCTCGCGATATCCTTTTTGAACAAGGCAACCGAGAAGATCGACTGCGGCGCAAAATACCATTCGAACGCCAGATCATAAGATGTCGCGCGGAACGGGTCGAGGAACGGGTTGCCGTAGTTGATCCGGTAGTTGAAGCCGTCGACCGACCCGCCCGGGGTCAGATTGCCGAGCGTCGGGCGCGTCATCACATCGGCCACCGCGGCGCGGATGATGATGTCATCGTGCGGGAACAGCGCAAGGTTCATCGACGGCAGCCAGTCTTCATAGCTGCGCTCGACCGTCACCGCCGCACCGCTGTTCAGCCCGCTCGACGTCTGGTCTGTGTGCACATAGCGGACACCGGCGTTGAGCGCGTAGCGCAGGCCGCCGAGCTCACCCTTGGCATCGAACTGCAGATAACCGCCGGTCACCTCTTCGCGCACGCTGCGGTTGTTACCCGCATCAAGCGCGGGGGTGCGGTTGTAGAGGCCGGTAAAATCGGTGCCCGTTTCGAGGTTGGGGACGAGCCATTCCGTGGTCGTTCCCGCGGGCTGACCCGCCTTGCCAAGCGTGAACAGCTCGGCGAGCGACGCGGTCACGGGGAAGCCGTAAATCGCGGTCGGGCCGAAGGCCGACGACGGCGAACAGGTCAAGGTGCCGAGGACGCGATCGACCCCGCCATTGCCGCACACGACGGTGTCGCGGGTAAAGGCGATGCTGGTGAAGTCGAAGCGGCGATAGACTGCGCCCGCCTTGACCGTGAAACCGTCGGTGACGTCCCATTCGGTGCGTAGCTGCGCGGTACGGAACTTGTTCTCGACCTCCGACGGACGATCGCGGATTTCGGCGAGCTGGAAATTCGCCGGGTTGGTGACGCTGGTGCCAAAGGTCAGCACCGGGTTCGCCATATCGGTGTAGTCGTAGCGGTAACCCTGCGCGTCGCGGTCGTCGAAGACGAGCGTGGTTTCGAGCGGGATTGACGCGGTCGATTTCGACAGGCCGCCGAGCAGGGTGAAGCGGAAATTGTCGCTGACATCCTGATCCCAGCTGCCGCCGAACTGGTAGAATTCGGTCTTTGCCTGACGCAGATAATGTTCGGTGCGCACCCACGCGTCGTCGAGCGTCGCCGAGATCAGATTATTGTCGCCGTCGATCACATAGTCACTGACGTTGATCGAGCGTTCGTTGCTGCGCAGCAGCACTTCGCCCCAGCGCTCGCGGCGTTGATGCTTGAAGCTGGAGAAGAGCCCATCGAGCGAAATCTTGGTCGCATCGGTCGGCGCGAACTGGATCGACCCGGTGATGCCAAGGCGCTTCTTGTCGTGCGCAATCTCGCCGTAACGCGGGATGCGCGGGTGAAAGGCGAGCGCGACCGAATCGCAGGCGGCGGAGCGGCCGTTGGTATAAACGCCGCCCGAATTGGCAACACCGATGCCGCTGGTTGCGGTGGTGGTAAAGCACGGGGCGCCATTGACTGAATCGAAGCGCGCCTGCGCCCAGCGCACCGTGTTGTTACCAAGTTCGAGCGTCTTCTGGTCCGAGTAGGCCGCCGACACCGCAAAGCCGAGCGTGCCTGCGTCGTTCACCCAGCTGAGCAAACCCGCCACGCGCGGACCGGCTTTCTCGGACAGGTCGTTATAGCTCGCCTGCGCCGACAGCGCGGCGGTGAAGCCGCTCTTGCCCGCGAGCGGGTTGCCCGTGTTGAGATCGACGACTGCGCCGAGCGAACCTTCGTCGAGTTCGGCCGACGCGGTCTTGTGGACAACGATCGAACTGAACAGTTCGGAGGCAAAGACGTTGAAGTCAAAAGCGCGGTCGCGGTTTGCCGAGGCGCCGTCGGTCGAGGTCGCGACGGTTTCGAGCCCGTTGACGCGGACGCGGGTGAATTGCGAACCCAGACCGCGCACCGTGATGCCGCGGCCTTCGCCGCCGTCGCGCTGGATGGTGATGCCCGGAATACGCTGCAGCGATTCGGCGAGGTTCTGGTCGGGGAATTTGGCAATGTCTTCAGCAACGATCGCATCGACCGCGGCGACCGATTCGCGCTTCACATCAAGCGCCTTGTCGAGCGAGGCGCGGAAGCCGGTGACGACGATCTCGTCTTCGGTCGCGACCGCATCGTCCGCAGCGGGCGCCGCGTCCTGCGCCCAAGCAGGTGACACTGCGAGCGCGGCAAGCGAAGCGCCGCACGCCAATTGGGTCAAAGCGCGAAGGCCCCGCGTTGCATGAATAGCCATTATCATCCTCCCTTGATCGGCCGAAACTCTTGCTTAAGCAAGAAATGACACCGGTTACTTTGCGAGACCAGACAAATCGGCGCGATCGCCTGGCCAGAAATTTTTTGAGAGTGATGATGGCGCCGTCGCCTGTTGCGACTGGCTGCCCAATCCCCTCTCCCTTGGAATAATTTATCGTTGACCGATTGGGGTAACCGGTGTCAGGAAGATAGAGGGATTGGAACGACCGTGTCAATACCCCAATGAAATGGAGAGACGGGATGCCCAAAAAACCTTGGCTGGCTGCGCTTTTGCTGGCTTTTGCCATGCCCGCGAGTCCGGCATTGGCCGCCGATGCAGCGCCGTTGGCGTTCCCCGGCGCGGTCGGACCCGCGGCGCACACCATCGGCGGACGCGGCGGCCAGATCCTGCGCGTCACGACCCTCGCGCCCGATGGCCCGGGATCGCTGAAGGCGGCGATCGAAACCCCGGGGCCGCGCATCATCGTGTTCGAGGTCGGCGGCGTCATCGACATGGGGCGCACGACGATCAGCGTCACCCACCCCTATCTGACGATCGCCGGCCAGACCGCGCCCGGACCGGGGATCACCCTGATCCGCACCGGGATCGACGTGAAGACGCACGACGTCGTGATCCGCCATCTGCGCGTCTATACCGGGGTTGATGGTCAGCCGAAGCGTAGCGGCTGGGAGGCCGACACCTTCTCGACCGTTTCCGCGCACAATGTGATCGTCGATCATTGTACGTTGATGTGGGGGATCGACGAAAATATGTCGGCGTCGGGGCCGCGCTTCACCGGCAAGACCATCGAAGAATGGCGCGCCGGGACCAGTCGCAACATCACCTTTTCGAACAATCTCGCTGCCGAGGGCCTCGCCGATGCGAGCCATCCCAAGGGTGAGCATAGCAAGGGGTCGCTCATCCACGACAATGCCACCGGCATCGTTTTTTACCGCAACGTCTGGGCGCATAATGTCGAGCGCAACCCGCTGATCAAGGGCGGCGCGCAGGCGCTGATGATCAACAATCTGATCTATAATCCCCAGCACCGCGCGGTGCATTATAACCTGATGAACCTCGAATGGGTCGGCCACCCCTATGCGACCGGCGAGATCACCGCGGTCGGCAATGTGATGCGCGGCGGCAACGACACCGACGAAGGTCTGCCCTTCCTGATGCTGGGAGGCGACGGCGATCTCGCTTATCATGGCAAGGACAATTTGCTCGTCGATCGCCACGGCCAGCCGCTGCCCGAAGTCGGCCGTTATGGCGAGACGCGCGCGCAGCTGATCCGCGCCAAGGCACCGCTCGCGCCGCTGACCGGCTACAAGATCCTGCCGGTGCGCGATGTCGAAACATCGGTGCTCGCCAGCGCCGGGGCGCGGCCGTGGGCGCGCGACGCCGAAGAAATTCGGGTGCTGTTTTTCGTCGCTGAAGGGCGCGGCGAAGTGATCGACGACGAGAAGGAAGTGAGCGGCTACCCCAAGGTCAAAGAAGCCCGCGCGCGCTTTGTCGACGCCGACTGGGATCTGGCGACGATGGAGCCGCGATCGGGTCTCTATCCCGGCCAGACCGCGCCGATGCCGCAGGAAATCTTGTCGCCGCGCGACCGTGCTTCGCGGACGGGGCAGTGACGATGTGGCTCGCCGCGCTGCTCCTCGCCGGGGCCGACGCCCCCGCGATGATCGTGATCGACGAGGCCGACACCGTGCGCGAGGAAGCGCCACCGCACGGCGCGATCGGCATGTCGACCGCGTACCGGATCAGCGACAGCATCCCGGCGCCGCGCAGCTTCGAATTCCGCAGGCGCGCGCTGCACGTCGGCGCGGCGATCGGCGTGCATCCGATCGATCATGATGAGATCTATTATGTTCTGTCGGGGACCGGCGTTGTCCATTCGGATGGGACGGAGAAAGAGCTGAAGGCGGGAATGGCGGCGTGGCTCTACAGCGGCGCCAAGGTGGGCATCCGCCAGACCGGCGCTGAACCGCTGGTGCTGATTATCGCCTATCCGAACAAAGCGGCCCAATAGGATGGCGCTCGATCGCCGCGCGCTGCTGACCGCGGGCCTCGCGCTGCCGTTCGCGAGCGCGGCAGCGCAGGCGGCATGGACACGACCTGCGGGGCTTGCCCCCAACGCGAGTGTTCCCCTCTGGCCCGATGGCCATATCAAACCACCGTCGGGACTCGTCGAACAGGTCATCCAGCGCAGCGCCGAGCCGAACGCCAGCGACCGCATGCTGCAAGGCATCACTCGCCCGCGGCTCGACATCTTCCGCCCCGCCAAACCCAATGGCGCGGCGGTCATCCTCGCCCCCGGCGGCGGCTATCGCTATGTCGTGATCGACAAGGAAGGTTACGAACTTGCGCGCTGGCTGAAGGATCGCGGAGTCACCGTTTACGTGCTTTTCTACCGCTTGCCCGGCGACGGCTGGACGAACGGGTCCGACGTCCCGCTCGCCGATGCGCAGCGCGCGATGCGGCTGGTGCGAAGCCGCGCGAAGATCGACAGGATCGATCCAGCACGCGTCACCTTCGGCGGTTTTTCGGCGGGCGGTCAGGTCGCGGCGAGCCTGCTCACCCGCTTTGACGCAACAGTCTGTGCACCCGTCGATGCCGCCGATTCGCTGTCGGCGCGCCCCGATGCACTAGCCGCCATCTATCCCGTCGTATCGATGGACCGGTCGATCGCGCATGCGGTGAGCCGCGAGAAACTGATCGGTGCCAGCCCCGATGCCGCGCGCGAAAAGCTCTACTCACCCGAACGCAATGTCCGCCCCGACCAGCCGCCGCTGTGGCTGCTCCACGCCGAGGACGACAGCGTGGTGAAGGTCGCGAATAGTGTCCGGTTACGCGAAGCTACGCGCGCCGTCGGGGCGCCGTGCGAGGCGCATTTCTTTGAACGCGGCGAGCATGGTTTCGGCCTGATGAAGACGGCGGGTCTGCCCGTCGCGATCTGGCCGGAATTGCTCTGGAACTGGCTCCGCGCGCACGGGAACGTATAAACCTTCGTCATTGCGAGCGAAGCGAAGCAATCCAGAACGGGTTACGCGACTCTGGAATGCCGCGTCGCCTTCGGCTCCTCGCAATGACGGATTCCTATGTCCCCGGCTGGATGTACGGCACGCGCGCGAACAACTCGCGCTCCCACCGCCGCGGATCGTTCTCGACGCGGCTTGTCGTATCGAAAATCATCGTCTGCCGCTTTGTCAGGTCATAGGCAGGCCAGCCAGGACTGCCAGTGCGCGCGAAGCGGACGAACGCGTCCATCACCCTATCGCTCATCGCCTGCTGCGCGGGGGTCGGATCGCGGACGGTGCCGAAGCTGAAGCCGATATCGTCGGTGTGCTTCGCAGCCTCGAAATCGAGCTGATAGACGAAGGCGGGGGCGCCTGCCCGCGCGCGCGCCTCGGCCTCTTCGACCTGCCCGCGCCAGCTGCGCGCGGCGGTGACGATGCGGTGGAACAGCTCGAGCGGTTCGGCCTGGGGAAAACGGGCACGGAACTGGGCCACGACCCATTCGGGATGCGCGTCGATGCGCATTTCGGGCGCGGTGCGGGCGGCGAGATTGTCGAAGTTTAGTCCCGCCAGCTGCTTGCCGTCGGGCGCATAAAAGGCGCGCGTCTCGAGCACCGTGTTGCCGAGCATCATCGGGATGCCGTTCGATTGCGGCGCCGCGTCGGGCCAGAAGGGGTGGCGTGTCAGGTGCGTCATGTCGAGCACCGGCCCCATATACACCCCGCCGCCGAGGATCGGGTCGGTTGCCGAGAGCGCCGCGACGAGTTGCTCGATCGGCACCGTAGCGGGATCGACGCCGTCGCCCAGCTTCGCGAGAAACGCCTGCGCCCGCCTTGTCGCGTTGAGCGGCCCCGAGGCGGTGACCTGCTGCCCGCTCATCGTGATCGCCTTGTGGAACAAGCCCTTCGCCGCGGGCATTGCCATCAGCGTCGCGATCTTGGCGCCGCCGCCCGACTGGCCGAACACGGTGACGTTGGCGGGATCGCCGCCGAACGCCGCAATATTGTGCTGGACCCATTGCAGCGCGGCGATCAGGTCGAGCTGTCCGGCGTTGCCGCTGTCGGGAAAGCGCGGATCGAGCCGCGCGAGATAGAGATAGCCGAGCGCGTTCAGCCGGTGGTTGACGGTGACGACCACGACATCGCCGCGCGCGGCAAGCGTGGCGCCATCGTTGACCGGGTCGGTGACACTGCCGGTCGAATAGGCGCCGCCATGGAAATAGACCATCACCGGGCGCTTGCGCTGATCCTCGATGTCGGGCGTCCAGACATTGAGGAACAGGCAGTCCTCTGATTGCGGCTGATAGCGGTCGCCGTTCTGCGGACAGGCAGGGCCGAAAGCGTCGCCTTTCAGCTGCTCGGCGCTGGTCACAGCGACCGGCGCCGCAAAGCGCGCGGCACGGGCGTAGCGGATCCCGGTGAAGGCCCACGCCGACCCATCGCCAATGCTTCGCCGCGCGGCCGATCGATAAAAGCCGTCCCGGGCCTCGACCCTGCCAACATGATGGGTCGGCGTAAAAATCTCGGCCTTGGCGACCAGTGGCATCAGCAGCGATGCCGCGCTGGCAGCCAGAAGACCGCGCCGCGTCAGCCTATCGCCGGACATCGAGCCCGCCGCCGTGGAAGGCGTCGACGTCCGCTTGCCCGAAGCGGCTCGCGTCGCCGGGTAGCGAATGTTTGAGCGCGGTGAGCGCAAGCCCCGATTCGGCTATTGCCCGCGCATCGCCGCCAGCGAAATGCGCGTGGAGCACCCCGGCGGCAAAGGCGTCGCCCGCGCCGATGCGGTCAACGATACCGGTGACATCGATCTCGTCAGTCTGGTGGCCGCCGCCGCGCAGGTCGACCCGCGCCGCGATGCGGTGATGATCGGCGGTGACCGTGTGGCGCGCGGTCGAGGCGATCAGCTTGAGATCGGGGAAAGCAGCAAAGCCCGCCTTGGCCGCCTCGCGACGTCGGTCTTCGCCCTCGCCGCTGAATTCCTGTCCAAGCACAAGCGAGAGGTCGCGGTGGTTGCCGAATAAGATATCGGTGAGGCCGATCAGCTCGGACAGCACCGCACGCGGGTCGCTGTCCCACGCGTCCCACAGCATCGCGCGGTAATTGCCGTCGAACGACACCGGCACGCCGAGCCGTTTCGCTGCCCGCGCGGCCGCCAGCGCCGCTTCGGCCGAACGCGGCCCGAGCGCGGGGGTGATCCCCGACAGGTGGAGCAAGCGGGCACCGTTAAGCAGTGCTTCAAAGTCATAGTCGTCGGCGCCAGTCGCCGCAAAGCTCGACCCGGCACGGTCATAGACGATCTCGGAAGAGCGCAGCCCCGCCCCGACGCTGAGGAAATAGAGACCCATGCGCCCGGGACCGCTGGTGACGGCGGAGCAGTCGACGCCGCCGCCGCGCACCGCCGCCACCGCGCCGCGACCCAGTGCATTCGAAGGGATCGTACTGACCATCGCGCAATCATGGCCTAGATGGGCGAGGCCGATCGCGACATTGGCCTCGGCGCCGCCAACGTGGAGCGTCAGCGAAGGCGACTGCATCAGCAGCTCGTTGCCCGGGGCGGTCAGGCGAATCAGCAATTCGCCGAAAAAAACTAAGCGTCCGGTCATCGCGCGATGCTAGCGCGCGAGCCAGCCGCCGTCGACGGCGAGGATATGGCCCTGCACATAGTCCGACGCGCGCGACGCCAGGAATACCGCAGCACCGCCGATGTCGCTGGGGTCGCCCCAACGCCCTGCCGGAATGCGTTCCATGATCTGCCGATTGCGCGCCTCGTCACCTTGCAGCGCCGCGGTGTTGTTTGTCGCGATATAGCCGGGCGCGATCGCGTTGACCTGTATGCCCTTCGCCGCCCATTCGTTCGCGAGCAGCTTGGTCAGCCCCCCGACCCCCGATTTCGACGCGGTATAGCTCGGCACGCGGATGCCGCCCTGAAAGGTCAGCATCGAGGCGATGTTGATGATCTTGCCGCTGCCGCGCGCGATCATGTGCCGCCCGACGCTCTGGCAGAGGAAGAACAAGGTCTTGAGATTGGTGTCCATCACCGCGTCCCAGTCGGCCTCGGTGAAATCGACCGCGTCGGCGCGGCGAATGATCCCGGCATTGTTGACGAGGATGTCGATGCGCCCGAACTCTGCGAGCACCGCATCGACGAGCGGCTGCACCGCGCCGACGCTTGACAGGTCAGCGGCGAAATTCTCGCCTTTGCGGCCCAGCCCACGCACCTTGCCGACCGTCTCGTCCGCCGCCGAACGCCCCGCCGCGGCAATATCCGCCCCCGCTTCGGCGAGCGCGAGCGCAATCCCCTGCCCGATGCCGGTGTTGGCGCCGGTAACCAGCGCGACCTTGCCCGAAAGATCAAACAGCCCGGTCATGTCAGGCGAGCACCCGCTCCGCCGACAGGCTCTTCAGATAGGCGCTGATCGCTTCGTCCTGCGAATTGGCGTAGAAATACTCCGCGAATTTCTCGCCCGCGATCGCCGCGCGGAGCAGATCCTGATCGACATTCTTCAGCACCGTCAGCATGTCGTGGCACGACGCGGCCTTGAGATCTTTCAGGATGCCGCGGTTCGTCCGCATGATTTCGGCGCGCTCCTTGGGATAACCCAGACCGCGCTCGCCATCGAACAGCTTGCGATAGACATCCTGCAGATTGAGCTCGGCGGCCCAGCCGAAGCCCTTGGCATAGGGCATCGAAATGGCGTTGCCGTCGTTGATCTGACCAAACAGGAAGGCGTCGGTCGGATCGATCACCAGACCGCAGAAAACGCCCGGCATCGCGTTGCACGACAGCATCGAACCCATGCCCGTGCCGCAACCGGTGACCACAAAATCCGCAGCTTTCGAGTTGAGCAGGATGCCGGCCAGCAGGCCGTTCATGATGTAGGTCAGCGACGCCGTGTCGTCCGCCGAATACATGCCGTAATTGAAAACCTCATGCCCCAGCGGTTCGGCGACCGTGGTCAGCGCGTCGTGGATGATGCTGTTCTTGGCGGCCTGGCTGTTTTCGGTAATCAGCGCGATCTTCATGATGCGGTTCCTTTGCTGGATTTTGCAACAAGCTAGACATTTTGGTAACCGGTGTCAATATTGATGCTACTGGGATTGCGAGGCTGGCCTAGACACCGGTATCCGTTTTCGGCAGATGGCGGTTTGTCGCGGTTGATTTCGCCACGCCGAGCGCCCATCACACCGGGCGAATGGCGGGACAGCAGCCGAACCCGCAGAGGATAAAAGGCATATGGCGGCACAGACCAAGGGGCCGGGGGGCAAACAGCCGACGATCAACGATGTCGCCGCGCTCGCCGGGGTGTCGAAAAAGACCGTCAGCCGGGTGATCAACCGCTCCGAATTTCTGACGGAAAAGACGCGCAAGGCCGTCGAGCAGGCGATCGAAACCCTAGGCTTTGTTCCCAATCCGCAGGCACGGGCGCTGGCGTTCCGGCGCAATTTCCTGATCGCGCTCCTCCATGACAATCCCAATGCCCAGACGGTGCTGAACTTTCAGCAAGGCGTGCTCGACGCGATCAAGGACAGCGATCTGGCGCTGCTCGTCCGCCCGGTCGATCGCGGATCGGACCGGATGCTCGAAGACGTCCGCACATTCCTCGAAAAGCAGCGCCCGATCGGCGCACTGCTGTTGCCGCCAATTTCCGAAAACGATGATCTCGCCGCGCTGTGCGAAGATCTGGGCGTGCGCTACGTGCGCGTCGGATCGGCGCCGCTCGACGATGCCAAGCATTGCGTGTCGTCGAACGACCGCGAAGTTGTCGCCGAGGCGGTGCGTGCTCTGATCGCGCTCGGCCATCGCCGCATCGGATTCGTGCGCGGACCAATCGGCTTCCGTTCGGCCGCCGAACGCGAGAAGGGCTTTATGGAAGCGCTGGCCGAGGCGGGGCTCGACCTGCCAGCCGCCTATAACGCGCCGGGCAATTATCGCTACACTGCCGGGATCGAGGCAGGTGAAGCCCTGCTGTCGTTATCCGAGCCGCCGACCGCAATCTTCTGTTCGAACGACGAGATGGCCGCCGGGGTGATGAGCGTCGCGCACACCAAGCGCATCGACGTGCCCGGCGCGCTGTCGATCATCGGCTTCGACGACAGTCCCACCGCAACGCACATCTGGCCCGCGCTCAGCACGGTGCGCTGGCCAATCCGCGAAATGGGGATGCGTGCCGCCAGAACCCTTGTCCCCGATTTCCTGCCGCTCGCCAGCAAGATCGACGACAGCGAAACGGCCGTGCTGGCGTCAACTTTTATCCAGCGCCAGTCGGTTGCGCCGCCCAAATAGGGAGGGATGCGCAGAGCCTGTCGGCTGCACAAAATTGTCTTAAATTGTCGCAATCACCCGCATTGCGCTTGCATGCGCCAATTCAATGGGTTGAATAGGCGCCAACCCCTCCCCGCCGCTCGGCGTGCTGACATGAGAATAATCGATATGCTGGACAAAAGGTCGCTGCTGCTGGCCGGAGCATTGTGTGCCGCGACCCTGTCGCTCGGCGCCTGTTCGGACCAGGACGACGCCAGCAAAACCGGTCGTAGCGCCCCAGAAGTCGGTTTTGTCGTCGCCAAGGTCGAGGCCGTACCGGTCACGACCTCGCTCGGTGGGCGCACCGTTGCCTTTGAAACCAGCGAAGTGCGGCCGCAGGTGAATGGCCTGATCCGCCGCCGCCTGTTTACCGAGGGCGGTTTCGTCCGCGCCGGCCAGCCGCTCTACCAGATTGATGCCAGCCTCTATCAGGCCGCGGTCGATCAGGCGTCGGCGAACCTCGCCAGCGCCCGCGCCAGCGCACAGGCCGCCGACGAGCGCGTCCGCCGCTTCGCGCCGCTCGCCAGGATGCAGGCGATCGCCGAGCAGGATTATACCGATGCGCTGGCCGAGGCACGCGTCGCGCGCGCCGCGGTGGCGCAAAATGGTGCCGCGCTCGAAACCGCGCGCATCACGCTGCGCTATGCGACGATCACCGCGCCGATCAGCGGCCGCATCGGCCGCAGTCTCGCTACCCCCGGCGCCCTCGTCAGCGCGAGCCAGGCGACGCCGCTGGCAGTGATCCAGCAGACCGACCCGATCTATGTCGACATGCAGCAATCGAGCGCCGAGCTCACCACGCTGCGCCAGGCGCTCGAAAGCGGCGGCGTCGCCGCGGGCAGCACATCGGTGCGGCTGCGGCTCGAAGATGGCAGCGCCTATGGCTTTGCCGGGACGGTGCAATTTTCGGATATCACCGTCAGCGAAGCGACGGGCACAGTGACGCTGCGCGCGCGCTTTCCCAATCCCAGGGGTGTCTTGCTGCCCGGCATGTTCGTGACCGCGCTGTTCGATCAGGCCGTCAACCCCGCGGCGATCCTGGTTCCGCAAGCTGCGGTTCAGCGCGATTTCGACGGGTCGGCCTTCGTGTATCTTGTCGGCAAGGACAACAAGGCTGCACGCCGCAAGGTCGTCGCCGATCGCACCATCGGCGCCAATTGGGTCGTGACCGACGGGCTGAAAAACGGCGAGCGCGTCATCACGCAGGGGGTCGGCAATCTGAAACAGGGCGCGCCGATCAAGCCGGTTCCGGCGAGCAGCCAGCAGCGGGTGGGGGCGCCCGCGGCCAATGGCGAAGCAAAGGATAAATAGCCCTCCATGTCCCGCCTTTTCATCAATCGGCCCATTTTTGCCTGGGTGCTCGCGATCATCGTGATGCTGGGCGGGGTCGGCGCGCTGTTCGCGTTGCCGATCGAGCAATATCCCGACATCGCGCCGGCGCAGGTCAATATTCGCGCATCCTATCCGGGCGCCTCGGCCGAGGCGATCGAGAATAGCGTTACGCAGGTGCTCGAACAGCAGCTGACCGGCATCGACGGCCTGCTCTATTTCAGTTCGCAGTCCAGTTCGCGCGGGCAGGCGAGCATCACCGCCATCTTTGCCAAGGGCACCGACCCCGACATCGCGCAGGTGCAGGTCCAGAACAAGATTCAGTCGGCGATCTCGCGCCTGCCGCAGCAGGTTCAACAGCAGGGCGTCCGCGTCACCAAGTCCAACTCGGACACGTTGCTGCTCGTCGGCGTCTATGACGAGACCGACACGCGCGCGAATGCCGACGTGTCGGACTATATGACGTCAAACATCCAAGACCCGCTGTCACGCGTCGAGGGGGTCGGCGACGTCAATATTTTCGGCGCGCCGCACGCGATGCGCATCTGGCTCAACCCGCAGCGCCTTGCCGCCGTGTCGCTGATGCCGAGCGAGGTGATCGCCGCGATCACGGCGCAGAACAGCGAAGTCGCTGCGGGCGAAGTCGGCGGCCTTCCCTCGCCCGAGGGCCAGATGCTCAACGCGACGGTGACCGCGCAGTCGCGCCTGCAGACCGTCGAACAGTTCGAAAACATCGTTCTCAAGACGCTGCCCGACGGATCGAGCGTGCGGATCAAGGACATCGCGCGCGTCGAGATCGGCGCCGAAAATTACAGTGTAGTCAGCCGCATCAACGGCCATCCCGGTGCGGGCATGTCGATCTCGCTGTCGCCGGGGTCCGACGCGCTGGAGACCGCCGACCGCGTCAAGGTCCGGATGGAGGAACTGTCCGCCGACTTCCCCGACGGCCTCGCTTACTCCTACGCCAACGACTCGACCGCCTTCATCAAATTGTCGGTCAGCGAAGTGCAGAAGTCGCTGATCGAGGCGATCATCCTCGTCATCATCGTCATGTTCGTGTTCCTGCAAAGCTGGCGCGCGGTGCTGATCCCGGCGATCGCGGTCCCGGTCGTGCTGCTCGGCACCTTTGCGATTTTCTATATGCTGGGGTTCAGCATCAATACGCTTACCCTGTTCGGGCTGACGCTGGCGATTGGCCTGCTCGTCGACGACGCGATCGTCGTGGTCGAAAATGTCGAGCGCCTGATGGAAGAAAATCCCGAGATGTCGGCGCGCGAAGCGACGATCCAGTCGATGAAGGAATTGCAGGTCGCCCTGATCGCCATCGCGCTGGTGCTGTCGGCGGTGTTCCTGCCCATGGCGTTTTTCGGCGGTTCTACCGGGGTCATCTATCGCCAATTTTCGGTCACGATCATTTCGGCGATGATGCTGTCGGTGTTCGTTGCCCTGATCCTCAGCCCCGCGCTGACATCCACCCTGCTCAAACAAAAGGCGCATGGTGAGACCGCATCCGGCGGTCGTTTCCCACGCGCTCGCGCGATGCTCGAACGCGCCAAAAACGGCTTCAACACCCGCTTCGATCACACCGTCGAACGCTATGTCGGCAGCGTGACCAAGGTCGTTGATCGCAAGTGGCTCTTCCTCGGCATTTACGCGATCATTTTCGCCGTGCTGGCGGTGCTGTTCCTGCGCCTGCCCAGCGGCTTCCTGCCCGGCGAGGATCAGGGACGCGTCCAAGTCCAGTTCCGCCTTCCCGCCGGCGCCACGCAGGGGCGGACACTCGAAGTCCGCGACGCCGTCGAAAAATATATGCTGACCCAGGAAAAGGCGAATGTGCAGGCGCTGTTTATCGTCGCCGGGGGCGGTGGCGGCGGCGCGGTCGGTCAGAATACCGGACAGGGCTTCGTCAATCTGACGCATTGGGACAATCGCGAAGGCAAGGAAAACACCGCCGACGCGATCGCCGAACGCGCGCGAAAGGCGCTCGGCGGGCTGCGCGATGCCCAAGTATTTGCGCTCGTCCCCGGCGCCGTCCGCGGGCTGGGCGACAGCGCTGGCTTTTCCATGCAATTGCAGAATCGCGGCGGGATGAGTCGCGAGGATTTCGTCGCCGCGCGCGACCGGCTGCTCGCGATGGCCAACGCCAATCCCAAGCTGACCGCAGTGCGGCTCGGCGATCTGCCCGACGTTGCAACGCTGAAGATTGATGTCGATACGCAGCGGCTGACCGCTTATGGCATCGACAATGCGGACGTGAACGCGACCCTCGCGACGGCGTGGGGCGGGCGTTATGTCAATGATTTCATCGACGAAGGCCGCGTCAAGCGCGTCTATGTTCAGGGCGACGCCCCCTATCGCGCCAAGCCCGAAGATCTGAGCCAATGGTATGTGCGCTCGGCCGATGGCGAGATGTCGCCCTTCTCGGCCTTTGCCCGCACCGGCTGGGCGACTACGCCCAGCAGCACCTCACGCTTCCAGGGCGTGCCCGCGTTCGAAATCTCGGGCCAGCCCTCGCCCGGCACCAGTTCGGGCGAAGCGATGGACGAGATGGAGGCGATGGCGGGCCAAATTGTCGGCACCAGCGTTGCCTGGTCGGGATCGTCCTATCAGGAACGGCTGTCGTCGGGACAGGCGCCGCTGCTCTATGCGATCTCGCTGCTCGTCGTCTTCCTCTGCCTCGCGGCGCTTTACGAAAGCTGGACGATCCCGCTCGCGGTGATCCTGATCATCCCGCTCGGGCTGATCGGAGCGGTGTTCGCGGTGTCGCTGCGCGGGCTGGAAAACGACGTCTATCTCCAGATCGGCCTGCTCACGACGATGGGGCTCGCGGCGAAAAATGCGATCCTGATGATCGAGTTTGCCGAGCAGGAAGAGCGCAAGGGCAAGCGCGTGATCGAGGCGGCGATCGAGGCGGCGCGGATCCGCCTGCGCCCGATTCTGATGACGAGTTTCGCCTTCATCTTCGGCGTGCTGCCGCTCGCGATCGCGACGGGCGCGGGCGCGAACAGTCGCGTCGCGATCGGCACGTCGGTGATCGGCGGCATGCTGACCGCGGCCTTCCTCGCGATCTTCTTCATCCCGCTGTTCTTCGTCCTCGTCCGCCGCGGGGTCCGCGACGGCGTGGCCGCGCTGCGTGCTCGATTCGGCAAGACCAAGGATGAAGGCCCGGCGGAGGTGCCGGCATGATCGGCGCCCGTGCCCTCCTGCTGGCGAGCACGCTCGCGCTCGCCGGCTGCTCGCTCGCGCCCAGAACGGTGCTGCCGACTCCCCCTGTCCCGCAAAGCTGGCCGGTCGGTGACGCTTGGCTGTTGCAAAGCGAGGCGGCGCTGCCGATCCTCTCGTACAAAAGCGTGTTCACCGACCCGCGACTGCAGGCACTGGCCGAGCAGGCGCTCTCCAACAACCGCGACTTGCGCGTCGCTTATGCCAATGTCGCCGCAGCGCACGCGCAGGTTCGCGTCACACGATCGGGGCAATTCCCCGAACTCGGGATCAACGCAGGGGCCGGCTATTCGGACAACAGCGGGAGCGGCAACGGCGCCGGCAATTTTTCGCTGCGCGGCGGCGTCACTGCTTTCGAACTCGATCTGTTCGGCAAGCTTGCCAATGCGACCGAATCGGACCGCAACCGCGCCTTGGCGACCGAGGCCGCGTCGCGCACGGTGCGGCTCGCGCTGATCGCCAATCTGGCCGACGCCTGGGCGACCTATGGCGCCGACCGCGACCTGCTCGCCATCGCGCAGGATACCGCGACCAATGCGCGCGAAAATGTCCGGCTGACCCGCGCCCGGCTCGACGGCGGGGTCGCGCCGCGCACCGACTTGCGCCAGGCCGAACAGATATTGGCGACCGCCGAAGATGCCATCGCGGCGCAGACGAGCGCGCTGACGCAGGACGAAAATCTCATCCGCCTGCTCGTCGGCGGCGATGTCGATCGCGCGCTGCTGCCGGTCGGTCTGGCCGACGTCACGCCTGCCATCGCGCCTT
>JAEMRT010000031.1:0-2087 GCA_016463225.1 Sphingopyxis sp. | reverse complement strand
CCGGAATCCTGCTCCGCCGTCCCGATGTGATCGAGGCCGAATATGGCCTGCGCGCCGCCAACGCCGACATCGGCGTCGCGCGCGCACAGCTGTTTCCGTCGATTTCGCTGACCGGGCTGCTCGGCTTTGCCAGCAACGCGCTGTCCAGCCTGTTCGACAGCGGATCGTTCAGCTGGTCGGCGGGCGGCGATATCACCGCGCCGATTTTCGACGCTGGCGGTCGCCGTGCGGGCGTTGCGGTCAGCGAGGCGCAGCGCGACGCAGCGCTGGCGAGTTATGAGGGCGCGATCCAGACCGCCTTTCGCGAAGTCGCCGACGCGCTCGCGGTGCAGGGCACGATCGCCGAGCGGACGCGCGCCGCCGCAGCGAACACCGCCGCCGCGGCCGACACCGCGACGCTCACCGACGCGCGCTACAAGGGCGGTGTCGACAGCTTCCTCGCCAGCCTCGACGCCCAGCGCAGCCTCTATGCGGCGCGGCGTAGCGAAATCGCGACCCAGCTGCTGCTTGTCCAGACGCGGATCGCGCTGTTCCGCGCGCTGGGCGGCGACAGCGGTGCGGGTTCGACCGCACCTTAATCCTGCCATTGCTCTCCGACTCTTTCTTGACAATCCCCCTCGCTCGCGCGCTAATGGAACAAATCAGGAACATATATGCGCGAGTCGTCTCACCCTCTCGCCGGGCTGCGCCAACGCATTGCCCGGCTGGCTGCCACTGGTGGCCCCGCAAACTGCCCGGCCGAAGGCTGGCTGGCGTCGGGGCATGGCGCGTTCGATACGGCGATCGGCGGCGGGCTGACGGTCGGGCGCACGCATGAATTTTTTGCCGCCGATGCGCTCGACGCCGCCAGCGCCGCGGCCTTTGCGGCGCTCCTCGCGCTGCGCACCCCGGGCCATGCGCCGCTCTTGTGGCTGCGCACCGTCGATGCCGGACGGCGCACCGGCCATATCTACGCCCCCGGCATCGCCGAACTCGGCGGCGATCCGGGCCGCTTGCTGCTGATCGAGACCGCCGACCCCAAAATGCTGCTCGCCTGCGCCAATGATGCCGTGCGCTGCGCCGGATCGGCGGCGGTGATCGTCGAAAGCTGGGGCAAATTCCCCTTGCTCGACCTGACCGCGGGTCGCCGCCTCACGCTCGGCGCGCGCGATGCGGGAACCACGCTGCTGATGCTGCGCCTGAATGCCGCGCCGACGCCGAGCGTCGCCGAAACGCGCTGGAGCATCGTCGCCGCGCCGTCGCGTGAACTCGAAGCCGACGCTCCCGGCGCCCCCGCCTTCGACCTCGAACTGCTGCGCTGGCGCGGCGGCCCTGCCGGAACGCACTGGCGACTCGATTGGGATAAAGATGAGCAAATTTTCAGGGACGCGGCGCTATCTGGCGCTGTTCTTCCCCTGGTTGCCCGCCGAGCGGGTCACTCGCTCGGCGCCGAAGCCGCCTGACCTCCCGCTCGTCTTTGCCGAGAAGCAGCGCGGCGCGCTGCGCCTCGCGAGCGTCGATGCCCGCGCGCAGGCGCTCGGGATTCGCGTCGGCATGCCGCTCGCCGACGCGCGGGCACAGGTGCCCGACCTTGCCATCGTGCCGCACGATCCCGTCCTCGACCAGAACTGGCTCGACCGGCTGGCGCAGGGCTGCGCGCGCTACACTCCGCTCGTCGCGCTCGATG
Organism: Sphingopyxis sp.; assembly: GCA_016463225.1. Taxonomy (GTDB): domain Bacteria; phylum Pseudomonadota; class Alphaproteobacteria; order Sphingomonadales; family Sphingomonadaceae; genus Sphingopyxis. The sequence continues at coordinate 421 of JAEMRT010000031.1, read as the reverse complement.
CACCCGACGGGCTGATTCTCGACATCACCGGCTGCACCCATTTGTTCGATGGCGAGGCGGGATTGATCGACGACATCGACAGGCGGCTGACCCGGCTCGGGATGACGCTGCGCCATGCGCTCGGCCCCACCGCCGACGCCGCGCGCGCGCTCGCACGCTACCAGACGCGCCCCGCCCCCGACGAAGCCACCGCGATCCGCCGCCTGCCCGTCGCCGCGCTCGAACTCGAAGCCGAAGCGGCGACCGCGCTCGTCCGCGCCGGGCTCAAGACGATCGGCGACCTCGCAGCGCGGCCGATGGCGAATATCGCCGCGCGCTTCGGCGCCGACGCTGCGACCGCGCTGCGCCGCCTGCTCGGCGACGCGCCGAGCCCGCTCGACCCGCGCGTCACCCCGCCACCGGTCGCCACCGAACGCCGCTT
>JAEMRT010000109.1 GCA_016463225.1 Sphingopyxis sp. | reverse complement strand
GCCCGGCCATAGGTCTGGACGCCGACGAAATCATCCTTCGCCACCGCCTCGAACCAGGGGGTATAGACATGGTCGATCTTGCGCTGAAGGCCGCTTGGGTCCGGCCCGGTCTGCTCGTCGGCGACGGCCAGACTGAGGCCCAGTTGCAGGTCCGGCAGGACCGATTTGATCGCGTCCACCGCGCGGCGATGCGCCTCGGCCTGGATCGGGGCGGCACGCGCAGCATCGAAGACGGGGGTAGAGGAGAAGCGGTCGCTGCCCACCGCCTTGGCAGCGGCGGCATTGCCCTGCGCGAAATAGGGCATCGTCGCGCGGAAGCCGGGTTGCCAGGACAGTTGCGCCGCCAGATTGGGCTCGTTGAATGTCAGGCCATGGCTGTAATTGGTGCCCAGCGCCTTGGCCGCCCGCTCGCAAAACCGCAGGAAATGGTCGATATTGGCGGATTCTTCCCATCCGCCCTTCGCCGCGAACCAGCGCGGCACGGTGAAGTGCGAATAGGTGACGAATGGCCTGATACCCAGTTCCGCGCAGCCATCCACCATGCGCCGATAATGATCGAGCGCGGCGATTGAAAATTCGCTTGGCGCAGGCTCGATCCGCGACCATTCGATGCCGAACCGATAGCAGTTGAGGCCCATCTGCTTGACCAGCGCCATATCCTCCCGCCAGCGATGATAGCTGTCGCAGGCATCGCCCGATGGCGCGGCGAAGGCATTGGGCTGGAGATGCTCCATGACCCAGCTGTCACTGTTGACGTTGCCGCCCTCCACCTGATGACCGGCGGTCGCTGCGCCCCACAGAAAATCGGGGCGCAGCGTCCGCCTGGCGGCCAGCCCCGGTCCCGCCAGCCCCGGTCCCGCCAGCGTAGCAGCCAGGCTGCCGCCAGCGAGGTGGATCATCGTGCGACGGGACATCGAAAGCATCGGGTCCATCCTTTAGAACCGGAACTGGATGTTGGCGCCTATCGTGCGCACGGAATCGAACCCGAATTGCTGCTGATAGGAGGCTACGCCCGCGATAGCGTCGCCCGCGTCCAGCCCGATGAAATTGGGATTATATTCGTTCGTGCAATTCTTGCAGAAGATCGACAGTCGCATCCCGTTGTCCAGCCGCACGCCCGCGCTGGCCCCGATCAGGTCCAGCGTCGGCACAGTGGCGCCGGGCGCGCCGTTGATCAGATAGTTGATTGCCGTACGATGATACCAGTTGCCCTCGATAAAGGGATGCACCGTCCCTGACGTCTGCACTTCATACATCGCCTGCACGGACGACGTGAATTTCGGCGCTGTGGGCGTACGGCGGCCACGAGCGTTGAACGACCCCGTGGTCGCGCAGCTGGGTGTCGCCTGCCCAGGATAACATTCTGCACCTGCAAAATCGTCGAACTTGGAATTGAGGAACGTCGCCGACCCGTTGATCGACAGCCCGCGCAGCGGGTTGGCGTTAACGGTCAGTTCGACGCCCTTGCTCGTCACCGACGCCGCGTTCTGGACGATGAAACTTTGCACCTGGGTGTCGAGCGACTGGGTCTGATAATTGTCGAACTTGGTGTGGAAGGCGGACGCATTGACGATCAGGCGGCGATTGAACCAGCTCGTCTTGAACCCGATTTCAGCGGTGTTCGACTTTTCCGGTTGCACCACCAACGGCGCGTTGGCGGTCGCACCGGTATCGTTGAAGCCCGGCCCCTTGTAACCACGGCCGTAGGAACCGTAGATCATGGCGTCGCGGGTCACCTGGTACTGGCCGCCGGCGCGCCAGCTGAAGTCGGTATTGCCGAAGCTCTCCGATATGGCGCCCGGCACGCCCAGCGTGACGAAATAAGCGCCCCGATTTTGGTCCAGATCGATGCTGATTTCGTCGCGCGTCACGCGGCCGCCGGCGAACAGCTTGAACTGGTCGGTGACGGCAAATGTCAGCTGGCCAAAGGCGGCATAGCTGTCGGTCGTCATGCTATAGACATTGTCGCGACCCAGAAAATAGCTGTTGCTGGTCGAACAGGTGGGGGGGAAAGCGCCAGGGACGGCGGCCGCGCCGACGCAGAAGGGGAAGCTGGGCAGCAGGAAATCGGGCAGGTAGTTATTGCCCGCAATCTGGCTGCTTTGTTTGATGGTGGAATGGAAATAATAGAGGCCAGCCTGGCCGGACAGACGATTGTCCGCCGGCAGGGCGACGCGCAGCTCGTTGGAAAACTGGTCGTAATCTGCATTGGACCGATTGATGTTCGCGCCATTGCTGTTAGTGAAATCGACATCCAGCTGCGAATCGAAATTATAGAATTTCCACGCGGCGATATTGCTGACGACCAGCCCGCTGTCGGCCGTATAGGTCAGCGCAGCCTGCGCCCCGCCCAGTTTCAGATCGCGCCAGAAACCGCCATCGCCTGCAACGGCGAAATTGCGGTCACCTGCGACGATGCCCGAAGCGGCCAGAGGGCCGGCGTTGACGCTGCCTGCGCCCAACTGGCGATAGGTGCGGTCGAAAATACCCGCCACACCATGGGATTCGGCATATTCACCGATGACATAGAGTTCCAGCGCGGGCGTGATCTCCTGCAGATATTTGGCGCGGATGCCATATTGTTTGCGATCCAGATCGTTGCGCACGCCGCTGCCGCCGACGAAATGGGTGCCTGGCTCTTCGATCGAATAGGTGCCGTTGACTCGCAGCGCGCCGGTGTCGCCAACCGGGATATTGACCGTCTGGCGTGCAATGGCGGACCATGACGCATCGCTGCTACCCGGCGTGTCGCGATTGTTCAGTTCGAGGTTCGTTTCGCTGCCGAACGTGCCGATCTTTGGGCGAGACGATACGACGTTGAGCAGGCCGGCCGACGCATTCTTGCCGAACAACAGCCCCTGCGGCCCGTTGAGCACTTCGACGCGCTCGACATCGTTGAACAGCCCCTGGGTCAGGAACGGTCGGCCCAGATTGACGTCGTCCAGCGCCGTTGCGACGCTCGAATCGATCGTCGTGGCGAAGGCCTGGGTGCCCACGCCGCGGATCGCGAAACTATTGTCGCTGCCAACCTGCAGGCTGGGAGCGGCGAGCGCGACCTGGGTGAGGTCATTGAGGTTGCGGGACTTGAGCGTATCGCCGCCAAGGGCGGTCACGCTGACGGGGACATCCTGCAACCGTTCGGCCCGGCGCTGGGCCGTGACGACGATTTCGGCGACGCCTTCGCTGGGTTGGGCGGTTTGCGCCTGCACCGGCTGGACCAAAGCGATCAGGCTGGCGCCCGCGAACAATATTGTTTTTCGCATCCTATCCTCCCTGGATGTGCAGATCCTCTGCACTTGCCCCCCGCTTAGGTCTTTGCCATACAAACAGTCAATCCTGATTGTTGTTATGGATATCGATCGATTTTCGTTATACATGCCGAGCAGCGGGCCATTGGAGAGAGCAGGATCGGTGGCCGCGGCATCAGCCGCGAGCACGGGGGAGGAAGACCAGATGCAGGACCAAACCATAGCCAAACCCCGCCGGACCCAGGAGGAGCGCACCGCCACGACCCGCATGGCGCTGATCGACGCCACGATCGCCGCGATCGGGGAATGGGGCTATGCCGGGGCCAGCACCACGCTCATCGCGCAGACAGCGGGCGTCAGCCGCGGCGCCATGCTGCATCATTTCGCGACGCGGGTGGCATTGATGGCCGACGTCGTGCGCCATGTCTTCGATCATGAAATGGCGGAATATGAGGATGTCCGCGCCCGCACGGGACTTGGCAATCATCTCTCCGACTGGCCTCGCCTGCTGTGGGCGGTGCTGGGCCGCCCGTCGGGCATGGCCGTGCTGGAGATATTGCAGGCGACGCGCAGCGATCCTGAACTGGCGGCGCTGGTCGTGCCGATGCAGGAAGCGGTCGAACGATCGGCGCTGGCCGTGATGCGGGGCGCTTTCGGCGGAGACGAGACACAAGCCCTGGCGATCATGCGCCTGATGGTGTGGTCGGTTCGCGGCCTGTCCATCGCGGAGCGCTATCTGCCTCACCGTGCGGAGACCGAGGACGCCATCGCATTGCTCGGCCGCCTGTTGCAACAGGCGGCGCCCGGCGGGCGGATAGCGGAACTGGGGCCGTTGCTGGCAGGATGATGTCGCTGCACCCGGTCACGCCGCTGCGCTGTCTTCCCCCCGCTGTGCCCGGAACAGGCGCTGGATGAACTGGCGCGTCTGTCGCCCGCCCACGTCGCTGGCGATGTCCAGCATCGGCCGCCCTGGTTCCCGCGCGATCCGCCGCTGTTGCATCTCCAGGACGATCTGATCTTCCTTGAAGGTGCGAGCGGTCTGTTCAAAGACGAGGTCGGGAATATCACCCTGGGTGATGTTGGTCGCCATCGACCAGAAATAATGGGTGGTGCTTTCGGTTTCCGGGGTGATGCCGTGGAAACCCAGCATCGACAGGCCATGCGATCGATCGCCGTCATAGGCACCTGTGCCTTCGTCGCAGGCACCGGTATGGATACGGATGAACATCGGATGGAATTCGATTTCCTGCCAGCGATCGACCAGCCCGGCAAAGCCGGCCGCCGCGACATAAGTCGGCGGCGGGACCGAGGAAGGCATCCGCCGTTCGACGCGGACGCCGTCTGCCAGCCGGGTCGCCCGCGTCGGCGTCCTGAAATGCAATTCGGGATCGCCGCCGATCGTGCGCGGATGAATATAGGGCAGGTGGGACAGGTCCATGAGGTTGTCGACCAGCAGTTGCCAATTGCCTTGCACGTCATAATGGGCGCTGCGCCAGGCCCAGCCCGGATCATTATGCCAGGGATGATCGGGAATGGCGTCCGGGTCGGCCTTTGCCACGTCGCCCATCCAGATCCACAATAAGGCGTCCTTTTCCACAAGCGGATAGCGGCGGACGCGCGCAGTGGCCGGGATCTTGTCTTGCGCTGGAATACGGACGCAGGCGCCGTCGGCGGCGAATTCCAGGCCATGATAGGTGCAACGGATATTGTCCCCGACGACCATCCCCTCGCTCAGCGGCATGGCGCGGTGGCAGCAGCGATCCTCCAGCGCAGCAACTGCCCCGGCCTCTGTGCGGAACAACACCAGCGGCTGATCCATGATCGTGCGGGCGGTGCGCGTGCCAGGCGTCAGTTCATGGCCCCACCCCGCGACATACCAGATATCGGTAAGGAAAGAGGATTCGCCGGCGGATGCGGGTGGCTGGGTCAATGCGCTCTCCTGTTTTATCTCCCAACTGGCTTAGCGCGGTTCGAACTAATCGATGTAACTAGTTATAGTGATATGCTAGATCAGTGAGATGGATTACCGCAGACTGGATCTGAACCTGCTGGTGGTGCTCGACATCCTGCTGGAGGAGCGCGGGGTGCATGCCACCGCACGGCGGCTGAACATGAGCCAGCCCAACGTCAGTTTCGCACTCGGCAAGCTGCGCCAGTTTTTCAATGATGATTTGCTGGTGCGCATCGGGAACGCCATGCAGCCCACGCCCATGGGCGATCGGCTGCGGGAGCCGGTTCGACGGATTTTGGAGACCGTTGACGCGGAATTGATGGGCCTACCGGTCTTCACTCCGCTCCGTTCGGAACGCTGCTTTTCGATCAGCACGTCGGACATCGGCGAACTGGTGTTCCTGCCGACCCTGCTGGAGGTGCTCAAGGATCGCGCGCCGGGTGCCACCCTGCGCTGTCATTCCATGCCGCCCCAGGAACTGGAAAGGGCGATGGCGGACGGCGTGGTCGACATCGCGCTTGGCTATTTCCCCGACCTTCAGGGCAGCAGCTTCCTGTGCCAGACCCTGTTCGATCATCCCTTCAGCTGCATCGTGCGACGCGATCACCCGACCATCGGCGACAGCCTGTCGCTCGACCAGTTTCTGGGCCTGGGTCATATTCTGGTGTCACAAAAGGGGCGCAGCCAGGAATTGGTCGAAACGCGAATGCAACAACTTGGCCTGTCGCGCCGCATCCAGTTGCAGTCGCCCCATTTCATGAGCGTGCCGCTGCTGGTCGCCGGGTCCGACCTCATCTCCACTGTGCCCCATGCGGTCGCGAACATCCTGGCCACCATGGCCCCGCTCAAGCTGTTGCCGCCGCCGTTCGAAACGCCTCTTATCAGCCTTCAGCAATTCTGGCATCGACGGGTGGACGGCGATCCGGCGATCGTCTGGTTTCGCACGCTGATCGCGCAACTGTTTCTGGGCCGCGACCCGTCCATGCCGACCGATAAAGCGACAAAGTGATAGGCGGGATTGCCATTCCGCTTACCTATCTACGCTATGCGTCGGTCCCTACATGTCCGATCAGAAACGAAAGCCCGCGCGCACACCATAGGTCCGGGGCGGGCGAAGCTGGTTGTAGATGACGCCCGGCTTGGCCGGGCTTTGCAGCGAGTTGGCGAACACCAGTTCATTTTCGATATTATTGATGAAGCCGGTGAGCGAAAAATTGCCCGATGGCGTCTCGTAGGTCAGGCGCGCGTTTGACATCATATAGCTGCCCTGCCGACCCAGATCGAGGAAATCGAGCGAGAGATAGCGCGATGTCTCGATCCGCGTGTCCATAGCGGCCGTGATCCGGCCATGATCGCCCAGCTGAAAGCCATGTTCATAGCCCAGGTTGAACACCCATTTGGGCGCATTGACCAGCGGTCGGCCCGAACAGTTTACGTTGAATATGCGTGCGGCGGGCGATGCGCCGGTCAGGGCCGTCGGCGTGACCGCGCAGCCGATGACCGGGGCCGTGCCCGTGGTCGAATAGGCCTGATAGATGAGCTCGTCATATGTGGTGTGCAGATACTGGATGTTGGCGGAGAATTGGGCGTTGGCGGACGGCTGGAACAGCGCTTCCAGTTCAAGGCCGTAAATGGTCGATTTGCCCGCATTTTCGGTGGTGAAGACCGGACCGAAGATCGGGCCGCCTGGCGTGCTCGCGACCTGCACCGGGCCGAGATGCGAAATCTGCTGGTCCTTATATTTCCAGTAGAAGGCTTCGGCGTTGAGCTGCACCTTGTTGTCGAAGAAGCGGTTCTTCGAGCCGACCGTATAGGCCCGCATATTTTCCGGCGCGGAATAGTTGCGACCCGTCGCCGCAAACAGTGCGCCCGATTTGAAGCCCGTGGCGGCAGAAGCGTAAAGCAGCGACCGCGGCCCGACATCGAACTCCACGCCCGCCTTCCAGGTCAGCTTGTTGAAGTCGACATCGGTGCGCGGATTGCTGACGATATCCAGGATGATCGGCGTGAAATTGCCCTGGGCCGGATTGACGAAGCCGACGAAGGGCAGGGTATGCGCTTCGGTCGCCTGACGCTTGGTGTCGGTCGTGTAGCGCAGGCCACCGGTCACGCGGAATCGGTCCGTCAAAGACAGCGTCGCCTGGCCGAACGTTGCAAGGCTTTCGGTATCTAGCTGTGAATTGAGACGGGTGCCGTTGCTGGCCTGGTCGAAAAACTGCCGGGCGCTGACATCTTCGGCGAAATAATAGCCGCCCACCACCCATTCCAGTGGCCCTGACCGGCTGGCGAGCCGGGTTTCCAGTGACATCTGGCTCGACATTTCCTGAATGTCGATCAGGAAGCTGGACGCATAGGAGCGGAAATCAAGTTCCGTCTTGCGGTAGGCGGGCACCACCGTCAGCGTCGCGAAACCCAGATCGGCATTGACCGTCAGCGCCGCGCCGAAGAAACCATTATCCTGATATCCATCGTCGCTCGCGACCGCCTGCGGCACGGGGCGCGTGGGGGCGCGGGCGATATAGGCCGCAATGACGCGCGGATCGCTCGGCCCCAGACGCTTCTTGCCGTTAAGCAGGGGCATGATCGTGCCGCCCGATCCCATGCCGCCGACATGGGCATAATCGACCGACAGTGTGGCATCCAGGCCAGTGCCGGTTTCCCCGCGCAATTGGGCACGCACGGCCTGCGTATCTTCATCGTCATAGCCATCGCTATAATAGCCGTCGCGCTTCACATATTGACCCGCGACCCGCAGCGCGACCTTGTCGCCCAACGGCAGATTGAGCGCCGCTGAACCTTTGATCGCGTCATAATTGCCATATTCCGCATTGATATAGCCGCTGGTCTCGCCCAGCTTGGGCTTGGCGGCGATGACGTTTACGGCGCCGCCGGTAGCGTTGCGGCCGTACAGCGTGCCTTGCGGTCCCTTGAGCACTTCGACCCGTTCGAGATCGTAGAAAAGCCCGGCCGGCGCGGCCGGGCGGGAAAGGTACACGCCGTCGAGGTTGAAGGCGACGCCCTGTTCGGCAAAAGCGTTGGCACCAAAAGTGCCGACGCCGCGCAGGTAGATTTGCGTGAAGGATGCCGCAGGCGCGACCTGCAGCGCGGGTACGACGCGCGTCAGGTCGTTGGCCTGGGTGATGCTCTGCTGGACCAGCGTGTCGCCGGTCACGGCGCTGACGGCGATGGCGGCTTTCTGGAGATTTTCGCTGCGGCGCTGCGCCGTGACGATGATGTCCGCGATGCCGCCCGCGGTCGCCTGATCGTCCGCCGCGCCCGCCTGGGCGTGAACGGGTGAGATGGGCGCTAGAAAAACGGCGGCGGTCGCTAGCAGGGCTGCCTTCATGGTCGTCTCCTCTCTAAATGCGCGCGCTTGGTCCGGCGCGTCTGTCAGGAAAGTCTAGACAGGAAGGGCGCATAGGTTAAATCATTTGATCTTATCGGTATCCAATCATGGAATGGATGGATAATGCGTTTTCGCGGCCTCGATCTCAATCTGCTCGCCGTATTTGAAGGGCTGATGCAGACCCATTCGGTGTCGGAAACAGCGCGTCAGATGCATCTGAGCCAGCCCGCCATGAGCGCGGCCTTGTCGCGGCTGCGGGATTATTTCGGTGACCCTCTGCTCGTCAGTCATGGCAAGCGCATGTATCCCACCGCCTTTGCCGAAAGCCTCTCGCCCCTCGTGCGCGAATGTCTGGGCGGGATTGAAACGCTGCTTGCAACATCGGCGTCGTTCGATCCGCAATCGTCTCAACGCCTCTTCAAGGTCATCGCGTCGGACTATGTCGTCGCCGCCGTCATCGCCCCGTTGCTGGCGCGCCTTGTGGTCGAAGCGCCGACCGTCACCGTCCAACTCATGTCGCCAGGCGAACAAAGCATACCGCTGATCGCGGCGGGCAAGGCTGACCTGCTGATCGGCCCGCGTGAATTCCTGTCACAGGATCATCCGAGCGAACTGCTGTTTGAGGAGCAGCATGTGGTGGCGGGGTGGAGCGGCAATGATCTGCTGTCCACGCCACTGGACGAGAAGCGCTTTCTGGCGGCCGGCCATGTCGCCATCGCGATCGGCACGCTATCCAATGCGGCTTTCGCAGATCGACAGCTGACCCTCATGGGCAAGCATCGGCGTATAGAGGTGTCGGCATCGTCCTTTACGACCGTGCCCTGGCTGCTGGTCGGAACCCAACGGCTGGCCATCATGCACGAACGACTGGCGCTTGCTGCGGCCCGGATGTTTCCGATCGTCTATCAGCCCTTGCCATTCCCCTTCCCGGTGATGGAGGAACTGGTCCAGTTTCATCAGACACGTGCAACAGACGAAGGCCTGCGCTGGCTGCGGTCCCAATTGCGCGCTGCCGCCATCCATAAATATGGCGAATAGATATTGATCCAAACAATCGAATTTTGATATTTTTTTTCGACGCTAGACTGGCTTCCACTGGATAAGAGTGGAGAGCGAAGTTTGGACGCGCAGCGGATTCTCGTCATCGGTGGCGGCATTGGCGGACTGACCGCGGCGATCGCACTTCGCGCGAAAGGGCATGACGTTCATGTCATCGAACGCGACCCGGACTGGTCGGTCTATGGCGTCGGCATCATACAACAGGCGAACGTCGTCCGGGCCATGAGCGAACTTGGACTGCTCGATGATTATCTCTCGGCGGGCGTCGGCTTTGACGCGGTGGAGATATTCCTGCCCGACGGCACGATGATCGCGCGGGTGCCTTCACCCCGGCTGGTGGAGGGCAAGCCCGCCAATGTCGGCATTGGTCGCCGCGCGCTGCACAAGGTGCTGGGCGATTGCACGCTGGCCAGCGGCGCAACTGTCCAACTCGGCGTAACAACGGCGTCGATCGAAGATGATGGCGCTGGCGTCAACGTCGCTTTTTCCGATGGCGGTTCGGGTCGCTACGATCTGGTGATCGGCGCCGATGGGGTTTATTCGCAGACCCGATCTGCCCTGTTCCCCGATGCACCGGAACCGCAATTTACCGGCCAGGCCGTGTGGCGCTATAATTTCGCGCGGCCTGAGGGGCTGGACGCGCTTCAGGTCTATAATGGGCGAACCGGGGTGGGGCTTGTCCCGATCTCGAGCACCCTGATGTACATGTATGTGACGACGCCGGAGCCGGAGAATCCGCGCTATCCAAGGGAAGGCCTGGCCGCCACCATGCGCGGCAAATTGGCGGAAACAGCGCCTGCTATCCGCGCGCTCGCCGAGCAGATCGTGGATGATGAAGGCGTGGTCTATCGACCGCTGGAAGGGCTGCTGGTCGAGGGGCCGTGGCACAAGGGCCGGGTCGTCCTGCTGGGCGACGCCATACACGCGACGACGCCGCATCTGGGACAGGGCGCAGGCATGGCGATCGAGGACAGTCTGGTGCTGGCCGACGAATTGTCGCGCCACGACGATCTGGATGCAGCCCTCACCGCCTATCGCGACCGGCGTTTCGAGCGCTGCGCCTATATCGTGCGCGAAAGTCTGGCCATCTGCCACGGCCAGATCGGTCGGGGCCCGCCGGTCGACAATGCCAAGGCCACCCACGCCATGTTCGCGATCGTCGCGCAGCCGATTTGAGGCGCGCCAATTTTCCAGGAGTTATCTACCATGAGCCGTGTCACTGAAATTCGTTATGTCGGCTATGCCGTTCCCGACCTGGAGGCCGAACGCGCCTTCTATGCCGACCAGTGGAAGCTGGTGGACGCGGGCGAGAAGGACGGGATGGTCCATTTCGCCGCCGATGGGGGCGAAGAACTCTATGTCGTGCGCCTGCGCGCCGCTGCGGACCGGCGTATCGACGTGATCGCGCTGGCGGCCGACAGCCGGGCCGATGTGGATGCGCTGCATGACAAGGTGGCGGCATCGGGCGCGCGCATCATCTTTGCACCAAAGGATCTGGATACGCTGGGCGGCGGCTATGGCTTTCGCTTCTTTTCGCCCGATGGCCTGCCGTTCGAGATTTCGAGTGACGTCGAGCGTCGGACGGCGCGCGCGCTAAACCGCTGGGAGGGCGTTCCGCAGAAGATCAGCCATATCGTGCTCCACTCGCCCGATCACAAGGCGATGGCGCAGTGGTTCTGCGACGTGCTGGGGTTCAAGATCAGCGACTGGCTGGGCGATTTCATGGGCTTTTTGCGCTGCAATGCGGCGCATCACCGCATGGCGATCCTGCCGGGGCCGCCCTGCCTCAACCATGTCGCCTATGACATGCTCAGCATCGACGACATGATGGCCGGGATCAATCGCCTCAAGCAGAAGGGGACGGACATCCGCTGGGGTCCGGGCCGGCACACGGCGGGTAACAACACCTTCAGCTATTTCACCACGCCTGCGGGCTTTGCGGTCGAATATACGTCGGAACTGGAAGAGGTGGATTTCGAAAGGCACGAAGCCAAGGTGCATGTCCCTGGCCCCAGGACGATGGACCAGTGGGGCATTGGCGTCGGTGGCCCGCAGACCATGCCGCACCCGGAGGCCGATACAGGCCTGTTCCAAGCCGTAGAAGTGTGAAGGGGGAAGCATAACCATGGCCCTGTTCGAATATTTCCCGAACTATATCTGGAACCTGTCGGTTTCGATCGCGATGGAGTCGGGCGCGCAGCTTGGCGAGATCATCGACATGTGCCAGCCGATCCGCGACGCGGCGGCCAGCGGCGCGGACGCGGGCACGCCGCAATTCATGGCGCAGTGGGCGGCGATGGGCGACAAGCTGATCGGGCTGGCGCAGGAGGATGAGGCGCGCGGCCGGGCCTTTTCTGCCTCCGACAAGCTGGAGCGGGCCGCCCTCTATCTTATCACCGCCGAACGGATGCAGGGCCATGGCCATCCGGGGCGCAAGGACACCTATGCCAAGGCGCTGGCTACTTTCGAAAAGTCGACGAAGCTGGGTGGCCTCAATCGCGAGCGGGTGGACATCCCGCTTGCGACCGGGACCATGCCCGCCCTCTACACCCGCGCGCCTGGTGAAGGCCGCAAGCCTGTCGTCGTCTATTGCAACGGCCTCGATAGCTGCAAGGAACTGCTCTACTGGTCGCGCCTGCCGCAAGCGCTGGCGCGGCGCGGTATCTCGACCCTGTGCGTCGATCAGCCCGGCAGCGGAGAAGCGCTGCGTTTGCAAAATCTGCCCGTCGATCCGCACAGCGAAAGCTGGGCAAGCAAGGCAGTGGACTGGCTAGAAACGCAGGATGATGTCGATCCCGCCAGGATCGGCATGACCGGTATTTCGCTCGGCGGTCATTTCGCGCCGCGGGCGGTGGCCTATGAACCGCGCTTCGCCAGCGGCGCGGTATGGGGCGCCAACCATAATTGGGCAGAGGTGCAGCAGAAGCGCCTGAACCGCGAAGGCGAAAATCCGGTGCCCCATTATTGGGCCCATGTCATGTGGGCGTTCGGCGCCAGCGACATGGAGGATTTCCACGCCAAAAGCGCGGACATGAACCTCAACGGCCATATGGACCGGATCATCGTGCCGTTCCTGTTGACGCACGGCGCCCAGGACCGGCAGATCAGCCTGTCCTATGCCGACGATCTCTACGACCAGCTCGTCAACAGCCCGCGCCGCGAGAAGGTGATCTTTACCGACCGCGAAGGCGGGGTGGAACATGTCGGCGCGGACAATATGGCCTATGGCCGCGATGTCATCGCCGACTGGTTCGCCGAAACGCTGGACGGCCGGACCGCATGACGGTGTCGGCGTTGATCGTTCGGGAAACCTGCATCAGCATCGTCATCAACGGCGCGATCAGCGTCGGCATAGGCCTGCTGCTGTTCGGTCTCGACCGCCCGGTGCCATCCGCGGCCTTGGCATGGGATTTCCTGCCGCAATCGTTCATGATCGCCTTGATGGGAACGCTTGTACCCGCCCTCCTGCTGCGCAAGCGGCTAGGCGTGGGGGTAGGAGACATTCTGCGGCGCGCGGTCGCGATGGCGGTCGCCGCCGCCCTGCTGCCCGGCGCTCTTGCGGCTTTGCTCACACGCATTTCTCTCAATGGTTCGATGGATGCCGGCGATGTCCTGCTGCTCAAGGCGGTTTATGGCGCGACCCTTGCTGCCGTCGTGACCCCGATCATGCTCATCGCTCTCGTTCGTCAATCAGGAAATCAGACATGACCCGCCAATTCATTGATCTGTCGATCACGCTCGACAATGATGTCGTGTCTGATCCACCCTTCCTGCGTCCCAAAATCACCTATCAGACGCATGGTGAGACGGTGGGCGAACTCCAGCATTTCTTCCCCGGCGTCACGGCCGACCAGACGCCGGACGGCGCTGGCTTTGCCGCAGCGGAATGGGTGACGCTGACGACGCATAACGGCACGCATCTGGACGCGCCCTATCATTATCATCCCACCATGGATGCCAAAGATGGTAAAGCTGAGCGGGCGATCACGATCGATGAAGTGCCGCTCGACTGGTGTTTTCGTCCGGGTGTGAAGCTGGACTTCCGCCATTTCCCCGACGGCTATGTGGTCACGGCCGCAGACGTGGAGGCGGAACTGGCCCGCATCGGCCACGATCTCCAGCCGCTTGATATCGTCCTTGTCAACACGGCGGCCGGCAAGGCTCTGGGGCGGCCCGACTTTGTCGATGTCGGTTGCGGCATGGGCTATGAGGCGACCATGTATCTCACCACCCGCGGCGTGCGCGTTACCGGCACCGATGCCTGGAGTTGGGACGCGCCATTCAGCTATACGGCGCAAAAGGTGAAGGAAACCGGCGACACGTCGCTGATCTGGGAAGGGCATAAGGCGGGCCGGGACATCGGCTATTGCCACCTGGAAAAGCTGCACAATCTGGAAGCGCTGCCGTCCCACGGTTTCACCGTCAGCTGCTTCCCGCACAAGATCAAGGGCGCATCGGCCGGTTGGACCCGCGCTGTCGCCATCATCGAGGATTAAGGCCATGCGCCTCGCGACTTTGGACAATGGCGCCCCCGACGGCGCGCTGGTCGTCGTTTCACGGGATGCGACGCGCTGTCTTTCAGGCGCGCCCGTCGCCGTTACGTTGCAGCAGGCGATCGAGCGATGGACGGTGGCTGAGCCGCAGCTCCGGGCGCTCGCCGATCGGCTGGATCGCGGGGAGGGCACGGTGCTCGACCAGGCGCGTCTGCTCGCGCCGCTGCCGCGTGCCTGGCAATGGCTGGATGGGTCGGCCTTTCCCCAGCATGGCGAACTGATGCAAAAGGCGTTCAATCTGCCCCCGATCGAGATGGACCGGCCGCTCATGTATCAGGGGCTGTCTGATCGCTTCCTGTCCGGTACGCAGGACGTGCCGCTGCCCAGCGAGGATGACGGCATCGATTTCGAGGGCGAGTTCGGCATCATCACCGACGCCGTGCCGATGGGAACGACGCCGCAGGATTCCTTTGGCCACATCAAGCTCGTCCTTCTCATCAACGATTGGTCGTTGCGCGCGATCGCGCCTATCGAGATGAAAACCGGCTTTGGCTGGGTGCAGGCAAAGCCCGCCTGTGCGGTCGCACCCTTTGCCGTAACGCCGGACGAACTGGGCGACGCCTGGGCGGACGGGCGGGTCCATCTGCCGCTGCACGTCACGCTCGACGGCGTGTGGTTTGGTCATCCCCATGGCGGGGAAATGGCCTTCGGCTTTCACGAGCTTGTTGCCCATGCCTCGCGCACCCGTGATCTGGTCGCGGGAACGATCATTGGATCGGGCACGGTGTCGAACGCGGCCTATGACCAAGTCGGCTCCTGCTGCCTGTCCGAACAGCGCGCCATAGAGATGATCCGAGATCAGGTGCCAAAAACACCGTTCCTGAAGTTCGGCGATCATGTCCGTATGGAGGTCCCTGGCAACCATTTCGGGCACATTGACCAAAGGGTAGTGTTAGCTGGCTGAC
>JAEMRT010000211.1 GCA_016463225.1 Sphingopyxis sp. | reverse complement strand
GGAGAAAGGTTCAAAGCCGCTCGATGATCGTGACGTTAGCCTGACCGCCGCCTTCGCACATCGTCTGCAAGCCATATTTGCCGCCGGTCGCATCGAGCACGCCGAGCAGGGTCGCCATCAGCTTGGTGCCCGAGGCACCAAGCGGATGACCGAGCGCGATCGCGCCGCCATGCTGGTTGAGCCGCGCATGATCGGCACCGAGATATTTGAGCCACGCGAGCGGCACCGGCGCGAAGGCTTCGTTGACCTCATAGGCGTCGATGTCGCCGATCTTCATGCCAGCGCGCTTCAGCGCCTTTTCGGTTGCGAACAGCGGTTCTTCGAGCATGATCACCGGATCGCCCGCGGTCACCGACACATGATGGATGCGCGCGCGCGGGGTCAGGCCGTGATCTTTCAGCGCCTGTTCGGACACGATCAGCGCCGCGCTGGCGCCGTCGCAAATCTGGCTCGACGAGGCGGCGGTGATCGTGCCGCCTTCCTGCAGCAATTTCACGCCCGCAATGCCCTCAAGCGTCGCGTCGAAACGGATGCCTTCGTCGACCAGATGCGTCTGGCGGCCGTCGGGCGTGTCGATGTCGAGCCCGACGATTTCGCGCTGGAAATACCCCGCCTCGGTCGCCGCCCTGGCGCGGCGATGGCTTTCGAAGGCATAGGCGTCGAGGTCATCCTTGGTGAAACCGTGCTTCTTGACGATCATTTCGGCGCCCATGAACTGGCTGAACATGATGCCGGGATATTTTTCCTCGAGCCGCTCGGACTTGTAGTGGCCAAGGCCTTCCTTGATGAACAAGGTCGCGACGCTGCCCATGGGGACGCGGGTCATGCTTTCGATGCCGCTGGCGAGGACAATGTCCTGCGTTCCCGACATCACCGCCTGCGCCGCAAACATCATCGCCTGCTGCGAAGATCCGCACTGACGGTCGATCGTCACCGCGGGGATCGAGTCGGGCAGGTTCGAGGCGAGGACCGCATTGCGGCCAAGGTCCATCGTCTGCTGCCCGCCCTGCGACACGCAGCCGGTGATGACATCGTCGATCTTTGAGGTGTCGAAATCATTGCGGTCGGCGATCGCGTCGAACACCGCGGCGCCAAGATCGACGGGGTGGATGCCGGCGAGCTTGCCGCCGCGCTTGCCGCCGGCAGTGCGAACGGCATCTACGATATAAGCATGGGCCATGGGGATAGTCCTTTCACCTTCTTCCCTCTCCCCTTGCGGGAGAGGGACGTGGAGACTTGGCAGCTTGCTGCCTAGTCGGAGCTGGGAGAGGGGTCGCGCTTCAGCGCCAAGGTAAGAACCCCTCACAAGACTTGCTAGGCGGCAAGCCGCCAAGCCAAGTCTTTCTCTCCCGCAAGGGGAGAGAGTTTAGTTGGTCAGAGCTTCCGCCCGATCAGTTCCTTCATAATCTCGTTCGTGCCGCCAAAGATTCGCGTCACGCGTGCGGCACGCCAAGCGCGGGCGATCGGATATTCGTTCATATAGCCCGCGCCGCCGTGGAGCTGGAGGCATTTGTCCATCACTTCCCACTGCAGTTCGGTGTGCCACAGCTTCGCCCCGGCGCCCTCTTCGGGGGTCAGCTCCTTTTTCAGATGCCGCGCCAACGCCCAGTCAAGATGCGCCCAGCCAACCTGCAGCTTGGTCTTCAAATCGGCGAGGACAAACCGTGTGTTCTGAAAATCGAGGATCGGTTTGCCGAACGCCTTGCGATCGCGGGTAAACTCGACCGTGTCGTCGAACGCGCGCTGCGCCGACGCCTGCGCCGACACCGCGATCGACAACCGTTCCTGCGGCAGCTCGCTCATCAGATAGATGAAGCCCTTGCCCTCTTCGCCAAGGCAGTTGGTGATCGGGACGCGCACGTCGTTGAAGAACATTTCCGACGTATCGGCCTCGTCCTGCCCGATCTTGTCGAGGTTGCGGCCGCGCTGATACCCCTCGCGGTCGGCCTCGACGAGGACGATCGACAGCCCCTTCCACGCCGGCTGCACTTCGGTGTCGGTCTTGACGCACACCAGGATCAGGTCGGCGTTCTGGCCGTTGGTGATATAGGTTTTCGACCCGTTGATGACATAATGATTGCCATCCTTTTTCGCGGTCGTGCGCATGCCCTGCAGGTCGCTGCCGGTGCCGGGTTCGGTCATCGCGATCGCGGTGATCACCTCGCCCGCGACCATCTTGGGCAGCCAGTGCTTCTTCTGCTCTTCGCTGCCATATTTGACGATATAGCTGGTGACGATGTCCGACTGGAGCGAGAAGCCGGTGGTCACGCGGCCGTAATAGGCGCTCTCTTCGTCGACGATGGCGTTGTACCCGAAATCGAGGCCGAGCCCGCCATATTCTTCCGGAACCGTCGGGCACAACATGCCGAGTTCGCCGGCCTTGGGCCAGATCGCCTTGGGCACCAGCCCGTCCTCGGCCCATTGCGCGCCGTTCGGGGCGACTTCCTTTTCGAGGAACTGGCGAACCGTGGCGCGGAAGGCCTCGTGATCGTCGGTGTAGGCGGAGCGCGACAGATTATCGAGCGACATGGCTTTCCTTTCCCTTGCGGCAGCCGAACGCAGGCGGGGAGTCGGCCGCATCTTTTCGGTCGCCAAGAGACCTTACGTTTACGTGCACGTCAAGCAGAAAGACGTTACGGCAAGAAACTCTTTCATCGGCTCCCATCTGCCCTCGCCATCCCGGACTTGGTCCGGGATCCATCGCGGCGTCCAGCAACCGGCAGCTCTTGACCGCGCGGACCCCGGATCAAGTCCGGGGTGACGAAAGCTGGGGTGACCGGCCGCCCGCATTCCCCGCAGCGAATAGGTTTGCAGGCGCTGGGCAGCAGTGGCGCAGCGCGCTACGACACCTGCCATGGTTCAACTTCTCCTCGATGCCGGCGCGCTGCTCGGCGAATCGCCGCGCTGGAGCACCGCGGAACAGCGGCTGTACTGGGTCGATATCGAGGGGCGGACGATCCACCGCACCGATCCGGCAACCGGCGCCGACGAGGTCATGACGCTGGACCAGCAGGTCGGCTGCGTCGCGCCGCGCGCGGGTGGCGGGCTGGTCGCGGCGCTTGAGGATGGCTGCGCGCTGATCGACAGCTGGGGCGCCGCGCCACGCGCGTTCGGCCCGGCGGTGCTGGCGGACAAGCCCGAGCAGCGGTTCAACGACGGCTGCGTCGATGCCCGCGGCCGGCTGTGGGTCGGCAGCCTGACCAGCGACAAGGCGCACCCGACCGCGACGCTCTACCGCCTCGATCCCGATGGTTCGCTTGCCGAAATCTTGGGCGGCCTCACCACAAGCAACGGTGCGGCGTTCAGTCCCGATGGCCGCACCTTCTATCACGCCGATACGCCGACGCACGCAGTGTGCGCGTTCGACGTCGATCCGGCGACCGGGGCGCTGGGCAAAGGCCGCATTGTTCACCAGTTCGAATTCGGCAAGGGCCGCCCGGACGGCGCCGCAGTCGATGCCGAGGGCTGTTACTGGTCGGCGCTGTGGGACGGGTGGCGCGTCGTGCGCCTGTCGCCCGCCGGGGAACTGCTGCAGACGGTCGAGCTGCCGGTGCAGCGCCCGACGATGATCGCGTTCGGCGGCGCGGACATGCAAACCGCCTTCATCACCAGCGCGGGCAAGAATCTGACTGACGACGAGCGCAAGACGCAGCCACATGCGGGCGGGGTGTTTGCGTTCGAGGTCGAGGTGCCGGGGTTGGTGCAGCCGATGTTTGGGGGATGACTATATCCGCCCTGTCGCACAGCGATGGGGAAGATCTGCGCGCTCCGTTCGTCCCCCTAACCTTGCGCCACGTCGCGATCTCGGGTTAAGGCTCGGTCCAACATGGTTTCGCCCGAAACCTTTTCCTCCGGGGAGATATATCGATGCCGCGCACCGCGCACCCTTTTGCCTGCCGCCTGTCGCTTTTGCTCGCATCCACCGCGCTGCTCGCGGGTTGCACCAATATGGATAGACCGATGACCGCTGCCGCCCCGCCCGCCACCGAACCCGCCGCGACCACGCCCGCCCCGGCACCGACCGGCGCCAACAACATCGCGCGCTCGCGCTCCGCCAGGAACGCC
>JAEMRT010000030.1 GCA_016463225.1 Sphingopyxis sp. | reverse complement strand
TCATCGGCGCGATGGGCAAGTCGGCGCAGCTTGGCCTGCACACCTGGCTTCCCGATGCCATGGAAGGCCCGACCCCGGTATCGGCGCTGATCCACGCGGCGACGATGGTCACCGCGGGCGTTTTCATGGTGTGCCGCCTGTCGCCAATGTTCGATACCGCGCCGATCGCGCAGGGCGTCGTGATGTTCGTCGGCGCCGCAACCTGCTTCTTCGCGGCGACCGTCGCGACGACGCAGTGGGACATCAAGCGCGTTATCGCTTATTCGACCTGCTCGCAGCTTGGCTACATGTTCATGGCCGCAGGCGCGGGCGCCTATGGCGCCGCGATGTTCCACCTGTTCACGCACGCCTTCTTCAAGGCTTTGCTGTTCCTTGGCGCCGGTTCGGTCATCCACGCGATGCACCATGAACAGGACATGCGTTTTTATGGCGCGCTGCGGAAATCGATCCCGATCACCTATTGGGCGATGATGCTCGGCACGCTGGCGATCACCGGCGTCGGTATCGCAGGCGTCGCGGGTTTTGCCGGCTTCTATTCGAAGGACGGCATCCTCGAAGCGGCGTTCGCGAGCGGGGGCGGCGGCGTTGTCGCCTTCTGGGTCGGCATTTTCGTCGCCTTCCTCACCAGCTTCTATTCGTGGCGCCTCGTCTTCCTGACCTTCCATGGCAAGGCGCGCTGGGAACAGAGCGAGCATATCCAGCATGCGGTCCACGACGATCACGGCCATGGGCATGACGATCATGGCCATGATGATCATCATCACGCCGCGCATGGCGATGGCACCGCGGGTTACAAACCGCACGAAAGCCCGATTTCAATGCTGATCCCGCTGATCCTGCTGTCGATCGGCGCGGTGTTCGCGGGCATCGCCTTCCACCACCAGTTCATCTATCCTGAAGAGGGGCTGGCCTTCTGGAACGGCAGCATCGCGTTCGACGAACATCTGATGCACGCCGCGCACGAGGTGCCGTTGTGGGTGAAGTGGACACCGTTCACTGTGATGGCGATCGGGCTGTTCCTTGCGTGGAACAGCTATATCCGCAACACCACGCTGCCGGCCCGTTTCGTCGCGCAGTTCGGGCTGCTGCACCAGTTCCTGTTCAACAAATGGTATTTCGACGAGCTGTACAACATCGTGTTCGTGAAGCCCGCCTTTGCGATCGGCCGCTTCTTCTGGAAGCGCGGCGATGAGCAGACCATCGACCGCTTCGGCCCCGATGGCGTGGCGGCGCTCGTTCAGGGGGGCACGCGGCTCGCGGTGCGGCTGCAATCGGGTTATGTTTATGGATATGCGTTTGTGATGCTGCTCGGGCTTGTCGGCTTGGCCAGCTGGGCCATGGTGAAGTTCCTGTGAGCGGCTTTCCGATCCTTTCGCTGATGCTGGCGGTTCCCGCGGTCGCCGCCATTGCTTGCCTGTTCGTCGGCGACAAGACGGCGCGCTGGGTTGCGCTCGGCGCGACGCTGGTGACCTTCGTTCTCGGCTGTGTGATGTGGGCGCAGTTCGACATCGGCGGGCCGCAGTGGCAGTTCACCGAACGCGCCGACCTGTTCGGGCGCTTCAGCTGGGCGCTTGGCATCGACGGCATGGCGCTGATGCTCATCATGCTCAGTGTCTTCCTGATGCCGCTCTGCATTCTCGCCAGCTGGGACGTGATCAAGCAACGCGTCGGCCTCTACATGGCGATGTTCCTGATCATGGAAACCATCATGATCGGCGTGTTCTGCGCGCAGGATCTTTTGCTGTTCTACATCTTCTTCGAAGCCGGGCTGATCCCGATGTACTTCATCATCGGCATTTGGGGCGGCGCGAACCGCAAATATGCGGCGTATAAATTCTTCCTCTACACGCTGCTCGGGTCGGTGCTGATGCTGGTTGCGATGATCGCGATGATCGCCGAAGCGGGGACGACCGACATCCCCACGCTGCTTAATTACGACTTCCCGGTCGAGATGCAGACTTGGCTGTGGCTCGCCTTCTTCGCCAGCCTCGCGGTCAAGATGCCGATGTGGCCCGTCCACACCTGGCTTCCCGACGCGCACGTGCAGGCGCCGACCGCGGGCTCGATGATCCTCGCCGGCGTGCTGCTGAAACTCGGTGCGTATGGCTTCATCCGCTTCATGATGCCGATGTTCCCCGATGCGTCGGGACAGTTGATGTGGATCGTGTTCGGCCTGTCGATGATCGCGGTGGTTTACACCAGCCTCGTCGCGCTGGCGCAGAGCGACATGAAAAAGCTGATCGCCTATTCGTCGGTCGCGCACATGGCGATTGTCACCGCGGGCCTGTTCGCTTTCAACCAGCAGGGCATCGAGGGCGCGCTGATCATCATGCTCAGCCATGGCGTCGTCTCGGCGGCGCTCTTCTTCTGCGTCGGCGTGATCTACGACCGGCTGCACACGCGCGAGATCGACCGTTATGGCGGGCTCGCGGTGAACATGCCGGCCTATGCTTTGTTCTTCATGCTGTTCACCATGGCATCGATCGGCCTGCCGGGCACCAGCGGCTTTGTCGGCGAATTCCTGAGCCTCGCGGGCATCTATGAAGCCTCGAGCTGGGTCGCCTTTGTGTGCACCACCGGGATCATCCTCGGCGCCGCATATATGCTCTATCTCTACCGCCGCGTCGTGTTCGGCGAACTGACCAAGGACGATGTGAAGGCGATGCCCGACCTCAACGCGCGCGAATGGACGATCATGGTGCCGCTGGCCGCCGTGGCGCTGTGGATGGGCGTCTATCCCGAAAGCTTCCTCGCGCCGATGCGCGGCGACGTGACGACGGTGGTCGCGCGTCTGGCACCGGCCAAGCCCGCGGGCGATGCCCACCTTGCCGCTGGCAAAGCGAAGCCTGCCAAGCCGCATGGTGAAGCCGCCCACGGATCGAGCCATGCGGGAGGCGTCCAATGACCGCCGATCTCGCACTCATCTGGCCCGAACTGATCCTGACGATCGGCGGGCTCATCACGCTGATGCTGGGCACCTTCATGGGCGATCGGCAGGTCGGTATCTACCAGCTCAGCGCGCTGCTGACGCTGGCAGCAGCGGCAGCGGCTGTCGTCGCGCTGTTCGGCGTCAATGCAACGGTCTTTTCCGGCACGCTGTCGGTCGACAGCTTCGGCGGCTTCGCCAAGCTGCTGATCTATGCCGCGAGCTTTATCTGCATCATCATCGCGCCGCGTTTTTTCACCGGCAGCATGCGCGCCGAATATCCGGTGCTGATCCTGTTCGCGGCGCTCGGCATGGGCATCATGGCGTCGTCGCGCGACCTGATGACGCTTTATGTCGGGCTCGAACTCAACAGCCTCGCGGCCTATGTCCTCGCCAGCTTCATGCGCACCGACGAACGGTCGAGCGAGGCGGGGCTCAAATATTTTGTCCTCGGCGCGCTCGCGTCGGGCATGCTGCTCTACGGCATCTCGCTGCTCTACGGCTTTACCGGCACCACCGACTTCACCGGCATTGCTGCGCGCATGGGCGGCGAGATGAACATCGGGCTGATCTTTGGCATCGTGTTTGTGCTCGCGGGTCTTGGCTTCAAGATTAGCGCCGTGCCGTTCCACATGTGGACCCCCGACGTTTATGAAGGCGCGCCGACCCCGGTGACAACCTTCTTTGCCAGCGCGCCGAAAGTGGCAGCGATGGCGCTGATGACGCGCGTCGTCATCGACGCGATGGGCCCCGCAGTCGGCGCTTGGCAACAGATCATCATCTTCCTCGCACTCGCCTCGATCATCCTCGGCGCCGTCGGCGCGATCGGGCAGAAGAATATCAAGCGGCTGCTTGCTTATTCGTCGATCAACAATGTCGGCTTCATGCTCGTCGGCCTTGCCGCTGGAACGCAGCAGGGAGTCGAGGGCGTGCTGACCTACCTGCTTGTCTATGTCGTGACGACGCTCGGCGCTTTCCTTGTCGTGCTGCAATTGCGCGACGCCGCTGGCAACCAGATCGAGAGCATCCCGGCGCTCGCGGGCCTGTCGCAACGCCGCCCGGGCCTCGCCGCCGCCATGGCGGTGTTCCTGTTCAGCCTGGCCGGCATCCCGCCGCTGTTCGGTTTCTGGCCGAAATATCTGGTGTTCGAGGCTGCGGTCAACGCGAACCTCGTGCCGCTTGCGGTCGCGGGTATCGTCGCGTCGGTGATCGGGGCATTCTATTATATCGCGATCATCAAGACGATGTATTTCGACGATAAATCGGACACCGAAATCCCGGCGGGCGGGGGCGCCATCGTCGAAGATGCGGTGATCACTGCAAGTGCTTTGTGGCTGTCGGTGATCGGTTATCTCTTCATCCCGATGCTCGCAGTCGTTTCGGCGAGCGCCGCCGCGGTGCTGTTCTGATCCCGCCGATCGAGCGGTTAGCGCAGACAGGTTCGACCAACGCCGACCTGCTGGCGCGGCTGGCCGGCGGCGAGCATATCGGCGAAGGCCATTGGCTGGTCGCTGATCGCCAGACCGCCGGACGCGGGCGACTGGGCCGCGGCTGGAATGACGGGCAGGGCAATTTCATGGGCTCGACCGTCGTTCATTTGACGATCGGCGATCCGTCGGCAGCAACGCTGGCGCTGGTTGCGGGGGTCGCGCTGGCCAAGACGGTCGCCGCGCTCGCGCCGAACATCGAAGCTCAGCTCAAATGGCCGAACGACCTGCTGATCGATGGCGCGAAATGCGCCGGGATATTGATGGAGCGCACGGGCAATTCGGTGGTGATCGGGATCGGGGTCAATCTGGTCGCGGCACCTGACTTGCCCGATCGGCCGACCGCGACGCTGGCCTGCAAAGGCGCTGTGCTCGACCGCGATCATTTCGCGGGCGCGCTGGGTATCGCGATGATCGATGCGCTGTGGACCTGGCGGCAAGAGGGGGTGGCGAGTATCGTCCGCACATGGCTGCCGCTGGCGCATCCGCTCGGCACGCCGCTGCGCGTGTCCGAAAAGGGCATCGACGGAACATTTGACGGTCTGGCCGAGGACGGCGCGCTGCGCTTGCGCGTGGCGGGCGGGGAGACCATGCTGGTGCATGCTGGCGATGTCGAACTGCGTCGCCCGGTCGAGGAAGAAAGATAGATGCTGCTCGCGATCGATGTCGGCAACACCAATGCCAAATTCGCGCTGTTCCACGGCGCCGCGTTGCTCGCGCGCTGGCGCATCGCGACCGACGACCGCCGCACCGCCGATGAGTATATGGTGTGGCTCGACCAGTTGCTGCGGATCGAGGGGCATGACCGCGCCCAGGTCGACGCCGTGATCATTTCGACCGTGGTGCCACGCGCGCTCCACAATCTGCAACTGCTCGCGGTCAAATATTTCGGCGTCGATGCGCTCGTCGCCGGGCGCGAGCCGGTCACCTGGGGCATCGCGCTCAAGGTCGACGAGCCGCGCTCGGTTGGCGCCGACCGCGCCGTCAACGCGATCGCCGCGCAGGCGGTCGAGCCGGGCAAGGACAAGCTGGTCATCAGTTTCGGGACCGCGACGACGCTCGATCATATCGGTTCCGATGGCGCCTATCTGGGCGGGATTATCGCGCCCGGTGTGAACCTGTCGCTCGAAGCACTCGTTGCGGCCGCCGCGAAGCTGCCGCGGATCGCGATTGAAGCGCCCGCCACGACCAGCGTCATCGGCCGCACCACCGAGAGCCAGATGCTGATCGGCGTCTATTGGGGTTATGTATCGATGATGGAAGGCCTAATAGGGCGAATGAAAGCCGAAATCGGCAAGCCAATCACCGTCATCGCGACGGGCGGCCTTGCAACCTTGTTTCAGGAACAGGCACATCTGTTCGACCGCATCGAACCCGACCTCACGCTCAACGGGTTGATGCACCTCTATAACCAACGGAACCAGACAATATGACGACTCCAGGAAAGGAGCTGCTTTTCCTCGCGCTCGGCGGATCGGGCGAGATTGGCATGAACGCTAATCTCTATGGCTGCGACGGTAAATGGATCATGCTCGACCTTGGCGTGACCTTTGGCACCCATGATTATCCGGGTATCGACATCATCATGCCCGACCTTGAATTTATCGAGGATCGCAAAAAGGATCTGCTCGGTATCATCCTGACCCATGGGCATGAGGATCATATCGGGGCGCTGCCCTATCTCGCCGCCGACCTCGGCGTGCCGCTCTATGCCAACCGCTTCACTGCCGGGCTGATCGCCAACAAGCTGGCGGAAGAGGGGCTGGAGAAAGAGGTCAAGATCAAGACCGTCGACATCGACGCGCATTTCCAGCTTGGGCCGTTCGGCATCCGCCTGATGCCGCTGGCGCACTCGATCCTCGAGATGAGCGCGGCGGTGATCGACACGCCCTATGGCCGCGTGTTCCACACCGGCGACTGGAAGCTCGACGCCGATCCGGTGCTCGGCACGCCTTCGAGCGCCGCGGCGCTGACCGCCATCGGCGACGAAGGCGTCGATTTCCTCGTCGGCGATTCGACCAATGCCTTCAATCCCGAGGCGTCGGGCAGTGAGGGTGATCTGTACGACGGGCTGCTCACCGCAGTTGGCAATGCCAAGGGGCGCGTCATCGTCACGACCTTTGCCTCGAACGCGGCGCGCCTCAAGACGCTGGGGCGTGTAGCCACCGCGAGCGGGCGCACCCTGTGCGTGGCCGGGCGCTCGCTCGACCGCATTTTGGGTGTGGCGCGCTCGGTCGGGTATCTCAAGGATTTCCCGCCGACGGTCGATTTCGATGAAGCGATGCGCCTGCCGCGCGACAAGGTGATGGTGATCGCGACAGGAGGGCAGGGCGAACCGCGCGCAGCGCTGGCGCGCATGGCGTCGGATAGCCACCAGATCAAGCTTGCTCCGGGTGACACGGTCGTCTTTTCGTCGAAGCAGATCCCGGGCAATGAAGTCGCGATCGGGCGGATCATGAACCAGCTTGCCGCCAAGGACATTCTGACCGTCACCGAAAAACAGGCGCATATCCATGTCAGCGGCCACCCGGGGCAGCCCGAACTGGCGGCGCTCTACGGCTGGCTGCGCCCGAAACTGGTGGTTCCGGTGCATGGCGAGATCCGCCACATGCACGAACAGGCGCGCTTTGCGCTGGAGAAAGGCGTTCCCGACGCGCTGATCCAGGAAAATGGCGAACTGGTGCGGCTGGCGCCCGCCCCGGCCAAAATCCTCGAGCGCGTCCGCGCCGGGCGGCTGATTCTCGACGGCGATGTCATATTGCCCGCCGACGGCGAGACGATCAACGAGCGCCGCAAGCTGGCGCTGCACGGGCATATCACCGTCGCGGTCATCTTTACCGGCAAACGGTTCACTGAGGCGGCGGTCAGCTATCGTGGTGTCCCGGTCGAGGATGAGCGCGAAGCCTTTATCGACGAGATGCGCGAAGCGGCGGAGAAAGCTGCGCTGGCGCCTGCCAAGGAGCAGGAAAAAATGCGCGAGGCGATCCGGCTGAGCGTGCGCCGCGTCGCGACCGACTGGACCGGTAAAAAGCCCGTTGTCGATGTCATGCTCGTGCAGCTCTGAACGGACTTACAACGATGAAATGGACCTCGGCCCTCGCCATCTATCTGCTGTTCCTGGCGCTCAGCGCGTTTTTCGTGCTGCCTTTCCACGGCCGCAAGGCGAGCGACGACGAAGCTCCGCTGATCAAAGGTCAGGATCGCGGCGCGCCCGCAGTGTTCCGTCCGGCGCGCATCTTGCTCCAGATGACGATCGTCGCGACGGTCGGCTTCGTCATCTACTACGTCGCTTATGTGAACGGCTGGGTCGATCCAGACGTAGTGAGCGGGCGGGCTTAGTTTTTGTCGTTTCAGGCCAGATTTTTCTTCAAGAAAAAGCGTGGATAATAGGGGGGCGGACCCTCTATTTCCCCAAAGACCTCAAACCCGTGCCGTTCATAAAAGGGCTTTGCCTGAAAGGCATAGGTGTCCAGAAACATGTGGTGGCAGTTGCGACGGCGCGCCTCTTGTTCGGCCAGATTCAGTAGCTGTGTTCCAATACCCATGCCGCGCAATGTGTCGGGTAGGGCGATCATCTCAACGTGAAAACCGTTCCATCTCGATGAGGCGATAAGACCTCCGACGACTTGACCGGAAGCATCGGCAACAAGCGCGGCAAAATCCTGATTATCCAATTGCGGCACCGCGTCGTGCGTAAATCGGCGTAGCGCCTCCAATACGGCTTCACGCTCGGCCTCGTCGGGTTGCATCGTCGTCCGAACAATGATGTCGCTCATGTCGTCTGGCGCTTCGTCGGGAGCAGAATGCTCAGTTGCGCAGTCTGTCGATCGCCTGCGCCAACGCAACATAAAGCTTGCCGATATCCGACGACAGCAAGGTGACGCTGATCGCCGACCCGTCGCGCGTACCGATCAACAGCCGCAGCATTGCCTCGAAATCGTGGATGAACTGGTTCACCGACGCGTGGAAGCCATCGTCATTCTGATAGAGCCGCAGGATTTCCTTGGCCTCGGCATTGTCGATCAGCTTGACCGCGCGGCGCGCGAACACGCCGCGGTCGCCCTTCAGATAAGCCTCCCATGCGGTGTCGCTGACTTCGGTCGACAGGATTTTGGTGACATCGATGGCGGTCGATTTGAGCGCCTCGGTCAACAGTCCGACCTGTTTCGCCAGCGAATCGCGGTCGGACGCAGCGATCGCCTGTTCCGCCTCGGCAACGCGTTGTTCGACGCTCGCGCTGGTGTCCATGATCGTGATCAGCTGGCGCATCAAACGGTCGGTTGCACCGTTCGCGGCGGCAACGGCGCGCGCCGATGCTTCTTCGATCGCGGTCAGCTGCGCCATGATTTCGTTTTTGAACGCCGCATCGATCGCCTCGGTCGCGGTTGCCTGCATCGCCTCCCGCGCACCCGACACCAGCTTTTCGAGCGTCTGCCGCGCTTCGTCGGCGGCCGAATCGGCGGTGGCGCGCACTTCGCCCAGCGTGGCGATCATCCGCGCGCCGCCCTGTTCGGCAAAGTCGTCGGCGCCATCGCGCAGCTTCGCCAGCGCCGCTTCAGCATCGGCGAGCGAACCGTTGATGCGGTCGACCAGTGCCTGCTGGCCGCTCGCATGCCCCGCCATCTGCTCTTCGTTCGACTTGAGCGTCGCCTGGACCGCGTTGACATGCGACATTGTCGATTGCGCAACGAGCTCGGACGCCTCCAGCATCGGGCGCAGTTGCGACAGTGCGGTCTGCGTCGTCTTGCCGTGCGACGTTATGCGGTCGAGCGCATGCGGCAGCGTCTCGTCGAGTTCGCGGGTGACCGCGTCGAGCGCAAGGAGCAGCGATTCGGCGTGGGTGATCAGCTGGTGCGCCGACGCATTGCCGCTCTGCACTTCCTGCATGAATGCACTCAGCTGCGCCTTGGTGTCGTCGATCGAACGACCGATGACGCCAGTGCTGGCACTGACGCTGACGTCGAGTACCTCAAGTTGCTGCGCGACATCGGCGACATGCGCGGTGATCCGCGTTGCCAGCGCGTCGCTGGCATCGGCGTGGGCGGACAGCTGGGCGCCCATCGCATCGCCAGCATCGCGCGCGGCGGCCAGCTTGGCGTCCATCTGCGCCGCAGCGGAGTCGACGCCGTCGCGGAACAGTCGCCAGCTTTGCTCCATCTGCGCGGTGACGGTGGCGACGGTTGACGTCATATCGTCGCGCGCGCTGGCGCTGGCGCTGGTCATCCGCGCGAGCGCCGCGTCGTGCGCGCTGCCAACCTGGGTGGAGGCAGCGAGCAGGCCGGTTTCGGTCTCCTTGCCCTGCTCCTGCAGGGCAACAATCGCTTCGAGGATGCTGGCAGTCGCGGTCTCACCGGTTTGCGCCGTTTTCGCCGCTTCCTCACCAAGTTCAGCAAGCTTTGCTTCGAGGCTAGCCCCTTGTTGATGCGCAACAAGCCCCGCTTCGCGGAAATTGACCGCAAGCCGCTGCGCGACGTCGTCGATCCGCGGCAAGCCGGCGAGCAGTCCGTCCATCCGCTGCAAAGCGACATCGCCCGAGCGTGCAAGCTGATCGTGCGCGTTGGCGATCACCGAGGCGTTACTGGCAAGCTTGTCGCTGCTCTCGTTGAGCCGCATCACGGTGTCGAACCCGAGTTGCTGGACGATCTTCGCCTGTTCACCGAGCTGTTTTTGCGCATCAGCCAGATGCAGGCCCAACGAGTGCATTGATTGATTGAGCGCCAGATTTTCTTCGCGCAGCGCGGAGGCGACGCGGGCAAAGCGCGCCTGTTCGGACCGACTCGACCGCAACAACGCCATCCACAGCACCGCGAGCAGGGTCAGCGGCATGGCGATCGTCGCAACCAGCGTCGGCCAGTCGGCGAGGGCGGGGCCGCGCGCAAAGCTGTCGGTTGCAATAGCGAGAGTGAAGCCCGTCCAGCCAACACCGAGCAGGATCAACAGGGCAGGGGCGATGCGATCGCGCCATGTCGATGGCGGGCTTGCATCCTCAGCATCATCGCTTTCGGCCAACGGCGACATATCGAGCCAGTCGCGCTCAACGGGCGTTTGGGCTTCGGCAGCGCGCGCAGCTTCAACCGGCGCGGCTTCGGGCGCCGCGGCGCTGTCGGCTTCCTGGATTTTGGCGGAATCCCGCCACAATCCGACGATTTTCTTGTCCCCCGTCATCCTGCCATCTTAGCATCAAATGACCGTCTTGAAACGGAAACTTAACGACAAGCTGCCAACCCTGTGGAATGTCATTCGATAGTGGCCCTCTTGACCGTTACCTCAGCGCCGCGATCGGCGACGATCCGGTGATGGCACGGGATCTGCGTAGCGCCTTTACCGACAGCGCGCGCGATCTGGCGGACCTGATGCGCCGCGCCCGCTGCGACGCGAACTGGGAGGTTGCCGCGCTTCGCCTGAAGGGGCTCGCCGCGACCTTTGGTATTATCTCGCTGATCCAACTCGCAGAGCAGGCGATGGCAGGCGCCCCGGGCGATCCGCTGGTGTTGCGCCAGATCAACGCGGCGATCGACGACATCGCCTGATTGATCGTCGGGGTTCAATCCCCGTTCAGCTGCTTTCTTCCAAAAAATATCGCTACAGGCCGTCTTGCCTTGGCAACGCGACGGGTTTAGCCGCGTTAGGAACGCGCGCCGGAACCCAGTTTGCGTTGCCAGTTTTCTTTGGGCTAGCCGGCCGATTCTGAGGAGAGATTTCGATGTTCACCCGTTTCCGCTCGATGCCCGCGACGGCCATGGCCGCTGTGCTCGGCTGCGCGCTGATGACGACCGCCGCACCGGCTGCCGCCCAGAAAAAAGAAAAGCAAAAAAAGGAAGAAGCCGCAAAGGGCAAGGGCCTGACCGCGAGCAAGGCATTTGCCCCGGCACTCAAGAAAATGACTGACGCAGCGGCCGCTAAGGACGCCGCGACGCTGGAGGCGGCGCTGACCGAAGGGCAGGCGAGCGCCTCGACCCCCGACGACAAATATCTGGTCGGCTTTTACCAGCTTCAGCTTGGCATTATCGGCAAGCAACAGCCGATGCAGGCGCAGGGGCTCGATGTGATGCTCGAGTCGGGGCTGACACCGGCCGAGAATGTTGGCGTCTATAATTTCTATTCAGGTAACTTCGCCTATGGCGCGAAAAATTACGCGAAGGCGATTCAGCGGCTCGAAGCGGCAAAGGCCGCGGGCTCGACCGAAGCCGCCTTGGCGCCAATGCTGATGGACAGCTATTTGAACGGCGGACAGATCGACAAGGGTTGGGAAATCGCCCAGGCAGGGATCGCTGCGAGCCGCGCTGCGGGTACCAAGCCGTCGGAAGAGCTGTTCGTTCGCCCGGCGCAGGCATTCCAAAAAGCGAACCGTACCAACGAGATGCTCGACGTGTTGACAATGCGCGTTCAAGATTATCCGACCCCCGCAACGTGGCGCAACACGCTGTACATCCTGCTCCAGCAGGCAGGCGGCGACAAAGAAATGAACCTCGACATCCTGCGCCTGATGCGCGCCACCAACTCGATGACCCAGCGCCCCGAATATCTGGAATATGCGGGTCTGGCGACCGAAGCCGGTTTCCCCGGCGAAGTTGTTGCGGTCATCAAGCACGGTCAGAACAGCGGCGCGATCCCCAAGACAGACACGCATTTCGGCAGCATCCTCGAATCGCAGACGCCGCGCGCAAACTCCGATGCCGCGGCGGTCGCGGCCGATGCGGCCAAGCCCGCCACGCTGACCAATCCGAAGGCGGCGCGCGCGACGGCCGACGCGCTGGTCGGCAATGGCGAAGCTGCGAAGGCGATCCCGCTGTATCAGGCCGCCCTGACCGCCAGCCCGACCGATCCGGTCGTGCAATATCGTCTGGGCGTCGCGCAGGCGCTCGCAGGACAGAGCGACGCTGCGGTCGCGAGTTTCGCCAAGGTGCAGGGCAACCGGCAGCGGCTGGCGCAGTTGTGGGCTATCCGCGCCAAAGCTGGCGCAGCGCCCGCAGCGGCTTCGGCACCGGCGCCTGCTACCTGAGGCTGGATTTCCAACCGTAACAAAAGGGGCGCCGTTCCGGCCTGGAACGGCGCCCCTTTTTTGCTGGTGCCCGCGATGTTGACCGGTCAGGTCGCTCAGGAATCGACAGGAATCCCAGCGAGCTGCTTTGCGGTGCGAATCGTCAGCGATGTCTTCACGCTGGTGACATTCGGCGCCGAGGTCAGATGCGCGGTCAGGAACGACTGGAAGCTCTGCAGATCGCGCGCGACGACCTTCAAAAGAAAGTCGATTTCGCCGTTGAGCATATAGCATTCGCGCACTTCGGGCAGGCCGCCGACATAATCCTCGAACGCTTTCAGGTCGGATTCGGCCTGGCTGCGCAGGCTGACCATCGCAAAGACGGTAATGCCATAGCCCAGCTTCGCCGCGTCAAGATCGGCGTGATAGGACCGGATGACCCCCGATTCCTCCAGCGCGCGCACGCGGCGCAGGCACGGCGGCGCGGTGAGTCCGACCATTTGCGCCAGTTCGACATTCGTCATTCGGCCGTTTTTTTGTAGCTCGCCCAGTATCTGGAGGTCGATCTGATCGAATTTCTGACTCGCCATCGTTGAAACATCCGCTTTCCAAAACTGCGGTGACCATAATATTATTTCAGCCGATTGCAATTGTCCCACAATGTGACGTGACCGGTGAAGGCACTTTCATGACTAGGGGATTCACGCTAGCCGGTAAGCTTACGGTAACCAACGATAGAAGGTGTGGGGCTGGCTTCGCGTGACTGCTGACTCGATGATCGCGACCATCTTGCGTCAAGCGCCTGCGGACCATCGCGCCAGCATCGCAGCCTGGCGCCAGCTCTCCGATATTCTGGCTCAGCGCGGCAATCAACTGGACGATGACGATATTCGTCGTAGCCTGCATGCGCTGGCGGTTTTGCGGCCGCGTGTTCCCGAAACGGTGCGTCGCGATTGTGCGCGGGCCATTGCTAAACACGGACGTTTTGCGCCGCTGGTCGCGCTTTATGCCAGCGATGTGGCGGCCGTGTCGGCGATCATGCTGCGCAGCGCGCAGCTGTCGGAGGCCGACTGGCTGGCAATGCTGCCCGCGACCAATGCGATGGCGCGATCGGTGCTGGCTGGGCGGACGGATTTGCCGCACGGTGTCTATCGCGCTCTGGCCAGCCTGGGCAGCGCGTCGGTTGCGTTGCCACAGCCAGCGGCAGCGGTCGAAGCGGCTCCGGCGCCTCTCGCGCCGCTGCACGCGGCTCCCGATGCCGCTGTCGAGAACGGGACCAGCCAGATCAGCGAACTCGTTCGCCGGATCGACAAATATCAGTCGACCCGCAGCCAGCCTGCCACAGCTGCTGCTCCGCAACAGCAGCGATCAGCGTTCCTGTTCGAGACCGGCCCCGACGGCGTAATTCATTGGGTCGACGGCGTGACCCGCGGTACCGTGATCGGGTTATCGATCGCCGAGGCGGCGTTCGGCGGCGAACCCGGCACCGACGGGGTTGCCGCAGGCGCCTTTCGCCAGCGCGCCGAAATCCTCAATGCGCGCATGATGCTGGAAGGCACCCCTTCCGACGCCGGCGAGTGGCGCTTTTCGGCGCTGCCATGGTTCGATCCGGCCACCGGCCAGTTTCGCGGCTATCGCGGCAGC
Source organism: Sphingopyxis sp. (assembly GCA_016463225.1). Lineage (GTDB taxonomy): Bacteria > Pseudomonadota > Alphaproteobacteria > Sphingomonadales > Sphingomonadaceae > Sphingopyxis. The sequence continues at coordinate 35,377 of JAEMRT010000030.1, read as the reverse complement.
GCGCGCCGCCCCAATCGCAGTGAGACGCCTTATGGTCGGCCGGTTGCCGAGGATTCGGGCGATTCGATCCGCCAGCTGATCCACGAATTGCGTAGCCCGCTCAACGCTATCTCGGGCTTTGCGCAGATCGTCGCCGGGCAGATGTTCGGGCCGGTCAATCAAAGCTATCGCACGATGGCCGACACGATCGTTGCCGACGCGCTGTCGGTACAGACAATCATCGACGATCTCGAAACCGCGGCGCGCAGCAATATCGCCGTACCCGTCGACCCCTCGCTGGATGAAGTCGTCGATATGGGAGCGGTTGTCTCTCAGGTCGAAAGCGATCTTGCTGCCTTGCTGGCTGAACAGCGTGTTGACCTCAGCATTTCGCGCGTCGGCGGGCCGTTCAAGGGGTTGGCCAATGACGCCAACGCACGACGCATGGTCGGGCGCTTGCTGACCGCGCTGATAGATGTATCCGAAACGGGTGCAATTCTTGTCGGTCAGCTCGTCACCGAATCGCCGCACGACGACATGCTCCAGCTGCGGATCGTCCGCCCCGCGACGATTCGCTTCGCCACGGCATCCGACCTGCTCGACCCCGGTTTCAGCCCCGAAGGCGAAGCGCCGGGGGCCGCGGTGCTCAGCCTCGGGTTTTCGTTGCGGCTGGTGGATAGCCTGGCCCGCGCGTCGGGCGGACGGCTCGACATCGGGCATAACGCCTTGACCTTGCACCTGCGCTCCGCCAACTCAAAGGCCGAAGTCGAGCTGGAGGCCCAGCAAGGCGAATAGCCGGGGCGGCTGCGGGGGCAAAGGGGAGCGTGGTGCAGCCTGCGGGCAATTTCTTTGCTGAGCCTGCGCCATCCGATCTGGTGGAAATCGCAGCCGACGAGCGACCGCGCTTCTGGGTCACGATCGACACCGAAGAAGATTTCGACTGGGAAGCACCTTTCGCGCGGACCGGCTATGACCTTGCTTCGGTCCCTGCGCTCGCCAATTGCCAGAGCTATTTCGCGCGCGCGAATGTGAAACCCATTTATCTGGTCGACTGGCCGATCGTCGCCGATGATCGGGCCGTCGACATTCTCGGCGCGGCGCAAGCCAGCGGAGCGTGCGAAATCGGGGCGCAGCTTCACCCGTGGGTGACCCCGCCGCACGACGAGGATGTCAGCGCGCGGAACAGCTATACCGGCAATCTGCCCGCAAACCTCCAGCGAGCGAAGATGACGGCGCTGCGTGATGCGATCCGCGAGCGTTTCGCGATGACGCCCATCGTGTATCGCGCCGGGCGCTATGGGCTCGGTGCCGATACAGCGGCGATGCTTGCCGAACTCGGCTTCCGCTGCGATACGTCGGTGCGTTCGGGGTTCGATTATCGCGCGGGTCATGGACCCGATTACCGCCATGCGCCGCTGCATCCCTGGTGGGTGCGGACGCGGGCAGGGGCCGTACTCGAGATGCCCGTTACCACCGTCTTCAGTGGTTTTCTGGGGAAGGCAGCGCAGCCGGTCTATCACCGCGTCGCGCGCAACGGCACCCACGCCGGGGCGGCGCTCGCGCGGCTTGGCATTGTCGAACGGATTGCGCTGACGCCCGAAGGGATTCCCGCCGAGCGTGCGTGCAAGGCCATCGATACCGCGGTCGACCTGCGCTTGCCTGTCCTCAACTTTTCCTTCCATTCACCGTCGCTGCAGCCGGGCAACACGCCCTATGTCCGCAGCCAGACCGATCTCGACCTTTTCTATCGCTGGTGGGACGTGGTGCTGGATCATTTGGCGCGGCGCGGGGTCGAGGCAACCACGGCGGCCGAAATATTGGTAATGGCAGCGCGCAATCCGCCTAGCTGAGCCTTGACGCTTGCCAATGCGGCGGACGCTCCGCTATCGCCCGCAAACCCTCTGCCGGGTTTCGAAGGGGGGCCTGTAGCTCAATGGTAGAGCCGGCCGCTCATAACGGCTAGGTTGCGGGTTCGAGTCCTGCCGGGCCCACCACTTCCTGTTTCGGCGCGCTAGGGCGCCTTTGCGCGGAGCCGCTGCGCTGCGGTCAGGTCGCGCAGCACCTGCGCCCGCATTTCAAGCTCGCGCCGTTCGGAATCGGACAAGCCATCACGCGCGTAACGGTCGGCAAGCGTTGAAATCTGTCCGGCTTCGCGGCGGAGCGCGCGGGCTTCGCGTCTAGACAATTGCCCCTCATTCCGTCCGTCCCTGATCCGCGTGCGGGTTTCGCGAAGGTCATGGCCGACCGTCGATTGGCCAGACATCGTGCCCGTGTCGGAGATCCCCGGCATTCGGTCGCTCGGCGGCGGCACCCGCGGAACGAACTGGGCCTGAGCACCGTCGACACCAGCAGGACGGCAAGAACGATCAATAATCGCATGGGCGGTCTCGACTTCAGCGGAGGCCCAAAATCGCGTCGACGCGATGAACGCGCTATGAACCCCCGGCTGCTGCATTCTGCTTGCAAATCGCGCCCGAGAGCGGTCCATTGCCCGGAAAGCAGGAGACGGACATGGGCAAGCGGCGGACGATTCTGATCGGGGGACTGGCAGTCATTGCGGTGGTAGCGGGAACGGTCGCGGTGCGCACCGCAAGCTTTGCGCCCAAGGACATCGCCAACGGCAGCGACATCCGGCTGGCTGCGGCACCCGCCTACGACCTTCAGGCGGCCGTTGCGAATTTGAGTGCGGCGGCGCAGATCCGCACCGTGTCGCATCAGGATCCGGTCGACGACGATGTTGCCGAGTGGGACCGGTTGCACGCCTGGCTCGCCGCGACCTATCCCGCCACCCACCGCGCGATGACGCGCACGATTCTGCCCAATCGCACGCTGATCTATCACTGGTCGGGCAGCGATGCCTCGCTGGCACCGATCATTGTCATGGCGCATCAGGACGTCGTGCCGGTCACCGAAGGGACCGAGGGTGACTGGAAATATCCTCCCTTTGCCGGGACGATCGCCGACAAGGCGGTGTGGGGGCGCGGCACTGTCGATGACAAGGGATCGCTCGTCGGCCTGTTCGAAGCTTTGGAAGCGCTCGCGGGGCAGCGGTTCCAGCCCAAACGCGGCATCTATCTCGTCTCCGGGCATGACGAAGAGGTCGGCGGATCGGGCGCCGCCGCCGCGGCCGCCAAGCTGAAGGCGGAGGGGGTGCGCGCCCTGTTCACCCTCGACGAGGGCAGCGTGGTGCTGCGCGACACCCCGGTCATCAACGGCCCCGCGATCCTGATCGGGGTTGCCGAAAAGGGCTACGCAACGCTGAAGGTCACGGCCAACGCACCCGGTGGCCACAGTTCGATGCCGCCGGCCGAAACCGGGGTCACGACGCTGGCGCGCGCGGTTCTGGCGATCACCGAAAACCCCTTTCCGATGGAGATGCGCGGTCCCGGCGCGGCGATGGTCGAATCGCTGGCCGCGCACAAGGGCGGTACGACGAAGATGGCGGTGGCCAACCAATGGCTGTTCACCCCCGTCCTGAAACGTCAGCTCGGCGCTTCGCCGTCCTCGGCGGCGGCGTTCCACACGACGATCGCCCCGACGATGCTGGAGGGAAGCCCGAAGGAAAATGTCCTGCCGCAATCGGCGACCGCACTGATCAACTATCGTATCGCGCCGTGGAACACGTCGGCTGACGTCATGGCGCGGGCCAAGACGGCGGTGGGCGACGCACCGGTGGAGTTCAGCTGGGTCAAACCTCCGAACGAGCCATCGCGCGTGTCATCGACCAACTCGCAGGGCTGGAAATATGTCGTTGCCGCGGCGCGCGCCGATGCGCCCGACGCCGTCGTTGCGCCTTTCCTGGTCGTCGGCGCAACCGACAGCCGCAGCATGGCGCCGATTTCCGAGGATGTGTACCGCTTCATGCCGATGCATTTCTCGCTCAAGGAAACGGCGATGATCCACGGCACCAACGAGCATATGACAATCGACAGCTTCAAGCGCATGATCGATTTCTATGCGCGGCTGATCGCGACGTCCGCCGGATAAACCGGCGCGGAAAGCTTTGGGAAGGCAGTGGTCGGGGAGACAGGATTCGAACCTGCGACATCCTGCTCCCAAAGCAGGCGCGCTACCGGGCTGCGCTACTCCCCGACTACTGGCCCGCGCCTTAGACAGGGTAGGACCGCAAGTCTATCCCGCCTGTGCAAAAGGCAAAGAAAAAGGCGGCCTTCCCGAAGGAAGACCGCCCGTTTCTCGTTTCGGTCAACGCCCCGAAGGACTGTGACTTACTTCTTTTCTTCAGCCGGAGCGGCCGGAGCAGCAGCGGCATCAGCCGGAGCAGCAGCGGTCGCAGCAGCGTCGGCCGGAGCAGCAGCTTCGGCACCAGCGGCAGCAGCTTCGGCACCAGCAGCAGCGGCGTCAGCGCCAGCAGCAGCGGCGTCAGCGCCTTCTTCAGCAACTGCTTCAGCAGCAGGAGCTTCCGTGGTGGCTTCTTCAGCAGCCTTTTCACCGCAAGCGGCGAGGGCGAACATGCTGGCAGCAACGGCGATAGCAGCAAATTTCTTCATGATGTGTGGGCTCCCTAAAATGCCTTACCGCGATGGGGAAACTTCCCGTCCCGCGAGCGGCGGGATTTAGCCGTTCCGTATGGATCGTCAACAAAAATAATTGAGATGTCCCGCGCTGGCGGAAAACTGTCATTCCTGCGCAACAATCACGGCAGCTCGGCGTCGCTGCTGTTGGCGAGAATCGCCAATGTGGCGGTCCAGACCGCTACATTCTGCCGCAACTGAACCGGATCGATCTTGTCCAGCGTGTCATCGGGCGTGTGGTGCAGGTCGAAATAACGGGTGCCATCCTGCGCGAGATCAATCGCGGGAACACCCGCTGCAACCAGCGCGCCGATGTCGGCGCCGCCGTTCGCCGGCTGCCGCCCGCGAACGACACCAAAGGGTGTCACCGCGTCCGCGACCCGGTCGGCGATTGGCTTTGCGCTGTCGGGTAGCCTGAAATCGATCCGCCAGACGCGGTCGGCGCCGAAATCGGATTCGAGTGCGACGGCGTGCTTCTCTTTCCCGTGCGCGTCGAAATAGGCCTTGCCGCCGAACACGCCGACTTCCTCGGCGCCCGCCCACAATATGCGGATCGTGCGGCGCGGTTGGTCCGCCATCATCACATATTTGGCGGCAGCGGCAATGATCCCGCAGCCCGCAGCGTCATCGATCGCCCCGGTGCCCAGATCCCAGCTATCGAGATGGCAGGCGATGATGACCGGGCTGGCGGCGGGATCGCTGCCCGGAACTTCGGCAATAACATTGCCCGACGTCTGCTGACCCAGATCGCGCGGGGTGAGCAGCAGTTTCATCCGCAGCGGTTCTTCGCGACCACCTGCTTGACGCATGGCTTGCGCGCGCTCCCATTGGCGGACGAGCTGATCGGCATCGGGGTTCGACAAGGCGGCCGCCGGGATCGGCTTTACCCCAGCGTCGAAATTGGTGACGCCAGTGTGCGGGTTGCGATGGTTGTCGGTCCCGATCGAGCGAATGACGATCGCCATCGCCCCCTTTTTCGCGGCGACATTGGGGCCGGTGAAGCGCCCGCGGCCATAGTAGCCATAGCCGCTTCCATCCTGCGTCGGCGCCATCTGGTGATCGACAAAAACGATCTTGCCTTTGACCATCGTGTCGGGCGCGGCCTGCAACGCATCGAAACTGGCGAAATAAGCGATCTCGCCTTCTATTCCCTTGGGGCCGGTCGACGCGCTGTTGCCCAGCGCTGCGATCGCCAGTTTCTGGGGATGAAAGGGGCCGACCAGCGATGCCTGCTCGTCGCCACGCACCCAGGTCGGCATAGTGAATTTTTCTTCGCGGACGTTCTGAAACCCCATTTCCTTCAGGCGGCGGACGGCCCAGACGCGCGCCGCGGCTTCGGCTTCGGTCGCTGCCTGCCGCGGGCCGATTTCGGTGGTGATGTCTTCGACGATCCACCAGCCAAGGTCTTTCCCCTGCTGCGCCAACTCGACCGCGGTGGGTGAGGGGGCAGCCACAGCGTTGGAGGCGACGAGCGCTGCGGCGGTGAGGGCGAGGAGGCGAGCGGTGCGACCGATGTTTTTCATGGGCGCATCCCTAGCGAGGAGCGGTTGCCAACGGCAAGCGTCGATTGCCAAGTTCGCCCCCATTCGCTAACCGGCCCACGATTCATTCTCTTCCGGCCGCGCGCGCGGCCCAGCCCAAATCCGGAGCATTTCCATGGCCGCCCAATATAGTTTCGTGATGAAAGGTCTGAACAAGACCTACCCCGGCGCGCAAAAGCCGACGCTCAAGGATCTCAGCCTGCAATTCTATCCCGATGCCAAGATCGGTATCGTCGGTCCGAACGGCACCGGTAAATCGACGCTGATGAAGATCATGGCGGGTATCGACACCGAATTTACCGGTGAAGCGTGGGCCGGTGACGGCATTACGGTTGGCTATCTGGCGCAGGAGCCCGAGCTCGACCCGACCAAAACGGTCAAGGAAAACGTCATGGACGGCGTCCGCGGCGTCGCCGACATGATGGACCGTTTCAACGAGATCAGCACCTTGATGGCCGATCCGCCCGCCGACGCGGATTTCGATGCGTTGATGGAGGAAATGGGCACGCTGCAGGAAAAGATCGACGCGGTCGATGGCTGGACGCTCGACAACCAGCTTGAGATTGCGATGGAGGCCTTGCGTTGCCCGCCGGGTGACATGGGAGTCCAGAGCCTGTCGGGCGGCGAAAAGCGCCGCATCGCGCTGACTCGCCTGCTACTCGAAAAACCGTCGATCCTGCTGCTCGACGAACCGACCAACCATCTCGACGCCGAAAGCGTCGCGTGGCTCGAAAAGCATCTCGTCGATTATCCGGGCAACGTCATCCTCGTCACCCACGATCGCTACTTCCTCGACAATGTCGTGAACTGGATCCTCGAACTCGATCGCGGTCGCTATTTTGTCTATGAGGGCAATTATTCGACCTATCTGGAAAAGAAGGGCAAGCGCCTCGAGCAGGAATCGCGCGAGGACGCCGGTCGCCAGAAGGCGATCAAGGACGAGCTCGAGTGGATCCGGCAGAGTCCCAAGGCGCGTCAGGCCAAGTCGAAAGCGCGTATCAAAAGCTTTGACCAGCTGGTCGAGGCGCAGGAAAAGCGCATCCCCGGAAAAGCGCAAATCGTCATTCAGGTGCCGCAGCGCCTCGGCGGCAAGGTGATCGAGGTCGAGAATATCTCGAAGGCCTACGGCGACAAGCTGCTCTTTGAAGACCTGTCCTTCTCGCTACCCCCGGGCGGCATCGTCGGCGTGATCGGGCCGAACGGCGCGGGTAAATCGACCCTGTTCAAGCTGATCACGGGGCAGGAAACCCCCGACAGCGGCAAGGTGGTCATCGGCGACACCGTCCATTTGGGCTTCGTCGACCAGAGCCGCGACGATCTGAAACCCGACAACAATGTCTGGCAGGAAATTTCGGGCGGCGCCGAGATGATGAATATTGGCAAGCACGAGATGCAGACGCGCGCCTATGTCGGTGCTTTCAACTTCAAGGGCGTCGACCAGCAGAAAAAGGTCGGCCAGCTCTCGGGCGGCGAACGCAACCGCGTCCATATGGCCAAGATGCTGAAACAGGGCGGCAACGTCCTGCTGCTCGACGAACCGACCAACGATCTCGACACCGAAACGCTCGCGGCGCTCGAAGAAGCGCTCGAAAATTTTGCCGGCTGCGCCGTGGTCATCAGCCACGACCGCTTCTTCCTCGATCGCCTCGCGACGCACATCCTCGCATTCGAGGGCGACAGCCATGTCGAATGGTTCGAGGGCAATTTCGAATCCTATGAAGAGGACAAGATCCGCCGCCTCGGCGACGATGCGACGCGGCCGCATGCGACGTCGTACAAGAAACTGACGCGCTGACCGCGATGGGGGAGGGGGCGCCCATATCGGAGCCAATCTCTTCAGGTGCGATCCGTCTGGACGCGGATGCGCTCAACGCATTCATGGCCGAAGCCTTCCCCCATTCGGCGCCTGGCTCTCGTGGCCATGTCGTGTCGGCCGCGCCGGGCCATATTCAGGCCCGGATTGATCCCACCGAATTGGCTTTGCGCCCCGGCGGCCTGATCTCCGGCCCAACCCAAATGGGCTTCGCCGACATGGCGGCCTATGCGCTTGTCCTCGCGCATATCGGCCCCGTCGCGATGGCGGTGACAAGCGCGCTCAATTACCAGTTTCTGCGACCGTGCCGCCCGGGGCCGCTGTTTGCCGACGCCTATATGCTGCGCCTCGGCAAACGGCTGGCGGTGATGGATGTGCGGATATGGACCGATGATGCCGACAAACCGGTCGGTCAGGCGAATGTGACCTACGCGATTCCTTGAGCTGTCGCTGCGACGCGTATTTTCCTTCGCTCCGCGCTGTGTTATGCCGGCAACACAATTGGGGAGGATCATCATGCGAATTGCTCTTGTCGCCGCCGCCTTGCTGTCGGCTGCCCTCATTCCCGCGCAGGCGCAGATGCGCACCGATCCAGCCGTGATCGCCGAACAAAAGGCCGCGATCGCCAAACTGGCGAAGCTGCATGGCGAATGGCGCGGCACCGCCACAATCACATCGCCGGGTGGTACAATCAAGCTGGTGCAGACCGAGCGGACGGGGCCGATGCTTGATGGCACCGCACTGATGATCGAGGGGCGAGGCTACGACGAGGCAGGCAAGCTTGTCTTCAACGCCTTTGCGGTGGTTTCCTACGATGCCGCGACCGACCAATATGCGATGAACAGCTGGACCGATGGTCGCACCGGAAAATTCCCCTTTGCAGTCACCGATACTGGCTTCGAATGGAGCATCCCAGTGCCGAACGGCGCGACCATCAAATATGTCGCGACGGTCGCCGACGGCAAATGGACCGAGGTCGGCAGCTATGTCGGGGTCGGTATGCCACCGGTCGAGTTCGCCAAGCTGGACGTGGCGCGGATCGGTGATACCGAATGGCCCGCCGCAGGGTTCGTCACCGCGAAGCCATAACCGGGCCAATCAGGCCGGCGGCACTTCCCACAGCACCAATTTGGTGGCGTGAACATCCTCCCGCGCCTTGGCGGCGTCGAGCCGTTCCAGTTTGATGTTGCCCTTCAAGGCACCCATTTCGATCATCGCGCCGATCACCACGACGCCGCCCGCACCGACTTCGATCTCGAATTCGGCTGGATGCGCCAGCTTCATCTTTGCGGTGGCAATTTGCAGGTGGTGCGTGCCGGGGGCGACATCGGCCATCAGCATCTGGCCCGACTTGATCTGGCCTTTTGCGGCGCCGTCGAGGGTCACGTTCATGCCCTGCAGCGCGGCGACAAAGCCGCGGCGCGTGACATAGATCCGCGCCTTGCCGGCGGGCGCCTGCATCGTCCGTGCGTCGGCAATCGCATTGGTATCGGCCTTGGCGCCGCTCTTGTTGCTCGACAGCGCCCAGAAACAGAAAATGACGATGCCGCCGATCAGCAGTACCGACAGGATGAGCAAGGTTCCCGGTGACAGGACGCTGGCTAACGACGGCCCCATGAACGCGCCGACCACCGCCGCCACGAAAATAAGGGTCAGCCACATCGCATTCTTGCTCATATCGCGTCTCCTGTTCAGGCGGCGGGTTCAAACTCCCCCGTCGCTTCGTCCAATAGGTGCAAGGCACCGTCGCTGATCGCGAAAAAGGCGCCGCGCAGCCGCAGCGTGCCGCGGCGCTCCTTTTCCTGGATGCAGGGAAAGGTGCGCAGGTTTGCGATGCTGACCCGGACTGCCGCCATTTCCATCGCACGACCGGCCTCGCGGTTGTCAATGTCGGTATGATCCCTGCGAACCTGTTCGCTGGCGTCGTCGAGCATGGCGATCCAGTCGGCGATAAAGCCGCCGCGTCCGGGCTCGGCGCCCGCCATCGATCGGTGGAGCGCGGCGTGGCAACCACCGCACAGGCCATGACCCATGACGACGATTTCCTCGACCCGCAGGAACTGGACGGCAAATTCGAGCGCCGCCGACACGCCGTGGCGGCCCGGCGTCGTTTCGAACGGCGGCACCAGCGCCGCGACGTTGCGGACGACAAAGATTTCACCGGGGTTCGTATCGAAAATCTGCGACGGTTCGACGCGGCTGTCCGAACAGGCGATCACCATCACCTTGGGCGCCTGACCCTCGGCCAACCCGTCCCAACGCTCGCGCTGTTCCTGCCAGCCGCCGTTACGGAAACGACGATAACCGTCGATCATTTGTGCAAAGTGAGTCATGTACGCGCCTTAGCATAGGTAGAGAGGTTGAGAAGAGGCGCGCGCGCGACTATGTGGGCGAAATGAACGCTCCCGCTCAGCCCGCCGCCCAGCCTGAATCGACGCCCAGCCAGCGCACCCGCAAGCCCGACTGGATCCGCGTCAAGGCGCCGACCAGCCCCGGCTATGCCGAAACGCGCAAACTGATGCGCGAACTGAACCTCAACACCGTGTGCGAAGAGGCGGCGTGCCCGAATATCGGCGAATGCTGGACCAAAAAGCATGCGACGGTGATGATCCTCGGCGACACCTGCACCCGCGCCTGTGCTTTCTGCAACGTCAAGACCGGGATGCCGCGCGCGGTCGATCCGCTCGAACCCGAACATACGGCGATTGCGGCGGCCAAGATGGGGCTGAGCCACATCGTCATCACCTCGGTCGATCGCGACGATCTGCCCGACGGCGGTGCGAGCCAGTTCGTCAAGGTGATCAATGCGCTGCGCCGCGAGACGCCGCAGACGACGATCGAGATCCTCACCCCCGATTTTCGCAACAAGCCCGAAAGCGCGATCGCGGCGATCATCGATGCGCGTCCCGACGTGTATAACCACAATCTCGAAACCGTGCCGCGGCTCTATCCGACGATCCGCCCCGGTGCGCGCTACTATGCGTCGCTGCGCCTGCTCGAAAGCGTCAAGCGCCGCGATCCGTCGATCTTCACCAAGTCGGGGATCATGCTCGGGCTGGGCGAACAGCGGATGGAGGTGCATCAGGTGATGGACGACATGCGCAGCGCCGACATCGATTTCATGACGATGGGCCAATATCTGCAACCGACGCCGAAGCATGCCAAGGTGATCGACTTCGTGACGCCACAGGCGTTCGACGCCTATGCACAGATCGCGCGCGCCAAGGGCTTCCTGCAGGTCGCCTCGTCGCCGCTCACCCGCTCAAGCTATCACGCCGGCGATGATTTCGAGCGAATGCGTGCCGCGCGCGAGGCGCAGCTGGCGCGCGCCAATGCCGGCTGACCGCGCCCTTGCCACGGCATCATGAAACCCGCGTCCTGGCGTATAGCGCCGAACAGATGTTCGCGCTCGTCACCGACATCGAGCGTTACCCCGAATTCCTGCCCTGGGTGATCGCGCTGCGCATCCGCAGCGACAGCGAGCATGAGGCGGTCGCTGACATGATCGTGGGCTTCAAGGGACTGCGCGAGAGCTTTTCGTGCCGCGTCCACAAACAGCGGCCCCGCGAAGTGGCGGTCAGCTATATCGACGGGCCGATGAAGCACCTCAGCAACGAATGGCATTTTGCGCCCACCGAAGATGGCGGCTGCCGGGTCGACTTCATGGTCGACTTCGCATTCCGCAACCGGATGTTCGAAGCGCTCGCAGGGCAGATGTTTGACAAGGCACTGCGCAAGATGATCGCGGCGTTCGAAACACGGGCCGACGATCTCTATGGGGCGGGCAGGGCGATGTCTTCCGAGGGGCGCAGTTCGTCCCTTTCCGGCTGAAGCAGGTCGAGCGCGAACAGCGTCGCATGGTGACGGATCGCTGCACGGTCGCCACCTTCGAATTGCACCCGCTGAGTGAAATAGTCGTCCGACCTCTGGCCGCGTAGCGCGCGCGCAAAAACGACCAGCCCGACCGGCTTTTTCTCCGATCCGCCGCCCGGACCGGCGATGCCGGTGATCGCGACCGCAATGTCGGCGTCGCTGTTGGCGAGCGCGCCGGTCGCCATCGCCCATGCCGTGGCGAGCGATACTTCGCCAAAGGTTTCGAGGATTTCGCTGCTGACGTCGAGCTGGCTTTGCTTGGCGTGGCCCGAATAGGTGATGAAGCCTGCTGAAAAGACGTCAGAACTGCCCGCGATGTCGGTCAGGGCGGCGCTGACCATGCCGCCGGTGCAGCTTTCCGCCACCGCGATCTTGCGACCCGCGGCGCGATTGTTGGCGAGCACACTCGTCGCCAGCGTATTGCGCACGGCAAACCGCGTTTCATCGTCAGGCAGCACGGTCAATTCTCCGGAAGTTGCAAAGTCGCGACAGCCTGCGCAGCGATCCCCTCGCGGCGACCGGTGAACCCCAGCCGCTCTGTCGTTGTGGCTTTCACACTAACCCGGTCGAGCGGAATCGCAAGGATTTCAGCGATCCGCGCGCGCATCGCGGCACGGTGCGGGCCGATTTTCGGCGCCTCGGCAATGATCGTCAGGTCGACATGGTCGATCCGGCCGCCGCGATCGACAACGCGGTTTGCGGCAAATTCCAGGAAGCGATGCGATGCGGTGCCGCGCCATTGCGGGTCGCTGGGCGGGAAATGATCGCCGATATCGCCATCGGCCAGCGCGCCGAGGATCGCATCGGTGATCGCATGAAGCCCGACGTCGGCATCGCTATGGCCTTCAAGGCCATGACTATGCTCTATTTCTATTCCACCGATCCATAGCGGCTTGTGGGCGACGAGACGGTGGACATCATAACCCATGCCGACCGCGGTTCGTATCATTGTCTCGATCCCCAGCAAGCCGCTCAGGATCGCTATATCCTCGGCATATGTCAGTTTGTGGAGCCGCGCGTCGCCCGCCACTGTTGCGACCGTGACGCCCAGACGGCGGACGAGTTGCGCATCGTCGGTCGCGGTGGCCTCTACGGCCTTGGCATGCGCGCGGCGCAATGTCCCAAGTCGGAAGGCTTGCGGCGTCTGGACGCGCGCGAGCGCGCCCCGGTCAACAACGTCGCCTGCGGCTCCCTCGTCTTGCACGACCAGCGTATCGGGAACGGGCAGGGTCGGGATCGCGGCTTCGGCGACGGCCAGCGCGGCGAGCAAGCGGTCGATGACTTCGGCCGTCACCCCGGGCCGCGCGGCGTCGTGAACCAAGACCGGTGCGGCGTCGTCGTGGTCGGCCAGCGCGATGAGCGCGTTGGCGACCGATTGCTGCCGTTCGGCCCCGGGATCGGCGGAAATCCAGCCATCCGGCAGTGATCCGAGCGCCGCCATGACGTCATCATTGGCTACCAACACGCCGCCACCGATCGCGGTGTGCGCAGAAAATGTATCGAGACTCCAGCGTAGCAGCGCCTTGCCGCCCAGCAACGCAAGCTGCTTCGGCACGGCGAAACCGGCCCGGCTGCCTTGGCCACCCGCGAGCAAGATGGCGATCGCGCGCGGCGTGGTAGGGGAAGCGGACTCGGCCATGATGCGCGCCGGTTAGCGCAGCCGCGGCTTGCGGGAAAGCGGCTTAGCGTGTACGGGCTGCTCAAATTTTAGGCAATCTGACGAAAGCTCCCGCCATGGCGCCGCTGCGGCCCATCCAGATCGGCAACATCACTATCGCGGATCCCGTGATCCTCGCGCCGATGACGGGCGTCACCGACATGCCCTTCCGCACTCTCGTCCGCCGCTATGGCTCGGGGCTCAACGTCACCGAGATGATCGCCAGCCAGGCGGCGATCCGCGAAACGCGGCAGTCGATCCAGAAAGCGGCGTGGCACCCGCTTGAAGAACCGGTGTCGATGCAGCTTGTAGGCTGCACCCCCTATGAAATGGGAGAAGCGGCGAAGCTCAACGAGGATCGCGGCGCCGCGATCATCGACATCAACATGGGTTGCCCGGTGCGCAAGGTGACCAGCGGCGACGCGGGGTCGGCGCTGATGCGCGATCTTAAGCTCGCCGCGGCGCTGATCGAGGCCTGCGTCAAGGCGGTGTCGGTGCCGGTGACGGTCAAGATGCGCATGGGCTGGTGCCACGACAGCCTGAACGCCCCCGAGCTCGCGCACATCGCCGAGGATCTGGGCGCCAAGCTGGTGACGGTTCATGGCCGGACCCGCAATCAGATGTATCGCGGTGAAGCCGACTGGAGCTTCATCCGTTCGGTCAAGGATGCCGTATCGATCCCGGTGATCGCCAATGGCGACATCTGTTCGGCTGACGATGCGCGCACCGCGCTGGCGCAAAGCGGCGCCGACGGCGTCATGATCGGGCGCGGTGCCTATGGTCGCCCGTGGCTGTTGGGTCAGGTCATGGCGGCGCTGCGCGGCGAGGGCGATCGACCCGATCCCGGCATTGACGAACAATTTGACGTCATTACATCGCATTATCGCGCGATGATCGAGCATTATGGTGAGGTCACCGGGGTCAATATGGCGCGCAAGCATCTCGGCTGGTACGTCAAGGGACTGCACGGTTCGGCCGAGTTCCGCAATATGGTCAACCAGATACCGAGCAGCCGCGACGTGCTCGATGCCCTCGAACGCTTTTACACGCCGTTCCTGAGCAAGGCCGCCGCGTGAGCGCGCTCACGTCGAGCATCCCGACCTTCGACCACGACGAGCTGATCCACTCGCACCCCGTCCCGACGCTGTTGATCGACAAGGGCGGCGTTGTCCTGTTCGTCAACGCCGCCGCCGAACAGATGTGCAACGTTAGCCGTTCCGCGATGATCGGTCGCGTCGTGTATGACGTCATCGACATGGATCGCAGCTATCGCCAGCGGATGAGCGACGCCGCGACGTCGGCGCTCTTCGCGCATCGGGCCGAGATTTCGGTGGGCGGCCGCAAGGCGATCTTTGTCGACATGCAGATGGTTCCCTATGGTCAGAGCGGTCACCGAATCCTTGCGCTTATCCCTGCGCAGAGCGATGCCGAGCTGATGGGCGGCGCGATCGGGCGATCGGGGCGCGCTGCCGGCGGCGCAGCGTCGATGCTGGCGCACGAGATCAAGAACCCGCTCGCCGGGATCAAGGGCGCAGCGCAGCTGCTGGCGCGCAAGACCGACGTCGGCGGCGAACGCTTCACCACGCTGATCTGCACCGAGGTCGACCGGATCGCGACGCTGATCGACCAGATGGAGCATTTCTCGCGTGGCCAGCCGATCGCCTGCGGACCGATCAACCTGTATCAGCCGATCCATCAGGCGATGGAAACCGCGCGCGCGCGCCAGTTTCCGGGGGTGCGCTTTGCCGAGGATTTCGACCCTTCGCTGCCGCTGGTGCAGGGCAATCATGACGCCATGGTTCAGATATTGCTCAACCTCGTCACCAATGGCTGCGAGGCGCTCGGCGGGCGCGACGATGGCGTTGTGCGGCTGGCAACGGCGTACCGCCAAGGACTTTCGATCGACAATGGCGACGGGCGGGGGCGCATCGCGCTGCCGATTGAGGTGAGCGTCAGCGACAATGGCCCCGGGGTTCCCGCCGAGATTCGCGGCGACCTGTTCGACCCGTTCGTGACGACCAAGCGCGAGGGGCGCGGGCTCGGCCTCGCGCTCGTCGCCAAGCTGGCGCGCGATATGGGCGGCACCGTCCAGCATATGCGCGACGGCGAATGGACCCGCTTTCGCGTTCATCTGCCGGTGGCGCAAAAGGGAGCCGCGGCATGAGCAGCACCAAGACGATCCTGCTGGTCGAGGATGATCCCGCGATCGCGATGATCATTCGCGAGACGCTGATCGGCGAATGCGCACATTTTGCGTCGGTCGGCAGCATCGCCGAACGCAACGCCTGGCTCGCTGATCATCGCCCCGACCTGATCATTACCGATGTCGTGCTGCCCGATGGTGACGGCATCGACTCGTTGCGGGTGGATGCCGGTACGCCCGTGATTGTGCTGTCGGCACAGAATACGCTCGATACTGCGGTGCGCGCGACCGGGATTGGTAGTTACGACTATCTGCCCAAGCCGTTCGACCTCGACGAACTGACCGCGAGCGTTCGCGCAGCACTTCAACGCCGGGCCGAGCCGATGGTGGGTACGGATCCAGCGCTCGCGGACAGTCACGGGCTGGTCGGCCGCGCGCCTGCGATGCAGGCAGTATATCGGACTATCGCGCGGCTCGCATCGAACGACCTCGCGGTGCTGATCCTCGGCGAATCAGGAACCGGCAAGGAAGTCGTCGCCCGCGCGATCCATGCGACCGGGCTGCGCCGCTCCGGACCGTTCGTGGCGATCAACATGGCCGCGATCCCCCGCGAATTGATCGAGGCCGAGCTGTTCGGCCATGAAAAGGGCGCCTTTACCGGCGCTCACAGCCGCAACGCCGGGCGTTTCGAGCAGGCAGCAGGCGGCACCTTGTTCCTCGACGAGATCGGCGACATGCCGCTCGAGGCGCAGACACGGCTGCTGCGCGTGCTGCAGAGCAACGAATATTCGACCGTCGGCGGCAATCAGGCGCTGCGCGCCGACGTCCGCGTCATCGCCGCGACGCATCGCGATATGCGGACCTTGGTCGCCGATGGCCGCTTCCGCGAGGACCTCTTCTATCGGCTCAACGTCATCCCGGTAGCGCTGCCGCCGCTGCGCGACCGGCGCAGCGACATCGCGGCACTGGTCCGCCATTTTGTCGATGCAGGGCGCAGTTCGGGGCTGCCCGACCGCCAGTTCGCGCCCGCCGCAATGCAGTGGCTCGAACGCCATGACTGGCCCGGCAACGTCCGCGAGCTTGGTAACGTCGTTCAGCGGCTGGCCGTCTTGTCGCGTGATACCGTCGTGACCGTGCGCGATGTCGAAACGGTGCTGCACGAAAATGGCGAAGGCGGCGGGGCGGCGGCGCCCGCCGACCTGATCGCCCGCGCAGTCGACGATTGGGCACGCGAGCAGATGGCGAGCGGGGCAAGCGAAGGCGATCTTCACGGCCAGCTTGAGGCGATCGTCGAGGCCGCCCTGTTCCGTCGCATCCTGCGCGACGTGCGCGGGAATCAGCTGGAGGCGGCCAGGCGGCTCGGCATCAACCGTAACACGTTGCGCAAACGGCTAGGGCAACTCGACATCGATCCCAGCCACCTGTGAGCGACACAAACTAGCTCATAATCGTGGCATTCGAGCGCCACGGACGACGTTTGTGTGTTTTCTATGCAACAGGTTTGTCGTAGCATGGCAACAATGGCGCATGCGGCTCCCCTGACTCACGATACCGATTCAACTGATCAGGACGCACGCTCGGGCTTCTGGCGTTTTGCGGCGCCCGAATATTACACGCTGGCATTGATCGTTAGTGTCGGCATCGCGACCTATATCTTCGTCACCGGCGACGCGCAGAGCGAACGGTTGCTCACCCCGGCGCTGGTCGCAGCGATCATGGTGGCCAATCTGGTGCCTGCCATGGCGCTGATCGTGCTGGTCGGCAGCCGCATCGCGCGAGCTCGTGCAGTCCGATCGATGGAGGGAGGCAATGGGCGCCTCCACGTTCGGCTCGTGGCGCTTTTTTCGCTGATTGCGGCGGCGCCGACGTTGCTCGTGGTGATTTTCGCTTCGTTGCTGTTTCAGTTTGGCGTCGATTTCTGGTTCTCTGATCGCTCGCGTGGCATGTTCGAAAATGCCGCGAATCTGGCCGAGGGTTACTATCAGGAGAATCAGCGCGAAGTTGGCGCCAATACGGCGAAAATGGCGGAAGACCTCGGAAACCTCCTCACGCGCGTGCGGATCGATGATCCCGATTTTTCGAATTATTATTTCCAGCAGGTTGTGGTGCGAAGCCTGAACGAGTCGGCGATTATTGAGATCGGGAAGGATGGTGTGGCACGCACCGCAGCGGCCGTCAGTCCCGACAATCGCGTTGCCGAGAGTCGATTGACACCGACGATGAGGAGCAGACTAGCCGCAGGGGAGGATGTCGTGGTCGTTCGGCAATCCGACCGGGTGGAAGCCGCGGCGCGACTGCCCGGGCGGGATGGCGCTTATGTCTATGCATCCCGGGATGCCAACGTGCCCGGTTTTCAACAGTCAGAGCGAGCCAGTACGGTGTTGGCGGACTATAATGGCTTGTTTCAACGCTCGCAGCTTTTGCAGTTGCAATTCAACGGCGCGCTATATCTCGGTTCGCTGTTGCTCCTCGCGCTCGCGGTCATCGCCGCAATCGTCGTCGCCGACCGCATCGTCCGCCCGCTCGGGACGCTGATCGGCGCAACGCGCACCGCGGCGGGGGGCGACTTGTCGGTCCGCGTCACGCCCCCGGCGCGCGATGACGAGATTTCGGTGCTGACCCGCGCGTTCAACCGCATGACCGAACAGTTACAGGGACAGACCGGCGCGCTGGTCAGCGTCAATGAACAGCTTGAGGCACGGCGCAGCTTTATCGAGGCGGTGCTCAGCGGGGTATCCTCGGCGGTGATCTCGGTCGATGCCGATCACCGGATCCAGCTGGCCAACGCGGCAGCCGAACGGCTGATCTGCCAGTCGGCCGATTGCCTGACCGGTCGCCCGTTGGCCGAGGTCGCGCCCGAACTGGCCAAGCTGCTGGTCGGCGACGAGCGTGAGGCGATCGTGCAACTGGCGCGCCCCAACGCCGAACCCGCGACGCTGGCAGCTAAAGCGGTTGCGCAGGGCGATGGTTTTGTCCTGAGTTTCGAGGATATTACCCAACAGTTGCTCGATCAACGCCGCGCCGCATGGTCCGATGTCGCGCGGCGCATCGCGCACGAGATTAAGAACCCGTTGACCCCGATCCAACTTGCCGCCGAGCGGCTACAGCGACGGTTTGGCGACAAGATCGAAGGCGACAGCGCCACCTTCAAAAAGCTGACCGATACGGTGATCCGCCAGGTTCACGACATGCGGCGGATGGTCGATGAATTTTCCAGCTTTGCCCGCATGCCCAAACCAACCTTCGGCGTCGAGGATATCCGCGACATCCTGCGCCAGGCGGTGTTCCTTTTCGAAGTCGCGAAGCCCGATATCGTTTTCGCGGTGAAAACCCCCGACGAGGTCGAGCCGCTTGTTTGCGATCGCCGCCTGTTGTCTCAGGCAATGACAAATATTGTCAAAAATGCGGTCGAAGCGATTGAAGAAAAATCGAAAATGTCCGAAGTTGCTCCGGTCGGTCATATTGATGCCGAACTGAGCGTGGGCGCGCGTGGCGAGATCGTGATCCGTATTGCCGACGACGGCATCGGACTGCCCGACGCGCGCGAGGCAATTGCTGAACCGTATATGACGACGCGCCAGGGCGGGACGGGTCTCGGCCTCGCGATCGTGAAAAAGATCGTCGAGCAGCATTATGGCGAGTTGGAATTTTCTGACAATCCGGCGGGGCAGGGGACGTGCGTCACACTGACGCTCCATCCCGACCGGCTGCAGGGATTGGCAGGGAAGAGCGACGAAACAAGCATGGGGTACGCAGAATCGGTTCCGGGGCGGATCCGCAACCGACAGGACAGAGAAGAATATGGCGCTTGATATATTGATCGTCGACGACGAACGCGACATTTGCGATCTCGTCGCCGGCGTCATGGAAGATGAAGGTTATGAGGCGCGTATTGCCTCCGATAGCGATTCGGCGCTCGAGGCAATCCGCCAGCGGCGCCCGTCTCTGGCGCTGATCGACGTGTGGCTGCAGGGATCGCGGCTCGACGGGCTCGGGCTGGTCGAGGCGATCAAGGCCTTTGACCCGACGCTGCCGATCATCGTCATTTCGGGGCATGGCGGGCTGGATACCGCAGTCGCGGCAATTCGCCGCGGCGCCTATGATTTCATCGAAAAGCCTTTCGAAGCGTCGCGCCTGCTTCACCTGGTGGCCCGCGCCACCGAAAGCGAGCGACTGAAGTTCGAATATGAACAATTGCGTGAGAAGGCGGGGCCGTCCGACGAACTGACCGGGACCAGCGCGTCGATCAACAATGTTCGCGCCACGCTGAAACGCGTAGCGGGCACGGGAAGCCGCGTTCTGATTACCGGTGCACCCGGGGTAGGGAAAGAAGTCGCCGCGCGCGTGCTGCACGGGTGGAGCGGGCGGCACAACGCGCCGTTCCGGGTGATCTCGTCCGCGCGCATGGATCCCGAGACGGTCGAAACCGAATTGTTCGGATCCGAAGCCGACGACGGGTCGATCCGGGTCGGGTTGCTCGAACAGGCGCATGGCGGCACCTTGTTTCTCGACGAAGTCGCGGACATGCCGCTGACAACGCAGGGCAAGATTCTGCGCGTGCTGACCGATCAGAGCTTCACCCGGGTGGGGGGCCGCACCATGATCCGCGTCGATGTGCGCATCATTTCAGGTTCGGCGCGCGACCTGACGACCGAAATCGCCGAGAACCGCTTTCGCGAAGATCTCTATTATCGGCTCAACGTCGTCCCCGTGCACATCCCGCCGCTGCGCGAGCGGCGTGACGATATTGCCAG
Source organism: Sphingopyxis sp. (assembly GCA_016463225.1). GTDB lineage: Bacteria > Pseudomonadota > Alphaproteobacteria > Sphingomonadales > Sphingomonadaceae > Sphingopyxis. The sequence goes on along the minus strand of JAEMRT010000030.1, from coordinate 15,085 downwards.
CCTGTGCGACCATTATGTCCGTCGCTATGCCGCCGACCGGCGCGTGCCGCCGCCCGAGATCAGCTCGGAAGCGATGGCGGCGCTGCAGGCACATGAATGGCCGGGAAATGTCCGCGAGCTTCGCAATGTGATCGAGCGTGTGATGATTTTGGCGCCGAGCGATCGGCTGGCCCGGATCGACGCCGACATGCTGCCCGGCGAGTTGGTGCGGGGCGGCACCGACATCCTGCCCAATTCGGAATCGATCACCGCGATCCCGCTGAAAGAGGCGCGTGAAAATTTCGAGCGCGAATATCTGCGCATCCAGATCAACCGGTTTTCGGGCAATATTTCGCGCACCGCGACCTTTATCGGCATGGAACGTTCGGCCTTGCACCGCAAACTGAAACTTTTGGGGCTCACCGAGAGTTCGGACGGCGAGGGGTAAAGGCTTTGCGCTAGACCTTGCGCAAGCTTTGCCGCATATTGATGGGAAGAAGAAGGTCTTAAAGCCGGAAAACCGGTGCATACCCGCGGTCGTACCGCCAAAAACAGGAGGCAAATGTGTCCGATAAAAACCAGAATCTCCAGGATATTTTTCTCAACGCGCTGCGCAAGAGCAAAACGCCGGTAACGATGTTTCTCGTCAAGGGTGTGAAGCTTCAGGGCATCATCACCTGGTTCGACAATTTCTCGTTGCTGCTACGCCGCGATGGCCAATCCCAGCTTGTTTATAAACATGCAATCTCGACAGTGATGCCGTCGCATGATTTCGACCTGTCGCTGCTCGGTGGCAATTTGCGCGACGCGCCGGCCAGCAAGGGCAAGGCGTTGCAGGATGTATTCCTGAATGCCGTGCGCAAATCCGATGAATCAGTGACGATGTTCCTCGTCAACGGGGTGATGCTGCAGGGCGATATCGTTGCGTTCGACCTGTTCTGCATGCTGCTCGAGCGCGAGCGCCAGGTGCAGCTCGTCTATAAGCACGCCATTTCGACGGTGCAGCCGAACGGCCCGATCAACCTGACCGACAGCGAGCCGGACGCAGAAGCGGACAACGCCTGATCGACCCGACAATAGACAATGAAGACGAGGTAACGCGCGGCGCCGCCGCGCTCCTTGTCGTGCCCGAGTGGCATAGCCAGCGCCTGTCGCGCGATCTTGACGCTCGCGCCGAGGAGGCGCGGGGGCTGGCGCTGGCGATCGGGCTGGATGTCGTCGCGGTGCATACGCTGCGCCTGCGCCAGACGCGCGCCGCGACCTTGCTGGGCGTCGGCCAGATCGAAGCGATTACGCCCGACATTGCGGCGAAGAATGTCCAGTTGGTCGTCGTCGACGCCGCGCTCAGTCCGATCCAGCAGCGCAATCTGGAAACCGCGTTCGGCACCAAGGTGATCGACCGGACCGGGCTGATCCTCGAAATCTTCGGCGAGCGCGCCGCGACCGCCGAAGGACGCTTGCAGGTCGAACTGGCGCACCTCGATTATCAGGCGGGGCGGCTGGTGCGCAGCTGGACCCACCTCGAACGCCAGCGTGGCGGCTTCGGCTTCCTCGGTGGACCCGGCGAAACACAGATCGAGGCCGACCGGCGGATGATCCGCAACCGTATGGCGCGGATCCGGCGTAGCCTTGAGGACGCCCGGCGGACTCGCCAGCTGCAGCGATCGAAGCGTCAGCGCGCCCCTTGGCCGGTGGTAGCGCTCGTCGGCTATACCAACGCCGGTAAATCGACGTTTTTCAACTGCTTGACGGGAAGTGACGTCATGGCGGAAGATATGTTGTTCGCTACTCTCGACCCGACGATGCGCGAAATCCGGCTGCCGGGGATCGACAAGGCGATCCTGTCCGACACCGTGGGTTTCGTGTCCGACCTGCCCACCGAACTCGTTGCCGCCTTTCGCGCCACGCTCGAAGAGGTCACGACCGCCGACCTGATCGTCCATGTCCGCGACATCGCCCATCCCGACAGCGACGCGCAATATGACGACGTCCGCGCCATCCTGAGCTCGCTGGGGGTCAACGGACCGCAAGATGACGGGGAGGGCGATGCCCCGCCCGCGATCCCGCAGATCGAAATCTGGAACAAGATCGACATCGCAGACGCCGATGGTCGCGCCGCGATTGAGGAGATGGCGGCGCGTCGCTCCGACGTTGCGGTCATATCCGCGGTAACGGGCGAGGGTGTCGAAGCCGCGCGGATACTGATGGCGTCGCAACTAACCGCGCTCCACAAGGTTCAGCGTATTTACCTCGGCTATCAGGACGGCGAAGCGGCGGCGTGGCTTCACGCACGCGGCGAGGTTCTTGCGGATGAGCCCGAGGGCGAGGGGCATGTGCTGACCGTCCGGCTCGATCCCGCCGACAGCGCGCGCTTTGAGCGGCTATGGCCTACGGACGACGCTCCGACGTCTTGACCGCCAGCCAATGGGCTTCCTGCGCGTCGAGCGCAAGGCCGGCCAGACTGCCGCCCGCGCGATCTTCCATGGCGGCAAAGCGGCGTGCGAATTTGATGTTGGCGTCGCGAAGCGCGGTTTCGGCATCAACACCCAGGTGGCGCGCGTAATTGACGACAGCGAACAGCAGGTCGCCGACCTCTTCGTGACGGGCTGGGGCGTCGGTCGCGGTCGCCACTTCGACGAGCTCTTCGGCGATCTTGTCGCGTGGGCCGGCATCGTCGGGCCAGTCGAAACCGACGCGCGCCGCGCGCGACTGAAGCTTTTGGGCGCGCAGCAAGGCGGGCAAGGATAGCGCGACACCCGAAAGCGCGCTCTTGGGGCCGTCGGCGGCGCGCTCTTCTGCCTTGATTTGTTCCCATTGCTTACGAACATCGTCCCTCTTGCTGTCACCAAAGATACGCGGGTGGCGGCGCTCCATTTTGTCGCTGATCGCGCTTGCAACATCATCAAAGCCAAATAGACCGTCGTCGGCGGCAATCTGGCTGTGGAATACGACCTGGAGCAACAGGTCGCCAAGCTCGTCGCAAATCGCCGCCGGATCGCCGCCAGCGATCGCGTCGGCGACTTCATAAGCTTCTTCGATCGTGTAGGGCGCGATGGTCGCAAAACTTTGCGCAATATCCCATTCGCATCCGCCGTTGGGGTCGCGCAATTTGGCGATCACAGCCAGCAGGCGATCAATGGGGGACAGAGGAATCACGTCGGTCATGAATTTATCCGATAATATATATTATGTTAAATTTTAGCGCCTATGGGGAAGAAGATGCCCCCTGCCGTTGAAATCATGCGATTTTTCCACAGCATATGATTGCGGAGCAATCAGGTCACCATCTGCCAAGTCCGGATGACCAGAAACACCAAGCCAAAGATCGCCGCCCACGCCAGCGCCATCTTGATCCAGTCGGCCATCGGCAGTCGCCGCGCCAACAAGGAACTGACCACCAGCGCGAAAGCGCCAATGAACCAGATCAGTTGCACCCCCGTATCGGCGTTCATAGCTGCACCTCCAGCCCGTCATAACCCGGCTCGACGCCCGGCGGCAACTCGGCCGCAAGGTCGTCATAATCCATCGTATTGTCCATATGGGTGATGATCGCACGCGGATTGCCGCATTTTCCGAGCGCCGCGAGCGTCATCGCCAGATGCGGATGCGTCGGATGCGGATAGCGGCGCAGCGCGTCGATCACAAACAGGTCGACGCCTTGAAAAAAGTCGACCATCTCGTCGGTAAACTTTGAAAAATCCGTGGCATAGCCAATCTTGTGGACACCATCGCTGAAGACCAGTCCGCTCGCCTTGATTGGCCCGTGCGGCATTTCGATCGCCGAGACCTCGATCGGCCCGATCGATTGGTGATCCATCAAATCGATCGGATCGACCAGCGCCGGATAGCCGGCGTTTCCGGCAAAGGCATAGGTGAAGCGCCATTTGAGCGTGTCGAGCACATGGTCGCGGGCATAGGCAGGCACTTGCGACCCGCGCAGATGCATGATCTGGCGCAGATCGTCGAGCCCGTGGCAATGGTCGGCATGCTCGTGGGTCCAGATGATGCCATCGACCGCGCCAACCTCGGCATCGAGCAATTGTAGCCGCATGTCGGGGCTGGTGTCCACGAGCAGACGAAAGCCACCGAGCGAGATCAGAATCGAGGACCGGCTGCGCAGGTTGCGCGGATTGTCGGGGTCGCATTGTCCCCAGTCATTGCCGATCCGCGGCACGCCCGACGACGTCCCGCAACCCAGAATGCGAACCTTCATGGCGCGTGCGACGTCATGGTGCCGCCTTGTTGAAAAGCGCATAGAAATTGGCGCTTGTCGCCTCGCCCAGGGCTTCCGGATCCTCATCGCGCAGGGTCGCCAGAAACGCCAGTGTATCGGCGACGAACGCCGGCTCGCCGGTCTTGCCGCGGTGCGGGACGGGGGCGAGGAAGGGGGAGTCGGTTTCGATCAGCAGCCGATCCTGCGGCAGCCATTTAGCGGTCGCCTGCAGATCGGCGGCGTTCTTGAAGGTCACGATGCCCGAGATCGAGATGTACAGGCCGAGTTCGAGCGCATGGCGCGCGAAATCATCGCTCGCGGTGAAGCAATGGATTACGCCGGGGAAGGTCGCCCTGCCCAGCTCCTCACCCAGCAGCGCCAGCGTATCGGCCTCGGCATCGCGGGTGTGGACGATGATCGGTAGCCCGGTTGCCTGCGACGCATGAATATGGCGGCGGAAGCTGTCTTGCTGCCGCACGCGATCGCTCTTGTCGTAATAATAATCGAGCCCGGTCTCGCCGATGCCGATGACGCGCGGATGTGCGGCGCGCTCGACCAGCTTGGCGGTGTCGACATCGGGATGATGATCGGCATCGTGCGGATGGATGCCGACGCTGGCCCACACGTCCGGATTGGCCTCGGCCGCCGCCAGCACATCGTCCCATTCGCTCTCGCGCGTCGCAATGTTGAGCATCGCGGTGACGCCGCGCGCGCGGGCGCGATCGAGCACCTCGCCCTGCTGTTCGGCGAGCCCCTTGTAATTGAGGTGGCAGTGCGAATCGACGAGCATCAGGCCTCCCCTTCCCCTTCTGGCAGGTCGAGGCGCGGGAAGAGGGGGGTTGGCTGACCGAGTAAAAAGCTGCTGTCAGAAAGCCTTACGAACCAATCCGCATCGGCCAGCGCCGCAAAATCGCGCTCGTCCGCCGCAATGCCCATTTGATCGAGCAGATTATCCGCCGCCGCCGGAACGACGGGACGGATCGCAATCGCGAGATCGCGGACCACCATGAACAACGTCATCAGCACCGCGGTCATACGACGAGGGTCGGTCTTCTTGAGCGCCCAAGGGGCTTGTTCATCGACATATTGGTTGCAGGCGAATACGGCGCGCATCCACGCCTCTATACCGACCGAGAAATTCAGATTCTCAAACTCTCGCGGCAATTCGGTTCGCGTTGCTATCGCAACCTTGGCAGCCAGTTCATCATCGGGTTCTGCGGGAGCAAACTTTTCAAGTTTTCTATCCAAATTCTTGAAAATCATCGACAAGCTGCGCTGCGCGAGATTGCCGAAGCTGTTCGCGAGGTCCGCATTGGCGGTGCGCACGATCGCTTCGGCTGAGTAAGTTCCATCCTGCCCGAAGCTGACTTCGCGCAGCAAGTAATAGCGCAGCGGATCGACTCCGAATGTATCGGCGAGGGCCATTGGGTCGACAACATTGCCCAGCGACTTCGACATCTTCTCGCCGCGGTTGAGCAGGAAGCCGTGACCGAACACCTGCTTGGGCAACGGCAACCCAGCGCTCATCAGGAAGGCTGGCCAGTAAACTGTATGAAAACGCACAATATCCTTGCCGATCATATGGATATTCGCGGGCCAGAATTTGCCAAAATCGCCATCGAGATCGGGATAGCCCAGCCCCGAGAGATAGGTGGTGAGCGCGTCGACCCACACATACATCACATGCCCGGGCGATCCGGGTACCGGCACGCCCCAGTCGAAACTGGTGCGCGAGACGCTGAGATCCTTGAGCCCGCCCTCGACGAAGCGCATCACCTCGTTGCGGCGGCTTTCGGGGCGGATGAAATCGGGCTGTTCTTCATACAGCGCGAGCAGCCGGTCCTGATAGTTTGACAGGCGGAAGAACCAGCTCTCCTCGACGGTCCATTCGACCGGGGTACCCTGCGGCGACAGGCGGCTATCCCCTTCCCCGTCGACGAGCTCGCTTTCGTCGTAAAAGGCTTCGTCGCGGACCGAATACCAGCCTTCGTAGCGATCGAGATAAAGATCGCCATTGGCCTCCATCGCGCCCCAGATCGCCTGCGACGCCGCGTGATGCGCGGCATCCGACGTGCGCATGAAACTGTCATAGCTGATATTCAGCTTGGCATACATCTCACGGAAATAGGACGACATTTCGTTAGCGAGGTCGATCGTTTCACGACCTTGGTCGCGGGCGGTCTGAAACATCTTGAGCCCATGTTCGTCGGTGCCGGTGACCAGCCGCACGTCGCGGCCGCGTGCGCGCTGGAACCGCGCCATCACGTCGGTCGCGATCGCTTCATAGGCGTGGCCGATATGCGGGCGGCCATTGGGGTAGCTGATCGCGGTGGTGATGTAGAAAGGGGCGCTGTTTTCGGACATGGCCGCGCCTTAGCCGCTGGCGCGCGCGAGGGAAAGCGTCAGCGTGCCGGTTGCGCTGAACGCGGCGCCAGTTCGGCAAGGCAGTTGCCGATTTCGAACCCGACCATCGTTCCGTCGTACGAACCGCGGATCGCATCGCGGACGGTGCGCTGGACGCGGTCCCATTGTGCGAGGATCGGCGCGATCTCCGCCACAGGGCGTTCGCGCGCCAGGCGCGCGAGCAGACCGGGGACGATATCGATCACCAGCTCGAGCCGGGCGCGATTGGCGGTGCCGCCGACCTCGCGCGCAAGCGCCTCGCGGAGCCGGTTTTCTGGATCACCCGAACTGGCGATCGCCAGCAACTTCTTCTCCATCGCGGCGACATCGCTGTCGATCAATGCGAGCGCCTTGCCCGGCACACCACCCGACGCCGCGACGATCGCGCGTACCTCGGCAATTTCGAGCATCGGGCGCAGATTATGCAGCCAAGCTGTCATGACGTCACGATCAACCGGTTGAAAACGCAGCGTTCTGCATCGCGACCGGATCGTCGGCAGCAAGCGTCCCGGCGAGTGGCTGACGAGCAGGAACAGCGTTTTTGCCGGCGGTTCCTCGAGCGTTTTGAGCAGCGCGTTGGCGGCGTCGGTCTCCAGATCGTCGATCGCATCGACGATGATGACGCGCCAGTCGCCGAGCGACAGCGACAGATGCAGGCGGCGGATCATCGTCCGCACCTGATCGATCGTGATGTTGCGCGCGAGGTCTTTGCTCTTGTCCTTGAGCTGGCGCGTCAGGTGGAGGATTTCGGGGTGATTGCCCGCCTCGACCAATCGCCCCGCGGCGCTGTCGCCCGGATCGTCGAGCGCAACCGCTTGCCCGTCGCCGCCGCGGCCATGGGTAACGAGGAAGCGCGCGACGCTTGCGGCAAAAGCCCCCTTCCCCATCCCCTGTGGACCGGCGAGTAGCCAAGCGTGATGCAGCCTGCCTCCCTGCCAGCCTTCGAGAAAGGCTGCCTCGGCGTCGTGATGGCCAATCATAGCCATTCGGCGAGCCCGCCAAGGATCGCTGCGGTGACCTGCTCGGCAGGGGGGTCGGCATCGACAATCCGCCAGCGGTCGGGTTCGGTCGCGGCCATTTCGACAAAGCGCACGGCGAGGCGCGCCTGATAGTCGGCGGGTTTGCTGCCCATGCGGTCGCTGCCACCGCGTGCGTCCAGGCGGCGTGCGGCTTCGGTGGGGCTGACGGTGAGCAGGAAGGTGCGGTCGGGGAGCAGGCCTTCGGACCCCACGCCATGCAGCGCCAGGATGTCCGCGTCGGTGATGCCGCCGCCGCCGCCCTGATAGGCGCGGCTCGAATCAACAAAACGGTCGCACAGCACCCAGGCGCCGCGGGCTAGTGCCGGGCGGATCGTGCGTGCGACATGGTCGGCGCGCGCCGCCGCGAACAGCAAGGCCTCGCTGCGCGCATCCCAGCGGTCGTCGCTGCCTTCCATCAGCAGCGTCCGGATCGCTTCAGCGCCGGTGCTGCCACCGGGCTCGCGCGTGGTGACGACTTCGATACCGCGCGCTTTGATCGCGTCCGCCAACGCGCGGATCTGCGTCGATTTTCCGACCCCTTCCCCGCCTTCAAGCGTGATGAAGCGCCCGCGCGTCATGCCGAAAGTCTGTGAAGGTGGAGGCGGAAGAAACGAGCGTGCATCACACGGCGGTAGCCGTCAGCACGCGCTTTGTCATCACGGCGCAGCGCGGCCGCTACCAGACGCGGCCTTTTTGTTATGACCCCCGTCGTTCCCTGCTAGCTGTATCCCGAAACCCCAGCTCATCAGCCGCTCGGCCTCGTCGCGGCGCGCCTTGTCGCTTGGCAAACCGGCAACGACCATGATCAGTCGCCGCCCGTCGCGCTTCGCTGAACCCAGCAGGCAATAGCCCGCTTCAGACGTGTAGCCCGTCTTCAACCCGTCAGCCCCCAGCGCCCGGCCCAGAATCGGATTGCGGTTCGCCTGAACGATCGGTTTGCCCTCGGGCGAAGTGCCATGCTGAAGCTTTGGCATCGAAAAATAGCGGGCATAACCAGCCGGATGATCGCGGATCAGCCGGTCGGCGAGCGTGATCAGATCGGCGGCGCTGACCTTGGTCACCCCGCCGTCCGGCCAGCCGTTCGGCGTTCCGAAATTACTCGATTTCATACCAATTTGCGCAGCTACTGCGTTCATTCGTTTGATAAAAGCCGCTTCGCCGTCGTCGATTCCCACCGCCAGCACGGCGGCGGCGTCATTGCCAGATACGGTGATCAGGCCTTTAAGCAGCTCATCGACCGAAACCTTTTCGCCAGGGCGCAGGAACATCGTCGATCCGCCGTTGCTGCCTCTCCATTTCTTCCATGTCGCTTCGCTGACGGTGAACTGCTTGTCGCGCGCCAACTCGCCCTTTTTGATCAGGTCGAGAACGACATAGGCGGTCATCACCTTCGCCATCGACGCCGGGGCAAAGCGTTTGTCCGCACCGCGCGAGAACAGGATCTCGCCCGAATCGAGATCCTTGAGCATCACGATCGGTGCCTGCGTGGTGTAGGACGGACGCGCCGCCGCCGTGCTTTTTGGACGTGCGTCGTCCGCCGCAGCCGCTGGCACGGCGAGCGTCAGTGCAAACCCTGCCAACACCGCAGCGCTTTGCATTGTAATCTTCGAGAGTTTTATCACGCGTTGGCCCGTCACCGATCGCGCTGGACCACCGCATCGCGGAAACCTTTGGCTTTCGCCGTTCCGAGTGCGCCGCGCGCGTCGGCGTCGCTGGCGAAGGGGCCGATCCGCACCCGCCAGAGGTTGCCCGCCTTGCTGACGGTACCGCCGACCGATTTTGCCGCGGCATTGGCGCGGCTTTCGCTGCTGAATGCGCCGACCTGGACGACAAATTTTCCGGCCAACGCGGGAGCGGGTTTTGCGGGTGCTGCCGGCTTGGTGGCAGGTTTTGCCTTTTCAACCGCCATGCGGTCATCGCCGGGTTTGGCTTTTCCCGATGCAATCGGCGCGGCGGGCTGTGCCTCGACCGGCGGCGCTGCGGCGAGCGCCTTGGGAACCGGCATGGCCTTCAGCTTTGTACGCAGGATCGAAAGCAGCGAATCGGGCGTGCCGATCCGTTCCGGCACCGCGCGACCGGCGCGCAGCTGCGCGCGTTCGGCGGCGGGTGGGTTGGTGCGGCGGACGCGCACCGCGGATACGCCGTCGGTCAGACCCAGTTGCTCGGCGGCGCCGCGCGACAGGTCGATCAACCGATCGCCGACCATCGGCCCGCGGTCGTTGACGCGTACCAGAATCGTGCGTCCGGTATCGAGCGCGGTGACCTCGACATAGCTCGGTAGCGGCAGTGTCTTGTGCGCGGCGCTGACCCCCGCGGGGTCGAAAGTTTCGCCATTGGCCGTCGGCCGTCCGGCGAGTTCCTCGCCGTACCAGCTCGCATAGCCGACATCGTCATAATCGGCGACGTCCGACGGCGTGTAGGTCGTGCCGCCGATCGCATAGGGATCGCCAATCTTGACCGGCGTGTCGTTCACGCCGTTGGCCGATTGCGCCGGTGTCGGGCTGGCGGTCGGTCCGCCCTCGCGCTTGCCGTCGAAACTGCCGCAGCCGGCGAGCATAAGCATCGCGGCCATCAGCCCAGTGTCTCTAACGATCGATTTCATCCGCCAATAACCCTACCGAAAGTGCGTAAAAGTTGGAACAATTATAGTCCAATATCGCACGATAGTTACCGGTCAGCAAATATGCAGTCCGCCCGGGGCCATCGGGTTCGAGCAGCACCGCCTGAACCTGACCGTCGGGCCAGCGGCCACCGATCGGCTGGATGCCATCGGCGCGCCATTCGGCCATCGAGCGCCAGCGGCTGTGGCGCGCAAAAACGCGGGCGCAGCGGGTGGGTGAAAGACGGCTGGCGACGCGGTTGCGGTCAAAGCCGCCGGGCACCGTGACGGCAACGCCCCACGGCTGCCCCGCACGCCAGCCGGCGCGGCGAAGATACGCGCCGATCGACTCAATCGCATCGGCCTCGCTCGACCAGATATTGGCGCGGCCGTCGCCGTCGCCATCCTCGGCCACCTGCAGATACACCGACGGCAGGAATTGCGGATAACCAAAGGCACCTGCCCAACTGCCCTTGAGCACCTCACGCGGCACGCCGCGCTGGACCATTTCGAGCGTCGCGAGGAATTCGGGTTCGAACAGGCTGCGGCGGCGCCCCTCATAGGCCAATGTCGCCAGTGCTTCGGGCAGATCGAAGCTTCCCGTGACCTGCCCATAAGCGGTTTCATGGCCATAGATTGCGATCATGATGCTCGTCGGCACGCCGGTGTGCGCCTCGATGCGCGACAGCAAGGGCAGCAAGCGGTCGTGGACACGGCGCCCGCCCCCGATCCGCGCCGCATCGACATGCTTGGCCTTGTACGGCGCGAAATTCGGGATCGGGGTGTCGTTGGTGGGCGGGCTGCCGAGATTGTCGCGGTCGAGTGCGATCACCCGCGGATTGTAGCGCAGGCCCGCGGTGACGCGGTCAAAGATCTGCCGCGACACGCCGCGCGCCTGTGCCTTGGGCCACAGCGACTGGACATAGGCATCGAAGCCGTTGTCGCCGCTCTGGGCGTGCAGCGGCGCCGATGCGGTGAGCAGCCAGGCCGACAGGACTGCGGCGGTGAGAGTGAAAAGACGTCCGGCTTTCGAAAAGATAACGTGCATGATGTTCCCACCCATAAGGCGTGTCTCGCACAGATGCGAGCGGCTTGGCTAGGCGATGGCGGGACGAGTCGAGTCATTCGCACGGCGGGCCGAGCCAGCAAGGTTTTTCTTGCCGCAAAGCCGCATCGCGCTATGGCGGCGACCGAGCGGACAGGTGGCCGAGTGGTTTAAGGCAGCGGTCTTGAAAACCGCCGTGGGTGCAAGCTCACCGTGGGTTCGAATCCCACCCTGTCCGCCATTGATGGCGCCCGCGCTGTTCCAAGGATTTCCAGTCTTACCGCGATGCCCAGTGCAGAGTGGACGCTGCCCCAAGCGAACGTCCGAAACGGTCGCGGCGAAAAGCCACGGCGACCTTATGTTTTTTGCCCCCCGTAGCGTGACCTGCATATCAGGCGCGGTGCCGATGGTAAATGGTGCCGACACCAATGCGCCGGCCGCAGCCAGGCGTTTGATTTTTTCTTAAAGGCTGCGCTTCGTCCGCTCCGTCTTGTGATTGTCGCCGGAACAACATCCGGCCCCGATCACAAGAGGAACCCGATGCGCAACACCTTGCTGGCCACCACCTGTCTGGCCGCCCTGCTTTCGACGACCGCCCAGGCGGAAACGACGATCACCACTGCGACCACGGCGCCGGTGCGGACGTCGACGATCAAATCGGGCGCGCCCGACGATATCAAGATCACGTCGACGGGTTCGGTGAAGCCGACGACTGGCACAGCGGTAACGATCGACAGCAATCACAAGGTCATCAACGAAGGCACGATCGAGATCAGCAACGTCAATGGTGCGCGCGGCATCGTCGCCAACGCCGGGACGGTCGGGTCGATCACCAACGCCGCGACTGGCAAGATCATCATCGACGAACCCTATGCGCCGACCGACATCGACAATGACGGCGACATCGACGGCGCCTTTGCACTGGGCAGCAACCGTGTCGGTATCGCGACCCTTGGTGCCCTTACGGGCAATATCGTCAACAGCGGGGCGATCACGATCGAGGGGAATGATTCGGCGGGCATCCGCCTCGGCGGACCGCTGACCGGCAATTTCACCAACGACGGCACGGTCTCCGTGCTCGGCGACCGCGCGCTCGGCGTCGGGTTGCAGGACGTTACCGGCAATGTCCGGCTGGCCGGGACGATCACCGCCACCGGCCTCGACGCAACGGCGGCGCGACTGGCGGGCAACATCACCGGCGCGCTCGTTGTTCAGGGCAACCTGACCGCGACCGGCTATCGCTTTACCACCCCACCAGCCGATCCGTCGAAGCTCGACGCGGACGATCTGCTGATCGGTGGTCCGGCGCTGTCCGTCGAAGGCAATGTGACCGGCGGTATCGTCCTTGCGGTTCCGCCCAAGGATTCGAGCACCACGGACAATGACGAAGACAAGGACGGTATCCCCGACGACAAGGAAGGCAGCGCGGCGGTGCGCTCCTTCGGGTCGGCGGCGGCTGTTCGCATCGGATCCGCCACGCAAAGCGTGACGATCGGTCCGGTTGCCGGAACCGGAACGGGCCTCGGCCTGATCATCGACGGTAGCGTGATCGGCAACGGTCTCTATGCCGGCAAGGACGGCAACGGCATGCAGATCGGTGGCCTGGGCGGCGCGGTGACCATCGCCGGCGGGATCGGTATCGGCGCGACCGGCAGCGTGACCGCGCTGTCGAAGGATGTCGCAGCGACCGCGATCCGCATCGGCAGCGGCGCGACGACGCCCGAACTGCGCAACGCAGGCAAGATCGAGGCGACGACCACGGGTAACGTCGCCGGTTCGGTCGCCACCGCGGTTCTCGTTCAGACGGGAGGCAACGTCGCGCTGATCCGCAATAGCGGCGCCATCACGGCCAAGACCGGCGGCGACAATGGTACCGCGCGGGCGATCGTCGACCTGTCGGGCACCGTCGCAACGGTAGAGAACAGCGGGACGATCAGCGCTACCGGGGCGCTGGCCAGCTCCGACCGCAATATCGCGATCGACCTGTCGGCGAATGCCGCGGGCGCGACGGTGAAGCAGACAGCGGTTGCTTCGGGGGTCACTGCCCCCAGCATCGTCGGCGACGTTCGTTTCGGCGGCGGCAATGACGTTTTCGACATCGCCGACGGCTCGGTGAAGGGGAACAGCTTTTTTGGCGCCGGCAACAACCGCCTCGCGCTGTCGGGCGATGCGACCTATGCGGGCAACGCGCGCTTTGGGGCAGGCAATGACAGCATGACGCTGGCCGGCACTTCAAAGTTCACGGGCGCGGCGGATTTCGGTGGTGGCACCGACACGCTCAGCATTGGCGGCACGTCGATCTTCTCGGGCTCGCTGGCCAACGCACAGGGGCTCGCCGTGTCAGTCAGCGGCGGCACCTTTGACGTGTCCGGCGCGGCGCGGATTGCGTCGCTGGCGGTGACTGACAAGGGAACGCTGGGCGTTCTCCTCGACACCGGCAGCACCGGCACCGCGCTACAGGTCACGGGCGCTGCCAGCTTCGGCGCGGAATCCAAACTGGCGCTGCGGCTGTCGAGCATCGAGCAGGCCGAGGGGCGGCACATCGTCCTGACCGCCGGCACGCTGACCGGCGCAAGCAACCTCACCGCATCGCAGACGCTGCTGCCCTTCCTCTACAAGGGCACGCTGACGTCGAACGCGACGCAGCTGATCGTCGACGTGTCGCGCAAGAGCACGACCGAGCTCGGGCTCAACCGGTCCGAGGCGGGCGCGTTCGATGCGGTGCTCGACGCGGTGGTCGACGACCAGAAGATCGAGGACGTTTTCCTCGGCATCACCAGCGGCGACCAGTTCCGCAGCCAGCTCGGCCAGATGTTGCCCGAGCATGAGGGCGGCGTGTTCGAAACCGTCACCTCGGGTTCGCGCGCGCTGTCGCGCCACCTGCAGGATCCCAATGCGCCGTTCCAGGACGAAGGCAAATGGGGCTATTGGGTCAACCAGGCGGTGTGGGGGACGTCGAAAAGCGTCGGTGACACCGCGAGCTATGACGTCAGCGGCTGGGGCATCGGGCTGGGTGCCGAGATCAAGAGCGAGGTCGGCAATTTCGGCGGCTCGATCGCCTTCCTCAGCGGCAAGGACGGCAACGGCAGCAACGCCAATGAAGTCGCCACCAGCCAGATCGAAGGCGCGCTGCACTGGCGCCTGCGTTCGAAGGGCTTCATGGCCAACGCCCGCGTATCGGGCGCGCCCATCAAGATGAAGGGAACCCGTATCTTCAGCGCCGAGGCGGGCGCCGATGACATCGAAAAGACGATGAAAGGCAAATGGGACGGCACTTTGTGGTCGGCATCAGGCTCGCTTGCCTATGACGCCCACGCCGGGGGCATCACGATCCGCCCGATGGTCGCAGTCGACTATTTCAAGCTGACCGAGAAGGGCTATCAGGAAACCGGCGGTGGCAACGCGCTCGACCTGAAGGTTCTGGGTCGCGACAGCGACGAACTCGCAGTGTCGGGCACCGTTGCGCTCGGCATGGATTTTGGCGGCCTCGACCAATATGACGGCTGGACGCGCTTCGAAATCGAGGGCGGTCGCCGTCAGATCGTCGGTGGCACGCTGGGCTCGACCACCGCGTCGTTCAAGGACGGCACGCCCTTTACTCTAATTCCTGATGATCGCACGAGCGGCTGGGTCGGCCGTCTCCGTGGCATTGCTGGCAATTCGGCCTTTCAGGTCGCTGGCGAAATGTCCGCGGAGGAACAGCAAAACCATATTGGTTGGGCGTTCCGTGCGAGTCTGCGGGTCGGCCTCTAGCCCCCCGGCCGGCCCCGCGTGCAAGGGGGAGGCACCCTCCCTACCCCCGCCTCCCCCTTGCTTAGACAGAAATG
>JAEMRT010000108.1 GCA_016463225.1 Sphingopyxis sp. | reverse complement strand
CATCGCTGTCCGCGAAACCCCGACCCCCGCCCGCGCGGGTGGCGGCAACAGCCCCTGGCGCGCTCAACTCGGCGCCTTTGGCGTCGAGGCCAATGCGCGGAGCCTCTGGGCCTCGCTCGGCAAAAAATACCCCGCCGTCGCCGCGCGCCAGCCGACTTACGTCAAGACCGGCAAGGTTACCCGCCTCCAGACCGCAGGCTTTGCCAACAAGGGCGAAGCGAACAACTTCTGCGCTGCCCTCAGCAAGAGCGGACAGGCGTGTCTGGTTGTGGACAAATAGGCGAAAGTCCTCCCCCCTGTCGCGAAGCGATGGGGAGGGTCTACCCCACCGCTACTTTGCGACCTCTGCCTTCTCCGCCGCCAGCCGTTTCGCCAGCGCCTTGCGCGACCGGTCGGCATAGGCGCGGCAGGCACCCGGCGCGGCATTATACCGCCCTTCGCCCGCATTGTCGGGATGCGCCGAAACAAGAATATCGCACGCCAGCGCCTCCATCGTCCGATAGCTTTGCGCAAAGCCCGCCACGAACGGCGCGCCCGCGGCGCTGCTGAACCTGTAATCGTCCGCCGACACCGGATTCAGGCTCGACGCAAAGACGATCGCCTTGCATTTTTTGCCTTCACACGCCTGCCAGCTCCAGCTCATGCTGCCCATCGTATGTCCCGGGGTTGCGTGCGCAGTGATCGCCGCTTTGCCCAGTTTCAGCACTTCGCCATCCTTCATCACGCGCAGCCGCGTCACCGCAGGCCAGCTGCCGCCATAGGCGAGCTGCGGATCGTCGGCGGCGTGCTTGCCCAGCCGCAGCCCCTCGACCCCGCGCGCGCTCGCCACCACCGTCGCGCCGGTGTCGCGCGCCAGCGCCGCGAGCCCGCCGGCATGATCAAAATGCGGCTCGGTGCTCAGAATAAATTTGATGTCTTTGGGATCGAAGCCCAGCTGACGGACATTGGCGAGGATCGCGGGCGCTGCCTGCGGCAGGGCGCCATCGATCAGCACCAGCCCGGCGCCGGCGTCGATCAGGGCGACGCTCATGCCGCCGAAACCGACCAGATAGCTGTTGCCGTGGATTTTCTCGGGCGGCACGGGCGCCAGCCATTGGGCCGCGCGCGATGATGCGATCGGCTGGGTCAGCGGGTCGACCGCCGGAACCGGCGCCCCGCTCGCTGCGGCAAACCATGCCAACAAACTGATTGCTTCGAACATTTTCGTTTCCCTTCGCGGGCAAATTGCCAAGCCGTGCCGCGCCGGACAAAGCATCATTTCTCGACAAAGCCATGAGAATAATTGATGGCAGGCTATGGACCGCGCCCAGCTCCCGCTCAACGCCCTCCGCGCCTTCGACGCCGCGGCGCGCCATCTCAACTTCACCCGCGCCGCGATCGAACTGTGCGTCAGCCAGGGCGCGGTCAGTCATCAGGTGGCGCAGCTCGAACGCCGCCTCGGTACCCGCCTGTTCCACCGCCTGCCGCGCGGCCTCGCGCTGACCGACGAGGGCCATGCGCTCGTCCCCGTCGTCGCCGACGCCTTCGACCGCGTCGCCGCGACGCTCGACCAATTTAGCGGCGGCCGGTTCCGCGAGGCGCTGAAGGTCGGGGTCGTCGGCACCTTCGCCACCGGCTGGCTGCTCCCACGCCTCAACGCCTTCGCCCGCGCGCATCCCGGCATTGACCTGCGCATCTCGACCAACAACAACCGCGTCGATCTCGCGGGCGAGGCACTCGATTTTGCGATCCGGTTCGGCGATGGCGCCTGGCACGGCACCCATGCCGAGCCGCTGCTCGCCGCGCCGATGACCCCGCTCTGCACCCCCGCGATCGCCGCGCGGCTGAAAACCCCCGCCGACCTGATCCCCGAACGCCTGCTGCGTTCGTACCGCGCCGACGAATGGACGCTATGGTTCGCCGCCGCGGGCGTGTCCGCGCCGGTGCTGCGCGGCCCGATCTTCGACAGCTCGGCGCTAATGGCATCCGCCGCCGCCGCAGGCCAGGGCATCGCCCTCGCGCCGCCCGCGATGTTCACCCGCGAACTCGCCTCCGAACTGCTCGTCCAGCCCTTCGACACCACGATCAACGCCGGCCGCTACTGGCTCACCCGCCTGATGTCGCGCCCCGAAAGCGACGCGATGGCGCGGTTTCGGGCGTGGCTAATCGGCGAGCTCGCGCCCGAAGCGCTGCCGGCCTGACCCCGATCGTCGTCGCGCGCGGATCGCGAGGACAAGGTCGCGATGGCGGCTGCGTTCGACGCGAAATATACGCGGCACCCGATCACCCTGCACGATCAGCAACGCGCCCGCGAGGGCGAGCGGCATCCCGATCAGCACCGCGATAGCCTGTTGCACACTGCGGTCGGCCAATAGCTCACCCGCCAGCGGGATCGCATAGCCCGCCGCCATCAGCACGAAACCGGCGATGCGCCACGCACGATCACGCCGGGTCATGCCGCCGCCCGCTGCCGGGCGCGCGGCGCCGATGACGATGCACCCCGCCGCAACCACCGCGTCGGCGACATGCGGCCGCGCCCCGGCGCCGCCTTCCCACAACAGGATGTCGGCGGGGAATTCAGCCTCGTCGGCCAGTGCCGCAAGCATATCGCCCGCTTCAAAGCTCAGCCCGATCGCCGGATCGGACACCCGCGCCGCCGCCATTCGCGCGCCGTTGATCGCCGACGGATCGGAGTCGATCCCGCGCCCGTCGATCGCGGTAAAGCCCAGCGCACGCGCGTACCGCGCCGCCTGAACCAGCAGGCGCCCATCGCCACATTCGGCATCGACGATGCGCACGCTACGCCTCCGCGCATGGCGAAGATGCTGAATAGCCGCGGCGACCGCCGGCCAGCGCGCATCAAGGCCGGGGCGCGGAAAACGCGAGGAGCCAGCAGCGCAAACCGGGCGGCCGCGTGCGGCAGGATCAGCGATTTCGATCATCATGCTCCGAATTTAGGCCTGCGGTGCGTAAAGTTTCGAGAGCGATTTCAGCGCGCTGCATAAAGATCGCATAAATTCGCGGACGCATCCGCCAAAAATTGCTGCGCTACCGTGTTGACATCGTAAACATTGGCCCCATCTTCACTGCAATGTTTACGTCGTCAACTCTACAGGAGCAAAATCATGTATCACGCTATCGTTCGCCATCAGGTCCGCAAAATCTTCGACGGCCTCAGCAAAGGCGACTGGGAATCGGCGCTCGGCGGCATGGCCGACCGGTTCGAACATATCTTCCCCGGCGACCATGCGCTCGGCGGTACGCGCCACACCAAGGCCGGGCTGCGCGCCTGGTTCCAGCGCCTGTTCAGCGTCCACCCGGTGCTCAAGTTCGAGATCAAGCATATCGCGTCGAGCGGCACGCCGTGGGACACAACCGCGGTGATCGAATGGCGCGACCGCGCGGTGATGGCCGACGGCGACACCAGCTACGTCAACGACGGCGTCCACATCATCCGCCTGCGCTGGGGCAAGATCGTCAGCCTTCACCCCTATCTGGATACCGCCAAATATGCCGCCGCGCTGAAGCGGCTTGCGGACACAGGCTTTTCGCAAGCCGCCGCCGCACCGATCGAGGATTGAACCCGGCAAGCGTCCGACTCCGCGATCGCAGCATCTTGTGATACGCTTCCGCTGCCCGATCGGGACGCAGAACGGTGTCGCGCGCAGCGGGGCAAAGGAGGGACACATGTCGACCGAAACCTTGCATAGTCACGACCATGGCACTTCGCCTTTCGCGCGGCGGCCGATCCTGACCGGCATTGCCGTCGGGATCGGCTCGCTGCTCCCGCACGCATTTTTGCCTGCCCAGGCGTCGCTCGGCTTCGCTGCGGTCCTGATCGCGCTGATCGCCGGCATCTATTTCGGCTTCGCGGTCGTGAATGGGTCGCCGCGCGACCAGTTCGTCGAGTTCAACATGAGCGGCGCCTTCGCGATCGCGGGCCTGCTCGGCCTCCTCTACTGGCCCGTGCTGTTGCCGCTGGCCTATTTCGGCCATGCCGGGTGGGATCTGGCGCACCACAACCGCTGGCGGCTGCCGCTCGTCGCAATCCCGCAATGGTATGTGCCATGGTGCGTCATCATCGACGTCATCGTCGGCACCGGTTTGCTGATCATCTGGCGCGGCGACGGCCTGCTGTGAAATTCGGCCGGAGAGGGTCGCGCCCGCAGACAGGTCACGAAAATCAGGTGGGCAAAAGTTAAGGCGCAAGGCCGACGCCGACAGGTCTTCGGCGGCGTCTCAATGCCCTTCGAGCGTTGCCCACGCTTGGCCGAAATCACGCTGAGCGAGCGCCTCGGGCGCAATCCAGAAACTCGCCTCTCCGACATCGCCGAACATCCATCCCAGCCCGGCATCGCTGGCAAGGTTCAGGAGGCATAGCGTCGGATCGTCGGTCTCGCGCGCCTGCTGCGACGACGGGGCATGCCCCAGCATCTGCGAATATTGGATACCCCAGACGGAATCGCCCTGAAAAAATGACGCCATCGCGTCATAGATGGTGGACGAGATCAGGCGCGCTCGATCGCGATTATGCGCAAAGCTGCGAATGGCGCCCTTGGCCGATTCGATAATCCACTCCGCAACGTCGTAGTCGAGCGTAACATTGGCCTCGCCCCGTTGCAGCGATACCGCCCACCGTCGGAACGCCTCGCGATCGATGGCGGGAACCGCAGCGGCAGGATCGGCGGCGTCGGCGATGCCAATCCACTTTTCGGCCGCGGCGATCCGCGCCTCGGCGTCCTGGATGCCCGTCCGCGCCGAGGGTCGCTCAAGCGCAGCGCTGAGCGCGCGGCAAAAGAGGCTGATATAGATCCAGCGGTCGGGATAGGCGCGCGCGCCGCTATCTTCGCGCAATATGCGCAGCGCGGTTTGCGTGTTTCGCAGATAGGAAGCGTCCGCCCCGACGGCCGGAGCATATCCGGTCGAAGTATAAAAGGCGTCGGCGCGCTTCTTTTGCAAAGCGGCGTCATAAGCGTCCCACAATAGCACCTGTTCGTCAGCCTGCCTCTGGGTTTTCTTGTGCTTGCTGATCAGTCCAAGCAGTCGCGTGCGCCAGCCCTCGGATCGGCCGAAATCCTCGTCGATCAGCGCACTAGCATCGGGCCATGTGTCCATGCGGCGCAGCTCGATCGGCCACTCGACATGGACGTTCGGCGCCGTCTCGCCCTCGCGCAGGAAAGGCCGCCAATTAGGGGGGGGATAGGAATCGCCGATCGGCGGCAGATCGACGGGTGCGGGATGCAGCGGATCGCCGCCCGACGCGTGGGGCGCATAAACCACGCGCCATGGCTTGTCGCCAGCGTAGCGCTCGTCCCAGATCTGCTCTTCGCTATCGCGGCCAAAGAAAAACAATATGCCGCGGTCGGGCAGCGCGCTGCGAAAGGGCATCGCCGCGCAATCGATCTGAGCCAGGAAATGGAGCGGCGTGCCGTCGGCCATGCGCGGCCATTCCGCCACGGATGGCAGCGCCGGTAAGCCGCCAAACCGGCTGTTCGTGGGGAGCGCGTCGGTCGGCGGATAGGTCCGGTGCAGCAAGACCGCGTCATTGCGATGGCGCGCCAACACCGCTGAAATTTGTTCGTCGAAATTCAACACAATGCCTCCAGACGCACGCGTTTTCCGGGCTTCCTCGCGGGAAGTCGGCGCCGAATGAGCCTACCGTTGTCAGACCGGTTTCTGAAACTGCCGCATGACCGCGAGCGCGGTCTGGTAAATCGCTTCTACGCTGCCTTCGCGGCGGTGCCGGGCGGCAGCGACCCTGTCCTGAGCGATCTGAAAAAAATTCAGCTGGTCCTGATCGCTCGCTGGTGCGGTATCGGCAGATGGCGCGCCGATCGCTCCGCAACCGGTCAGGCCCAACAGACCGGCGCGGTCGTCCAGCGATAACGCACCGCCTTTGATGCGGTCATTCATCCATTGAAACAGCTGGTCGCGGGTCATCTGCGAGAAGTCGCGTAAAGCTTCGCCCGGCTGCGCAGCAAGGCTGGCCCCGGCGCGCTCCACGGCGGCATCAAAATCGGTGCGGCCCCCGCTGCGTTCGACCTTGGCGGCGGGAGCAAGCGATCGAGCGCCAGGTGCCTGAATCTTCATCGTCGCATGATCCTGAAAAAGACGCCACGCAGGGACCATTAGCGCACTATCTCGTTCGGTGACCCGGCTCCAGAGTACCAGTACGCTGCGGTCGCAGACGCCTCCGCAGATCAGCGTTTCTTACCCCAGCACCCAACTCCGCCGCGGATAGCCCTGCGCCCACAAGAGCGCGGTCAAATCATGATGCCGCACCACCGCCGCCGCGGCCTCGGCAGCCGCCGGGTGCGGATAATAACCCACCCCCAGCCCCGCCGACGTGATCATCGGAATGTCATTCGCGCCATCGCCGACCGCCAGCGTCTCGGCCAGCGGCAGGCCGTGCTTCGCTGCCTCGGCTTTCAGCGTTTCCAGTTTTGCGGCGCTATCGACGATCGGCTCAATCACCTTTCCAGTCAGCTTGCCGTCGCGAATCTCTAGCTCGTTGGCCAGCACCTTGTCGAACCCGATCGCCTCGCCGACCGGCCCGGCGAACGGCATGAAGCCGCCCGACACCAGCACCGAATGCGCCCCATGCGCCTTCATCGTCTGCACCAGCGTGCGCGCGCCGCGGGTCAGTTTCACCCGCTCCATCCGGCATTCGACCAAAGTCGCCTCGGGCATCCCCGCGAGCAATCCGACGCGCTCGATCAGCGCGGCGCGAAAATCGAGCTCGCCGCGCATCGCGCGCTCGGTGATCGCCGCAATCTCGGGCTTCAGCCCGGCATAGTCGGCCAGTTCGTCGATGCATTCCACGCTGATCATCGTCGAATCCATGTCGGCGATGATCAGCTTTTTGGTCCGGTCTCCCAGCGGCTGGACGATCGTGTCGAGCGATCCATGGTCCATCAGCGCCAGTTCCTTGCGCGCGCTGACCAGGCTGCCGTGAAAGACGATGTCTGCGGCATCGCCGACATCCAGCCAGTGCGGCGCGCCGACGTCGTGCCCCGTCGCGTCGAGCCGGTCGATCGCCTCGCGAACCACCTCGTCGGTCAGCTTTCCTGCTGCTATCAGCGTCGCGACAAACATGGCATCTCCTTCATCCTCTTTCGGCGCACGGCCGCCTGTCGCACTTATTGCTGGCCCCACCGCCAGCGGCAAGAGTGCATTGGCGGTGGCGGTGGCGAAAGCCGTCGGGCGCGGCGTCGTGGTCAACGCCGACGCAAGCCAGGTCTATGCCGACCTCGCGATCCTCTCGGCGCGCCCGAACGACGAAGAGATGGCGGGCGTCCCGCATCACCTCTTCGGCCATATCGACGCCGCCGAGGCGCATAACGCCGCGCGCTGGGCGAGCGAGGCCCGCGCCGCGATCTCCGCCGCGCACGCCGCGGGCGACGTCGCGATCCTCGTCGGCGGCACCGGCCTCCATATCCGCACCCTGCTCGACGGCATTTCACCGATTCCCGAGATCGACCCCGATATTCGTGCCGCCGTCCGCGCCCTGCCCGTCGCCGACGCCCACGCCGCGCTCACCCGCGAAGATCCCGATACCGCCGCCCGCCTGAATCCCGCCGACACCACCCGCATCGCCCGCGCGCTCGAAGTCGTCCGCTCGACCCGCCACCCGCTGGGCCACTGGCACGCCGCGCATACGGGCGGCATCGGCGACACGATCACCCTCGCCCCGCTCATTCTCCTCCCGCCGCGCGACTGGCTACGCGATCGCTGCGACCAACGGCTGGTCCAGATGTTCGACCGTGGCGCGATTGCCGAGGTCGAAGCGCTGCTCGCCCGTGACCTCGACCCCGATCTTCCCGCCATGCGCGCGATCGGTGTCCCGCAAATCGCGCGATATCTGAGCGGCGCGTTCGATCGCGACGAAGCGCTCACCCTCACCCAAGCCGCCACCCGCCAATATGCCAAGCGCCAATATACCTGGTTCCGCAACCAGCCACCCGCCGACTGGCCTCGCCACACCGAGTCACTAAACAACGATTCTATTGATGAATTAGCAATTATATTACGTAAAAGGCTGTTGACAGGATAGAATCATATACCTATTGCCCGCAACCCTGTTGCAGCGCACAAGCGCGGCGTTTTTGTGTTGAAAGGAGTTTCGTCGTGACGGAAATGAGCGGTGCCGACATGGTGGTTCAGGCGCTGGTCGACCTTGGCGTCGATACAGTGTTCGGCTATCCGGGCGGCGCGGTGCTTCCGATTTATGACGCGCTCTACAAGCATCCGACGATCAAACACATCCTCGTCCGCCACGAACAGGCGGCCACCCACGCGGCCGAGGGCTATGCGCGCTCGACGGGCAAGCCCGGCGTCGTGCTCGTCACATCGGGTCCCGGTGCGACCAACGCGGTCACCGGCATCACCGACGCACTGATGGATTCGATCCCGATGGTCGTGCTCACCGGCCAGGTGCCGACAACGCTGATCGGCACCGATGCCTTTCAGGAATGCGATACCGTTGGCATCACCCGCCATTGCACCAAGCATAATTATCTGGTGATGGACCCCGCGCGGCTGGGCGCGATCATGCACGAGGCCTTTTATATCGCAACCAACGGCCGCCCCGGCCCGGTGGTCATCGACATCCCAAAAAATGTTCAGGTCGCCACCGGCACCTATAGCGTGCCCGAAATGATCGAGCATAAAAGTTACCGCCCGCAGGTCGAACCCGACGCCGACGCCATTGCACAGGCGGTCGCAATGATCGCCGCAGCCGAGCGCCCGATCTTCTACACCGGCGGCGGCGTGATCAACGCCGGCCCCGACGCCAGCGCGGCGCTGCGCCAGCTCGTCGCGCTCACCGGCGCGCCGGTGACCTCGACGCTGATGGGGCTTGGCGCCTTTCCCGCCGACGATGGCAAATGGCTCGGCATGCTCGGCATGCACGGCACCTACGAAGCCAATATGGCGATGAACCGCGCCGATCTGATCATCGCGGTCGGTGCGCGTTTCGACGACCGCGTCACCGGCCGCCTCGACGCTTTCTCGCCCGATTCCAAAAAGATCCACATCGACATCGACCGCAGTTCGATCAACAAGATCGTCCCCGTCGATCTTGCCGTGGTCGGCGACGCCGGGCGCGCGCTCGACGCGATCATCGCGGGCTGGCAGGACGCGGACCACAAGCCGCGCGATCTTGGCGAATGGTGGCGCCGCGTCGACGGCTGGCGCGCGACGCGCTGCCTCGATTTCCCCGAAAAGAAAGAGGATGCCGCCGAAATCATGCCGCAGCGCGCAGTCAAGGCGCTGTTCGACGCGACGCGCGGGATGGACCCGATCATCACCACCGAGGTCGGCCAGCACCAGATGTGGGCGGCGCAGCATTTCCATTTCGACAGCCCCAACCGCTGGCTGACCAGCGGCGGCCTCGGCACGATGGGCTATGGCTTCCCCGCCGCGGTCGGCGCCCAGATCGCGCATCCCGGCCGCCTCGTCATCTGCATCGCGGGCGAAGCCTCGCTCCAGATGAACATCCAGGAAATGGGTACCGTCGCGCAATATCGCCTGCCGGTGAAGATCTTCATCCTCAACAACCAGTGGATGGGCATGGTCCGCCAGTGGCAGGAACTGACCTACGAAAGCCGCTATTCGAACAGCTACTCGGACAGCCTCCCCGACTTCGTAAAGCTCGCCGACGCCTATGGCTGGACCGGCCTGCGCATCGACACGCTGGGGGAGCTCGACGACGGGATCCAGACGATGATCAACACCCCGGGACCGGTGATCGTCGACTGCCGCGTCGCCCAGCTCGCCAACTGCTTCCCGATGATCCCCTCGGGCGCCGCCCACACCGACATGATCCTCCAGCCGAACGACATCGTCGGCACGATGGACGACGAAGCCAAGGCACTGGTCTAAGCCCATGAAAATCAAAACCGAAGCGGGCGAGCGCCATGTGCTCGCCATCACCGTCGATAACGAGGCCGGGGTGCTCGCCAAGATCACCGGGCTGTTCACCGCGCGCGGCTATAATATCGAAAGCCTGACCGTGGCGGACATCAGCTCCGACCATGCGCTCAGCCGCATCACCATCGTCACCTCGGGCTCGCCCGCGATCATCGACCAGATCATCGCCCAGCTCGACCGCCTCGTTCCCGTGCATAAGGTCATCGACCTCGCCGATCAGGGCGCGCATGTCGAACGCGAGATCGCGCTGGTCAAGGTCGCGGGCAGCGGCGACAAGCGCATCGAGGCGCTGCGTCTCGCCGATGTCTTTCGCGCCAAGGTCGTCGACACGACACTCAGCAGCTTCATCTTCGAAATCACCGGGGCCAGCGAAAAGGTCGACCGCTTCATCGCGCTGATGCGCGAATGCGGGCTGGTCGAAGTCGGCCGCACCGGCGTCGTCGCCATCGCCCGCGGGCCGGAGGCGGTTTAGGAACTACGGAATACCATTCAACGCTCGTCACCCCGGACTTGATCCGGGGTCCATGGATGCCGGATCAAGCCCGGCATGACGAAAACTAGCAGGGAAGAATGACATGCAGGTTTATTACGATCGCGACGCCGACCAGGATCTGATCAAAGGCAAGAAGGTCGCCGTCGTCGGCTACGGCAGCCAGGGCCACGCCCACGCGCAGAACCTGCGCGACAGCGGCGTCACCGAGGTCGCGATCGCGCTGCGCGCCGGGTCGGCAACCGCCAAAAAGGCCGAAGCCGCAGGCTTCAAGGTGCTGTCGAACAAGGAAGCGGCCGAATGGGCCGACGTCATCATGATCGCCGCCCCCGACGAGCTGCAGGCCAAAATCTACGCCGATGACCTCGCCGCCAACATGAAGCCCGGCGCCGCGCTCGCCTTCGCCCACGGCCTCAACATCCACTTCGGCCTGATCGAAGCGCGCCCTGACATCGACGTCTTCATGGTCGCCCCCAAAGGCCCGGGCCACACCGTGCGCAGCGAATATCAAAAAGGCGGCGGCGTCCCCTGCCTGATCGCGGTCGCGCAGGAAGCGACCGGCAACAGCGGCAACGGCTATGCAAAAGCGCTCGCCCTGAGCTACGCCAGTGCCGTCGGCGGCGGCCGCAGCGGCATCATCGAAACCACCTTCAAGGAAGAGTGCGAAACCGACCTCTTCGGCGAACAGGCCGTGCTGTGCGGCGGCATCACCCACCTGATCCAGGCCGGCTTCGAAACCTTGGTCGAGGCGGGCTACGCCCCTGAAATGGCCTATTTCGAATGCCTCCACGAAACCAAGCTGATCGTCGACCTCCTCTATGAGGGCGGCATCGCCAACATGCGCTATTCGATCAGCAACACCGCCGAATATGGCGACATCAAAACCGGCCCGCGCATCATCACCGAGGAAACCAAGAAGGAAATGAAGCGCGTCCTGCAGGACATCCAGTCGGGCCGCTTCGTCAAGGATTTCGTCCTCGACAACCAGGCCGGCCAGCCCGAACTGAAGGCCAGCCGCAAGGCCGCCGCCGCGCATCCGATCGAAAAGGTCGGCGGCGAGCTGCGCGCGATGATGCCGTGGATCGCCAAAAACCAGCTGGTGGATAAAGCGAAGAACTGACGGCTTTCGTAATCGCGGGCAAGGAGCTAGGGCGGGGTAATGACCTCCGACCTCTCCTTCGCCTGCGACTGCGGCGCCGTTTCCGGAACATTGCTGGGCGTCGGCCCGGATGCGGGCGACCATGTCACATGCCATTGCACCGATTGTCAGGATCTCACGCACCATCTCGGCCATGCGGACCGGGTGCTCGACGAACATGGCGGCTCGTCGCTGTATCAGTCGCGCTGCGCCACCCTGCGAATCGCATCGGGCCGCGACCAGCTAGCCTGCGTCCACCTGACCGAAAAGCCGACGCTGCGCTGGTATGCGAAATGCTGCGGCATGCCGTTGTTCAACACCTACGCAAACGGCAAGCTCCCCTACATCACGACACAGCTGAGCGCTTGCGATCCCGCATCGCGGGCCGAACTGGTGGGTCCGTCGCGCGGCCATCTGTTCACACAGGACGGCGTTGGCGACACCAGCCACCTGCCCAAGATGAGCATGGCTGGATTGATGCGGCGCTTTTTCCCGCGCATGATCAAGGACTTGCTTTCGGGCGATCGGCGGCGGTGCGCGCTGTTCGATGCCAAAACGCTCGAACCGATCGTTACGCCGCACCGACTGACCAGCGAAGAACGACAGGCGCTCCGGCGCAGCTGACCCGACATAGATATTAGGAAACGTCGATGCCGGGCCTCTCCCCCTTCGGCACCCACCGGGCCGACCTCGACGCGCTGGCGGTCCAAAGCAGCCGCCGCGCGCTCGCCCCGCGCGCCGGCCGCGATTTCGCCTCGAACGACTATCTCGGTCTCGCCGATAGCGATGCGCTGCGCAGCACGCTCACCGCTGGCATCGCGCGCGGTCTCCCCGCCGGATCGGGCGGCTCGCGGCTGCTGCGCGGCAACCACCCCGAACATGAAGCGCTCGAAGCGCACGCCGCGCGCCATTATGGCAGCGAGGCCGCGCTGTTCTTAGCCACCGGCTTCGCCGCCAACACCGCACTCTTCGCCACCCTTCCCCAGCGCGGCGACCTTGTCGTCCATGACGAGCTGATCCACGCCAGCGCGCACGACGGCATGAAACTAGGCCGCGCCGGGAGCGTCGCCGCCGCACATAATGACGCGCAGGCATTCGACGACATCATCACCCGCTGGCGTGCGGGTGGCGGCGGCGGCACCCCGTGGATCGCGGTCGAAAGCCTCTACAGCATGGACGGCGACCGTGCCCCGCTCGCCGCCCTCGCCGCCGTCGCCGACCGCCACGATGCCGTGCTCGTCGTCGATGAAGCGCACGCGACTGGCGTGTTCGGCGTCGGCGGCGCCGGGCTCGCCCACACGCTGCCGCGCCGCGACAACCTCATCACCCTCCACACCTGCGGCAAAGCCTTGGGCTGCGAGGGCGCCTTGCTCTGCGCCCCCGCGATCGCGACCGACTTCATCGTCAACCGCGGCCGCCCCTTCATCTTCTCGACTGCGCCGTCGCCGCTGATGGCGTGGCTTGTCCGTCAGGCGATCGAGATCGTCGCGAACGAGCCCGAACGGCAGGCGCGCCTGCACGCGGTCGTCCGCCACGCCGCCGAACGCCTCGTGCCCCTGGGCATCCCCGCCAGCGGCACCCAGATCCTGCCCGTCATCATCGGCGACAACCAGCGCACGATGCGCATCGCGGAGGCGCTGCAGGGCGCCGGGTTCGACATCCGCGGTATCCGCCCGCCAACCGTGCCGCAGGGTACTGCAAGGCTGCGCATCGCGATCACCCTCAATGTCGACGAAGCCGACATCGACGCGATGGCCGACGCGCTGGCGCAGGCGATGGCGAAAGCATGACCCGCTTCGTCGTCACCGGTACCGATACCGGCATCGGCAAGACGATCTTTGCCGCCGCGCTCGCGGGCGCGACGGGTGCGCCCTACTGGAAGCCGATCCAGTCGGGCCTCGAAGACGAAACCGACAGCGAGGTGGTCGCACGCCTCGGCAATGTCGCAATCCTCCCCGAATCCTATCGCCTGAACACCCCCGCCTCGCCCCACCTCGCCGCCGAAATCGACGGCGTAACAATCGACGTCGCCGCGCTCACCCCGCCCCCCGGCGACCTGATCATCGAAGGCGCCGGCGGCGCGCTCGTCCCCGTCACCCGCACCACGCTCTACGCCGACCTGTTCGCGCGCTGGCAGATCCCCGTCATCGTCTGCGCCCGCACCGCGCTCGGTACGATCAACCACAGCCTGCTGACGATCGAAGCGTTGCACTCGCGCGGCGCCCCGATCCACGGGGTCGCCTTCCTCGGCGACGCCGTGGAGGACAGCGAGGCGACGATTGCCGCGATCGGCGGCGTGCGACGTCTGGGGCGGCTGCCGATCATCGATCCGCTGACGCGCGAAACCCTCGCGGCCGCCTTTGCTTCCTGCTTTGATTCGACCGATTTCCGGTAGCCATTGGGTAGAGTGCACGCGATGACTGCCGATCCAACCTCCCCCGTCTGGCACCCCTTCACCCAGCACGGCCTCGGCGACCCGATCCCGCTGATCGCCCGCGGCGAAGGCGCCCGTCTCTACGACGCCGACGGCAATCACTGGATCGACGCGATTTCCAGCTGGTGGGTCACCACCCACGGCCACGCGCACCCGCGTATCATGGCCGCGATCCGTGACCAGTCCGAAAGGCTCGACCAGCTCATCTTCGCCGGCTGGACGCACGAACCTGCCGAGACGCTCGCCGCCGAACTGATCCGTATCACCCCTGCTCCACTGACGCGTGTTTTCTTCTCGGACTCGGGCTCGACCAGTGTTGAAGTCGCGCTCAAGATGGCGCTCGGCTATTGGGCGAACATCGGAGAGGCGCGCAGCAAAATCCTCGTCCTCGAACACAGCTATCATGGCGATACGATCGGCGCGATGTCGGTCGGCGAACGCGGCGTGTTCAACAA
This sequence comes from Sphingopyxis sp., assembly GCA_016463225.1. Classification (GTDB taxonomy): domain Bacteria; phylum Pseudomonadota; class Alphaproteobacteria; order Sphingomonadales; family Sphingomonadaceae; genus Sphingopyxis. The sequence goes on along the minus strand of JAEMRT010000108.1, from coordinate 848 downwards.
GCCTTACGAACCCTTGCTCTTCGACGTCGGCACCATCCCCTTCCCGCACGAAGGCCGCGAACAGGCAAGCCTCGACGCACTCGAAGCCGCCTGCGCCCGGCACCCCGCCGCCTTCATCGTCGAACCGCTCATCCTCGGCGCGGGCGGTATGCTCATCTACCCCGCGTGGGTGCTCGCCGAAATGCGGGCCATCTGCGCCCGCAACGACGTCCTCTTCATCGCCGACGAAGTGATGACCGGCTGGGGCCGGACCGGCACCCGCTTCGCCTGCGATCAGGCGGGCGTCATCCCCGACATCGTCTGCCTGTCAAAGGGGCTCACCGGCGGCGCACTGCCGCTCGCCGTAACGCTCTGCATCGAACCGGTCTTCGCCGCGCATCTCTCCACCGACCGCAGCAAGACCTTCTATCATTCAAGCAGCTACACCGCGAACCCGATCGCCTGCGCCGCCGCGAATGCCAACCTCGCCATCTGGCGCGACGAGCCGGTGCAGCAGCGCATCGATGCCCTCGCCGATGCGCAGGCTGCGCACCTGTCGCTCCTGTCGCACGACCTGCGCGTCGCGAACCCCCGCCGTCTCGGCACGATCACCGCGCTCGACATTGCCGCCCCGGACACGGGCTATCTCTCGAACCTCGCCCCGCGCCTGACCACCTTTTACCGCGACCACGGCGTGTTGCTCCGCCCGCTCGGCAACACCGTCTATGTGATGCCGCCTTACTGCATCACCGCGGAGGATCTGGCGCGCGTGTGGGAGGTTATCGCGCCGTCGCTGGAAATCATCTGAAGAGGGGTCGGCCAACGATCGAAAAGTGACATTGATTCTCCCCTCCCTTGTAGGGAGGGGT
>JAEMRT010000107.1 GCA_016463225.1 Sphingopyxis sp. | reverse complement strand
GGCCCGAGCAAGCCGGATGCCGGCGTCGGCGATGGCCAGATCGGCATCGGCCGCCGCCAGCGCCAGCGTGCCTTGCGCACTTGGCGGGGCGACCGGCCCGAAGGTCGCGGCAGGGAGGCGATCGAGCAGTGTTACGTCCAGCGCGCCATCTATCGGACGACCGATCCGGCGCGCGAGATTGGTCCTGGCCGCCTCCGCAAGCCGCGTCAGCCGCTCGACGTTGGCATCCGCGTTGATCCGCGCCACGTCGGCGCGCTGCTGTTCGAGCGGCGATGCCCGGCCCGCCTGAACGCGGACCCCGGCGCCGCGCAGGACTTCCGCCGCGATCCGGGCTTGGTCGCGTGCCGTCGCCAAGCGGCGTTCGGCCGCGACCGCCTCGACATAGAGCTGCGTCACCTGCACGCGGATATCGGCCTCTGCGATCGCGGCTTGGAGCTGCGCCCGAGATAGCTGCGCGCCGGCGACGGCGACACGCGCGCTTCGCTTGCCGCCCAGCTCGATCGGGATCGCAACCCCGACCGTCGTTTCAGCGCTCCGCAGCCCCCGATAAGGCCCGGAACCCACGACATTCTCGACCTGACCCTGAAAGGTCGGATTGGGGCGGAGGCCCGCGACGGAGCGTCCAGCCTGTGCGGCTTCGATGCCCGCTGCTGCCGCCGCGTTGGCCGGTGCCGACCCACCTGCCGCCAACACGGCCTGATCGAGCGTGAAAGCCGGCATGGGCTGTGCCGATGTTGGCGCAGCCGGGACCGGCGCTTGTTGCGCCTGTGCTTGCGCCTGCGCGATCGATGCGCAGGACGCCGCAGCCAATACGGCCGCGATCAACTTTTTCATTATCTGGTGATCCTGACAAATTGCGTCGAGCCGGCTGATGCCGGCCAGCGGAAGATGTCAGGCGGTGGGCGGCCTCAGCCCAGGATCGACCAAGCGCGATGCGATGGCCGCGTCGGAACCGGCAAATGGGCGCATACCGCCGGCACGGGCCATCGCCGCCAGCTCATCGGTTGCGGGAAGGTTCAGCGACGGCCCATGGCATGTGCCGTGGTGGTGCGGAACGGCCTTATCAGAATCGCCCTGCGACTGATCGGCATCGCCTTCGCTATGCACGGCGCCGCTGCACTCGATCGTGATAGCGCCCGGTCTCTCCTGCGCGTGCACGGTTCCCGTCACCACCAGGGATGACGCGATCATGACAAGCAAAAGGGACCACAACTTACGCAGCATTGAGATTCGTTTAAGTGAAATGGCGCGCAAAGTCATCGTAGAACTTCCGGAGGAACCGATCGCGCCTCGCGCCACGCCGGGATGGCCTCCGTGATTTCGTCGCTGATGGTGGAGAGCGTCAGCGCAGCCAGCAGCAGCCATCCCCATCCCCGTCGAAATCTGAATGTCATCATGGAGCTTTCATGGCGGCTCAGCGCCAGAGGCGAAACCGCAATCGTGCCGCGCGGGATTCACGCCACATTCTATGTATGATAAAGGACATTATCACACATTCAGGGGACCATGATCGCCATGCCCGAGACGGCCTCGACACCGCCGCAGCGCCGCCCTGTCATCCGGACCGTAAGCTTCGATGAGGCCGGCGCGGCGATCGGCCGCTTGCTGCCGATCGCGCTGCCGCCCACGCGCGCGGCCGAGACCGGCGCGTCGGCCAAGGTCGCGGATTTTCTGTTGGCCTGGTGGAATGGCGACGAGTGCGGGCATTTCCCGATCCTGCATCTTTGCAACGTCGATGCCGTCATTGCCGAGGATATGCTGACGGTCATGGCCTATCTGGCGCAGGAGTCGACCACCTATGCCGATGCCTGGGGTTACCGCGACGCGATGCACGACCTTTGGGTGCGCTATCGCGGCGACCCCGCCGAGAGCGTTTAAACGTCTCCGAAGATCCACCGTAAAAAGGGATGCCGGCATGATCGAAAATGACGACGAGGCTTTTGCCGACAACTGCGCCGAGCGCGACCAGGCCAAGGCGCTGCGCGAGCAGGCGCGCGGGGGCGGGCTGCGTTTCGAGGTGTATCTACCCGGCGACATGGCCGATTGGCTGTTGGCGCAGGTCGAGCGGGGCCATTTCGTTGATCCGTCCGAGGCGGTGTTCGCGATCGTCCAGAACTTCATCGAGATGGAGCCGCACCGCGATTTGCGCGACGAGCTGTTGCGCCGGATATTGGACGAGTCGGTTGGACGCGGGCTTGAGGACGTGAAGGCGGGCCGCGTTCGTCCCGCCGATGAGGTGTTTGACGAATTGCGCCGGGAGCTGGCGAAGCCCCGCCGCGAGCCGGCCCGCTGGCAGAAGATCGCACGATGAACCAGCTCGCCCTCCTACCCTCGCCCGCGCTGGCGTTGCCGGCCTTGATCGCGGCGGCCGACGACGCCACGCGGCTGCGCTTCCTTGAGTTCTTCGCCGTCACCATCCGCAATCCGCATACGCGCCGTGCCTATGCGCGCGCGGCGGGCGACTTCCTGGCCTGGTGCGAGGCGCGCGGCGTTGCCTCTCTCGCTGGCGTGCAACCGCTCCACGTCGCGGCCTGGGTCGAGGCGCTGGGGCGCGAGCTGGCCGCGCCCAGCGTCAAGCAGCAGCTCGCCGGCGTGCGCCACCTGTTCGACTGGCTGGTAACGGGCCATATCGTGCCGGTGAATCCTGCCGGATCGGTGCGCGGGCCGGCGCATAGCCAGCGGCGCGGCAAGACGCCGGTGCTCGCCCCCGACGAGGCGCGGCGGCTGCTCGATACCATCGACGTGACGACGCCGGCGGGCCTGCGCGACCGCGCCCTGATTGGATTGATGGTCTATTCATTCGCACGGATCGGCGCGGCGCTCGCGATGCGGGTGGAGGACGTGTTCGTGCAGAATCGCAGGCTTTGGGTGCGCCTGCACGAGAAGGGCGGCAAGCGCCATGAAATGCCCTGCCACCACAACCTTGAGCATTATCTCGCTGAATATCTCGACGGGTGCGAGTTGCGCGAAGACCGCAAAGGGCCGCTGTTCCGCACGATCGCGCGCGGCACTAAGCGCCTCAGCGATACCCCCCTGCCCCAAGCCAATGCGTTCGCGATGGTGCGCCGGCGCGCGGGCGCGGCCGAGATCGGGACGGCGATCGGCAACCATTCGTTCCGCGCGACCGGGATCACCACCTATCTGAAAAACGGCGGCACGTTGGAGACGGCCGCGACGATGGCAAACCACAGCTCGACGCGCACCACCCAGCTTTACGACCGGAGACCCGATGACGTGACGCTGGACGAGGTGGAGCGGGTGTTGATCTAGGCGGCGATCGCCGGCGCACACGCCCAGCGGTCGCCATCCCAATGAAACCCTAGCCGCTGCGCGTTGCTGATCGCGGGCGGCTCGCCCTTGCGCCAGAAGGCGCGCATCTTGGCGCGCTCGTCCAGATCGGCGTCGGCGACGATCGCGCGCGCGGCCTGGATGAACTGCCCATGTCCGAACACATAGACGAGCGAAGCGGGCGGCATGGCCGCGAGGCGGGCCAGCGCCGCCTCGCAGCGCCCGAGCAAGGCGCGGAAACTCTCCGCCCCTTCCCCGTCGCAATAGTCCGGATCGGCCGCGCTCCAATAGCGTTCGAGGTGCGGCATCCGTTCGGCGCTGCGCGTGCCGTTCCAGCGCGCCGGTTGCAGATAGGTAAATTCTTCGATCGGCCACACTTCGACCGGCACGCCAGGAAAGCGCGCTATCGTCGGCGCGGCCGTCTGCCGGGTGCGGGTATAGGGCGACGTGACGATGAGCGCGGGCGCTTGCGTCCAGCTCGCCGCGACCTGGCGCGCTTGTTCGTGGCCGCGCTCCGTCAGCTCGATCGCCGCGAGATCATGGCACGGCACGCCGGCGTTGCCGGTGGATTCGCCGTGGCGGATGAAGATCGCCCGCATGTGCGTCATCTATCCGAATACCTCGCTATGCGAGCCAAGGCGCGCGAGGCGCAGCGTTTCGTCGTCGGGCTTGGCGTAGATCAGCACCAGATCGGGCTTGACGTGGCAATCGCGGTAGCCCGCCCAATCGCCGCTCAGATCATGGTCGCGGTATTTGGGATCAAGCGGCGTGTCGGTCGCGAGCGCGGCCAGGACAGGCAGAAGATCGGCATCGAGGGTCGCTCGATGCCGGCCCTTTGATTCCCGCTTGTAGTCGCGCTTGAACCGGGTCGAACGATCAATCGTCCGCACGGAGGTCCGCCATCAGCGCATCGACGCTGGCGAACTTGGTCCCCTTCCCCGCCGCCAGCTCTGCCATTGCCTCGCGTGTCGCGGCGTTCGGAACCTTGACCTCGAAAGGCAAGCGCCGTTCGTCGGCGATACGCAGCATCAACAGTCGGATAGCGTCGGAGATCGAAAGGCCCATCGCGCCCAGCGCGGCGGTGGCGCGTTCCTTCGTCGTATTGTCGATCCTGGCGCGGACATAGGTGTCGGAAACAGCCATTGGGATTTCCTTCTGAAAACGTAGTCCCAACGTAGTCACAAAATCTGATTTTGGCAATGGGTGCGGTGATTATGCGCCTGCCGCTGACGCGGCATCGTGGCTCTAGTCGCTCACGCTCCCCAAGCCCGCAAGCGGTCTTGGCCCAAGGTGACGATCCACATGGCGGAAGCGAGATCGCTGCGCGGATCTCGCGCAGCAATGCCGGCGTGCGCCGGCGCCGATCCTGTTTGAAGGGGGAAAGGCGGTCCCGGCCGCCTCTCCCCCGCAACGGGATAGACGGGCCGTGCCTCGCTACGCTGCGGCCGCTCCACCCCGTCGATTCCCGCTGCCCCCCTCTCCCGCCGGCGTTCTTGGGCGTCCGTGTTCCGGCCGATGGCATGGCCATCGCCGGACAGGCGATTTGAAGGGAGTAAAGACGATGACCCACGAAACCCGCGAAAGCTGGCTCAATGCCGTGGCGCAGGGCATGGCTCCGCTGTTCGAGGCGCTGGACGCCCCCCTGCCCGACCGCGTGCGCGTGGCGATCGGCTTCACCAGTAGAGGCGCGAAGGGCAAGGCGATCGGTGAGTGCTGGGACAACCGGCTCAGCGCGGACGGGCATTTTGAAATCTTCATCCGCCCGGACCTAGCGCATGCGCCTGACGCCATGCCCGCGCAGATCGCCGCCATCCTCGCCCACGAGCTGGTCCATGCCGCTGTCGGCATCCCGGCAGGGCATGGGAAGGCGTTTAAACGGGTCGCGCTTGGGCTGGGCCTTGTCGGGCCGATGCGCGCCACCACTCCCGGCGACGCCTTACTTGCGGCCATCGCACCGATCCTTGAGGCCGCTGGCTCCCTCCCCCATGCCCATCTCGACACCGGCGGGGAGTCGACCGCGCCCAAGAAGCAGAAAACCCGGATGCTGAAATGCGAGTGCGCGACGTGCGGCTATACTGTGAGGACCGCGCGCAAGTGGCTGGAATTGGCCGGAGCGCCGCTTTGCCCGATTGAAGGGCACGGGATCATGCAGCATGAGCCGCTGGACGCCGACGATGACGAGGGTGGTTAAGCGTCCTCCCCCTGCCCCTTTCATTCAGGCACGGCTTGCACTATGCCCACATGCAAACATGCGGTCATGTAAGGATATTCACATGCCAACAATCGCCATTATCAGCCAGAAGGGTGGTGCGGGGAAAACCACCCTCGCCCTGCATCTGGCCGCCGCCGCCGAGGATGCTGGCCATACCGCGCTGGTGATCGACCTCGACCCGCAGGCGACAGCGAGCCAGTGGGCGGCGTGGCGCAAGGATGCGCCCCCGGTCGTGATCGACAGCGCCCCCCCTCGCCTTGCCGCCAAGATCGAGCAGGCGAGGGCGCAAGGCGCAGCGTTCATCGTGATCGACACCCCGCCCCATGCCGACAGCGCCGCCAGCGCCGCCGTCGAGGCGGCCGACCTGGTGCTGATCCCATGTCGGCCGAGCGCGTTCGACCTGGCCGCGATCAAGACGACCGCCAGCCTTGTGAAGATGCGCGGCAAGCCCGCTTTCGTGATCTTCACGGCGGGAAGCCCGACCGCGCCGCGCATGTATGAGGAAGCGACGCAGCTTGTGCAGGATTATGGGCTGGACGCCTGCCCGCACCGTGTTGCGGATCGTGCCGCGTTCCGTCACGCGGCGGCCGAGGGGAAAACCGCGATGGAGATCGAGCCGGACGGCAAGGCGGCAGACGAGGTGCGCCAGCTTTACAAGTGGACATGCGAGCATGTAAACATGCAAGCATCAACGAAGCGGAGGGCCAGCGCATGAGCCGGAAGGGATCATTGCTTGCATTGCGGGATCGCGATCCCGCACCAACGCCGGCGTCGACCGAGCCGGAGGGAAGGGCGGCCGCGCTGACCGCCCGCAGCACTGGCGTAGGCACCGGCAGCAGTTCGAGCAGCAGCCCGGTTGCGCCGAGCCGTCAGGGCAAGAAGGCGATGACGGGCTATTTCAGCCCGGAAATGTCGTTCGCCATGCACATGACCGCCCGCAAGCACGGCATGAGCTTGCAGGACGCGATGGCCGAGGCGTTCAACGACTGGCTCCGAAAGATGGGGGAAAGTCCTGTAGGCAAGTGAGCATGTTCACATGCAAACATATAGCTTAGGGGAAAACTCATGCCGTGCTAATCGTGTCCGCCATCTTCGCACTGGTGATGATCGGATTGTCCATCCGGGCAAACGCCCGTTTCCGGCAGGAAAGGAACTGCCGATGCAATAGCGGCTTTCACGATCAGAGCCGCTTTCCAATTTGGTGAATTGGTCCGCACCTCGCGTTCTAGCTCTCAGCTTCACGCCCTTCCTTGCGATCTGTGTGCTGGGGCTGTTCAATGTTGCAGCGATGACCCTAACGCCGAGGCCGGGGCAGGAGGGGATGCTGTTACCGTCCCTGATCTTTATTGGAGGCGCGTTCGTGGCGGCCCATGTTTTCCACCTTTGGTTGATCGGAAGGAGCCTGGGCCGAAGTTAAACTCAATGTCGTCATGTTCACATGCAAACATGGCAGTTAACGCCACGACACTGTCCTATTGCCGCCACGATTTTCGGCGAAGCAATCACGCCATGGTAGTTATTAGGCCCAGTCGGCCCGAAGCTGCGATTTTGGCCAGGTTGAAGAACGAACACTGAACGCTTGATTGATTCTACCAGGACCGTTGCTGACCACCGACCTCGTAGATATCGGCTTCCATGGAGCAATTGTAGCTCTCTGCGATGTTGAACATCTCGGAGAGGAGGCTTTGGATTTCCTCATCAAGGGAAATGCCATCCGGATCGGGGTCATAGGCGACGGTCAGTTTGTAATCACAATTGCCGTTTTTTACCATGGCGTAGTCGCGTTCCAGCATCGCCTCAATCCGCTCCCGAGCGGGTTTTCTACCTCTTCCACGCTTGTTGAAGTTCTCGATAATCAGATGCAGGGCGATGCTGGCAGTGGGCGGCTTTTCCGGCAGTTTGGTCTGTGACGGAATAATGTCGAGCGCCCGATAGACGGTCATTCGTGAGACCTTCAGGTCGCGGGCAACGCGGGCCTTGCTGGCGCCGGCGGCAAGGCGACGGCGGATTTCATCGTCATCGACGTTCTTCTTCCGGCCTTTGTAAACGCCTTCGGCGCGCGCCGCTTCGATCCCGGCGCGCTGACGATCCTTGATGAACTTCAGCTCCATATCGGCGACCATGCCGAGTATGGTGATGACCATTCGCCCCATGTCGCCCGCCGTCGTCACCTCTGGCTCAAGGATGCGCAGCGAAGCTCCCTTTTCATCAAGCTCATGCACCAGGTTCAGGACATCGCGCGTGGAGCGGCCGAGCCGGTCGAGCCGCAGCACGACCAGCTCGTCGCCGGTGTGCATAAACTGCATGATCGTTTCCAGTTCCGTGCGCCCGCTCCGCGAGGCCCCCGATCCGGTCTCGGAACGGATAATTTCGCAACCTGCATTCTTGAGGCGGCCAATCTGGATATCCAGATCCTGGTCCGTGGTGCTGACGCGGGCATATCCGATACGAGCCAAGTGCAAAATCCGTCACATTAGGGTGGCTCTTGCAGTGTATCGTCACATTGAGCGCAAACCCACCCTTTTGTGACAGACGAATGGTGTCACTCGGCCCTATCACTCTGGGGTGTACCCAAATGTTATAGGCCGATCAGCCGCCTCACGCTGCAAGCCGTCCAAAATCAATCCGGTCGTTCAGGTCGAGGTCGAAGCGGCCATAAGGGTTCACATGACTGTAGATCAACGGCGTGAGACCACGATAATCTTCCGGCGTCATCCGCCCCGCCCACTTCGGCTCAACCAGTACGGTCTGAAGCATGCGGGTGTTCACATACACCAGCGACGCTTGCAGGAGGTGTAGCGCCAGAACGGAGATTTCCTGCTCATGGATGCGGTTGGTGGCGATCTCGCCGCCCTTGCCGAAGAACACGAAACCATTAGCGCCGTTCCAGTTCTCAACCACATTCAGCCCTTCGTGGATCTCGCGGCGGAATGCCTCCTGACGCAAATACCGGCATAGGAAGATTGTTTTGACCGCGCGGCCGAGTTCACTCAGCGCCTTGTAGGTCGGGTGCATCACTTCGGCTCTGGCAAACCGGAGCAGGATCGCTTCCGGATCGGCGGTGCGCGATTGCATGGCAGCGGCATATTTGACCATTTCGTCATATTGTTGCTCGATCTCGTCCCAGTCGATCGGGCTGGAGAGGATCGGCAGTAAATTGGAAAGCCGCGTGCGCATGCCGGCTTGGGGAAGGGCCAGTTTCTGGCGTGCCACTGCTTTCAGCCGCGGGGCAAGCTCAAATCCAAGGAGTCGGCAGAACGCAAAGCCGACTGCGCTCTGGCCGTGGCTATCGACGTACTGGCGCTGGATTTCCATGTCGGTGCAATGGCGTAGCACGCCTTCGATCATGGAGGCGACCTCCGAGGAAGAGCACCGCTTGAGCTGGGAATAAACGCAGGTCGCGCGCTTCTCCACATGCCAGTAGATCATGACGCCACGGCCGCCATAGCGGGCGTGCCATTCCGTCATCAGGTTGCGGTCCCACGCGCCGAACTTCGTTGAATCGGACGCGCATGCCGTGCCCGCATCTCCCCATACTGCGGCATTGCGGATTGCCAGTGTCGCGTTTGCTACCCGCGCGCACGCCTCCCTCAGCGCTGGCGCGTGGATGAAACGGCGATGGACATGCAGCAATTCCTCGTAACTGACATCGGGTGTTGCGCCAGCGACCCGCTTGAGCCCGGCGTTCGTGCCCAAGCCATAGAGACACAGCAAAAGACGCTGAGCCAAGGCTGCTTTCGACAGGGTAACCCGCGAGGCCGACGTTTCGAAAGCATCCATCAATCCCGTGTCCAGAGCAGCCTCTTTCAACACGTCCAGCAGTCCGGTCATCGGCCAGCGCTGACCGATCTCGCTTTTGATCGAAGCGAGACCCTTCGGTTCGGGCAAGGGCTTGAACGGTGTAATCGATATCCGGTTGTCGCCGCGCCACAGGAGCCGGACCTTGTCGTTTTGTGGAATATTGGCATTGAGGAGCAACAGTTCCCGTTCAAGCTCCTCCCGGATCGAGGCGCAAAACGCCTGCGCATCTGGCGTCAGGCTGAGGCCGGAATAGTACGCATCTCGCCTGATCTCGAAGTCCTTGGGAAGATCGTCATCGGGATTGCGATAGCGATCCGCCCCGACCACCCAGATTTCTTTGGAGCGGATGCGGTCGCGCAGTTGCGTCAGGACGCAAAGCTCATAGCTGATCCGGTTTACCCGCCCATCGTCATCAATGACGGAACTGCGCCATCGCGCTGGAATCACCTCATCGATCGGAACATCCTGCAATGGCACGAAGCGGCATCCGCCATCCACCTTGCTCCTGATCCAGTCGAGGGCCGCCAGGACCGGCCGCCACACCGCGTTGTTCGACCGGAACTCAAGTACGGAAAGCAGGCTTGGCAGCATGCGCCGGTAATGATTGGCCCAGGAACCACGCATCACCTTGTAGATGCGCCGGTCCAGAGCGCCCTTCGCATGGCTCTCCTTGACGATCGCCGCCAGCTTGGCCTTACCGGCGATCGGGAAAATGACATCGCAGATGCGCCCCGATGGTTCATTGATCGAGGCGCTGGCGATCTCGACCAGCAGGCGCTCCTTTCCATAGACCCGCTCGATGTCTTTCGCGATATCGCCCACCACCTTGCGTTTCGAGCGCGTTCCGATCTTGTGAACGGTTTCGATCAGCAGGTCGATCATCGCGTCAGTGAGTTGCGCCTCCCGCGACATTAGATAAATCGCATAAAGGCCGAGCTGTCGCGCCGGCGCATGCCGGCGCATCTCCGAGGCCTTTTCACCGGCAACGCGGCGAACAATCTGATCGACCCATGGCTTGCCCGTAGCCGTCAGGAGATCATGGGGAAGATCAAGTCTCTGGATAAAGGCGAGTTTCTCGGTCACGTCGAGAATGTTGTCGAGCGTTGCCTGTCCGGCGTCACCCTTCATCCTGTTGAATCCGGTCGAGCTGTCCGGATCGGCAAGCGAGGCTTCCAATAACGCCACCGCATCTGACGAAAGCCGATCACTGGTTCCGATCAGCCAGGTGTCCAGATAATCTTGCCGTTGTGAGCGAACGACACGTTCAAGCTCCTTGCGCGACGGCCCATAAATACGCCGGTCCCGGCACCACAGGAAAACATGCTCAAGCATGGCATTGATCGACTGGCCGCCCGGGCACAGCTCGCCAGCAATCCATTCCGTCAATTGCGCGCGATCCACCCGCTTCATGCGGTGATATCCAAGATGGATCAGGATCTCCGCACAATGCCGTCGTGCTGTCCGACTGGAAAAGTCATAACCGGCTATCTCGCCAGCCTCGACACCGAGTTGCTCGGCCAGATACGAGAGGCCATCGGTAGGGATTGAGCCGGGATCGATCGCGAAAAACCCCAGGGAAGCGAAGAATTTCAGCTGCGCGGCGAGGCCAAGGCGCGTCAGGGCCGGCTTCGAATTTACAAAATCAATATCGGCAAAGCTCAGGCTCCATCGTCCGATCAAATCCCCGCCCGGAATACTCCGATCCATCAACCCACTCCCTATGATGGAGCGAACTGTCCTCTTCTATGATTTCCATCGTCAATACCGAATGCCACGTTCCCAAAACGTTCTCCGACTTGGCCAAAATCGCAGCTTGGGGCCGACTGGGCCAGGAAGTGACCTTCCGCTTCCCGAACAAGCAGTAGGCTGAAAATGAGATTTCTTGTCATCGCAGCATTAGCCGTTGCCGGTTGTCATGCAGCCTCCGACAACGGCCAAAAGCAGGCCGTAGAACAGACGCCGAAACATCCTTGGAAGAAGCTCCCCGATGGGAGTTGGGGTTGGTTGGAGGCGTCGCCGAGCGAGAAATTCGCGAACGAACAGGCCGAGCGGTGCTGGCCGAGTAAGGGCCGGTGGGATTGCTTGAGCGCATCGACGCTGGTCCAGGTCGGCGACATGGAACCGCCTACGGTCTTCGCGAGCCGGTATATCAAAGCCCGTTACACCGATCCGGCAATCGGTATTGGAGACGATGCCGTTCGAGGCGGCTACTCCTGCCAATCCATCAATGGCAAGATGATCCGAGAAAGCATCTTTCAGAACGGACAGGGTGGCGCGTCTCACTCCCTCCAGACCAATGACGTTTTAGTCGGTCAACAGGGCGGCGGCGTGGTTTGGTCACCGGATTTCGTAGTCCGTTACATGAGAGAAAATAGCGTCGAACCCACCCTTCGCTACCTCGATTGTCTTCACGTCACCACGATGGTCGTTGAGAACAGCTTGGCAACAATCAACACGACTTCCCTCAAATATGGAATGATGACGGGGCGTGACGATGTAATGCTTTACGACATGGAGGGACGTAAGGAGGAACCCTGAACATTTACAGGTGGCGGGCCGCATCCATGCGCTGATGCAGGATACGGATAACGGCGATGCCGTAGCTGGTCAGCCGAAAATAGATGACATGCTGCTCGACGCCCCGCCGCCGATAACCGGGCCGGATATTGGCGCAGCCCTGCGCCTGCTGCGGCGCTTCGGCCAGATTGGCGCAAGCGGCTTCGATGAGGTCGGTGTAGCGCATCGCCTGGGACAAATCCCAATGCGCCACGGTGTAGTCGAATATCGTGTCGAGGTCGCGCTGCGCTCTCGGACTAAGCCGGTATTCAGCCATGCTGCTCGGCTTTGCGCCGCTTGAACGCAGCGAAATCGAACAGCTCCGGCTCCCCACTCTGCTCACCCTCGATCAGCGCCTGACGAATACTCTCGATCTCGAGTCCGCGCTCCTGCTCACGCCGGATGAGGTCGCGGATCGCCTCGCTGTCGTTGGTGTAGCTGCCTGCGTCGATCTGGGCGGCAATCCATGAATTTTGCTGTTCGGTTAGGGTAATGGTCTTGCGCACGGTCGCCATATTAGCCTCCATGAATCATACTATTGGTGCGTTTTAGCATACGCTATGATGCTTTCAAAGCTGCTACCGCCCGAACCCGATAGCCGGCCCATCGCGGTCATGCCCGCGCTGGCGTTGTCGCTGTCGATCGCGCTCGTCCTGACCATGATCGAGCGCCGGCGTCTGTTCTCGCCGGGGTGACTGGTCGAGCGCCGGTAGCGCATCGAACCCGTCGCCGGCACTAGTCTGCAACCCCGCCCGCATCGTCCGCGCCGCGCCCTGCACCAGGCTCGCCATGCCATGCGCCGCCAGCTCGGCTTGGTCGCGCACCCGCTGCCCCATCTCCTGCAGCCACTCCCGCCCGCGCTCGAGATAGACCCCCAGCCCGCGCTTCTCCTCGATCGCCTCGTTCATCTGCCCGCGCGGAGTGACAGCGTGCGGCTCCTCGCCGGCCGCGATCTGCTCGCGCTCGGCGCGACGCTCGATCGCGGCTGACGCATGGCCCATCTTCACGGTCGGCTCCATCTCGACGCCCTGACGGGCATAGCTGCGATGATCGACCCGCTCGGCAACCTGCGCCAGTTCTAGCGCATCGTTGACCTGCGCCGCCCAGCTCGCCCGGATCTCCTCCACCTCGATCGACGCTGACGATCGCACGTCGAGCTGGCGCGTCTTCGCCCCCAGCCCCTGCGCGTCCACCATCCGCGTCGTCGTCATGACATGCGCATGGTGGTTGCGATCGTCGCCGTAATCATGGGGGGCATGGATAGCCGCATCGACCGCCACCCCGTAGCGGTCGCGGATATCCTCCGCGAAAGCACGAACCAGGTCGCGGCGCTGGCCGGCGTCTAGCTCGGCCGGCAGCGCCAGCTCATACTCCCGCGCCACCTTGGCGTCCTTGCGCTTCTCCGCCGCCTCCGCTGCGTTCCACAGCGCGGAGCGGTCCTGCGCCCACTCCGCACCTTCCGGCGCAACGATGAACGTATCCTCGACACCGCCCCGCCGCGTATAGTCATGCACCAGGCCGTCGCGCTCGTTTTCGAGGCAGACGCCGGCACGATACGCGACCGCCGCGACCGCGCTGCGCCCGGTCGAGCGCGACACCGATTTCACCGCCAGATGGTAGATCGCCATCGCTCGCGCGCCTTCTCAAACGTAGTCCAGCGGCATGACGCTGGTCGGGGTGTGGGGCCGAGGCCCCGCTGTCGCTTGCGACATGGGTGCAGGGTGTCCCTGCCGCACGCATTACGTAGTAATGCTAAAGTGCGCCCTTGTCTCCTACCGTCGTCTCGGGTGGCTTCGTTCGTTGGTTTGCGCTATGCTCGTTTCGTGATCGTGCTTTGACGCGGAGAAGGTATGGCTGCCCCCACTCCCGAATCTGTCGAACTGGCGAAGAAGCGTCTTGCCCAGGCCAAGGCTCGCCTCGATGCGCTCAACGCCCGGATCGCCACCGAAGGCCGTCGCCTCGATACCCGCCGCAAGATCATCTTGGGTGGCCTGCTACTCGATGCCGCCACCAAGGATCAGCGGTTCGCCGGCATCGTCACCGAGCTGACCCACCGCATCAGCCGCGATCAGGACAGGAAACCGTTCGAGGGGTGGACACTGCCCGGGGAGGACCGCTGATGGACCGCGACCGCGACGACGATCCCCGCCGCCCGGTAGAACGCGGAAGGGGGCGTGATCTGCTCGGGTCCGATCGCCACGATCCCCCGACCGGCAAGTTCGACCCGGCCGAGTTCGACATGCCCACCGACCCACCGCCCTCTGCTGCCGGTCGCGCGCGCGGTGCCGCCGACGCCGCCCAGGCGCACAGCTTCTTCTCCCACCTCGATACCAACATCCAGCGCATCCTTGCCGGTTTCGGCACCCTGCGCGACCTGGTGACCGACGTGCGCGCCAGCCTCGCCGATGCCGCCGCCAGGGACGCACAGCGCGCCGAGGATGAGGAAGCCCGCGACACGGCCATAGCGGCCCGCCTGGTCGATCCTGCGGTTCTGGCAGCCCGTGCGGAGGCTGGAGCGCGCCATGGGGCCGCAGACGGCCTTGCCGGGGCGGGAGAGACCCTGCGGCGTCGGATCGATGCTGACACGGCCGCGCACGCCGCCCTGAACGATCGTCTTGCCGCCGATGCCGCCGATCGCCGCGTCCATGAGCTGCGCCGGCGCCGGTGGGACAGGTGGTGGAACGGCGCGCTCGCCGGCTTCGCCCTGCTGGTGCCTGTTGCGCTGGGTTACGGCTATCACCTCGGGAACGGGGCCGGTGAAGCATCGGGCTATGCCCGCGCCCGCGACGAGGTAGCTGCGGCCAGCTGGGCGAACACCGTCAACGGCAAGCTCGCCCGGCAGCTCGACCAGACCAGCACTTCCACCATCCCCCTCATCGCGAACTGCTCGGGCAAGGGATGGAGTAAAACCAAACAGGACGGTCAGCGCGTTTGCTACGCCGCGCCGACCACAGGATGGTACAGGCCTTGAGCTTCGATGATCGCACCCGCACCTGGCAGCTCATCATGACCGGCGATGATCTCCGGCACATCACGCTCGAAACCCAAGCCGACATGGCGCGGCTGCTCGACCTCGATCCTTCGATTTCGCACCTGACGCTCGAAATCGGCGACGGTCGCGTCCACGTCGCCCGCGACTGGCCAAGCGACCAGTACGAGGATGCCGATCGCCTGATCGATCGCATTGCCGCCTCGGGCGTGTCCGCGGTCGTTGTCCACGATGGCAACGGCAAACCCCCTCGCCGCGTGACGACCGCCGAATGATCGCGGACCGTCCTCGCTCCCAACTCCTTCCTCGCCAAGCTAGCGGCCGATAGGCCGCCTCTGTGACGGCGTAGCCGGCACGCACCATCGGCGTATCGGCCTTTGGCCGATTCCATCTAAATCTCCTCCGTTCCGCGCGCGGTGATTCATGATTCTAGATTCTATGATTCAGGGGGGTCGCATCCCACTGATTTTAAAGGCCGATTCCAGCCTATTATGAGGAATGGGGTGGGGTATCATGAGTTTTGGGG
>JAEMRT010000106.1:11130-15456 GCA_016463225.1 Sphingopyxis sp. | reverse complement strand
CGGTAAAGCTGGCTTCGGTCATGCCGCGGCATTGGCGATGAATAGGTTGCCACGTCAAGCAAATATCGGCGGATGATGCTGGCGCGACGGCGGCCCCGGGCTTAGAGAAAGTCGAAGTTTCATCCGTTCGCAGATAGGACGTTTTACATGACCACCGCCGACCAAGCCTGGCAGGCGCTCGCCGACTGGCAACCGCAGACGCTGACCGATCTGGTCGCCGCCGATCCGGATACCCGCTTGCAGGCGCTGGTCCGCAGCGTCGCCGACATCCGTTTCGATTTTGCCAAGACGCATCTCGACAATGCCGCGGTGGCGATCCTGTCCGACTTGGCGGCGGCGCAAGATTTCGCCGGGCGACGCAAGACCTTGTTTTCGGGTGGAATCGCCAACCCGACCGAGAGCCGCGCCGCCGAGCACAGCGCCGAACGCGGCGACGGCGCCCCCGAATCGGTCCACGCCGCGCAGGCGCTGCACCAGCGGATGCGGATGATGATCGACGCGATCGAGGCGGGCGCGTTTGGCGAAATCCGCCATCTGCTCCACATCGGCATCGGCGGGTCGGCGCTCGGCCCCGACCTGCTCGTCGACGCACTCGGGCGCCACAGCGATCGTTATGATGTCGCGGTGGTGTCGAACGTCGACGGCGCCGCGCTCGACGAAGCCTTTGCCAAATTCAGCCCCGAACATACGCTGGTCGCGGTCGCGTCGAAAACCTTCACGACGACCGAAACGCTGCTCAACGCCAATTCGGCGCTGCAATGGCTCGACGAGGCCGGAGTCGACGATCCGCTCGGCCGTTTCATCGCACTGACCGCGATGCCCGAACGCGCGATCGAATGGGGGATCGACGAGACGCGCATCCTGCCGTTCAACGAAAGCGTCGGCGGACGCTATTCGCTGTGGTCGTCGATCGGCTTTCCCGCAGCACTCGCGCTCGGCTGGGACGCGTTCGAGGATCTGCTCGAAGGCGCGGCCGAAATGGACCGCCATTTCCGGCTGAGCGATGGCGCCGACAATATCGGCCTGCTCGCCGCCTTCGTCGATCAGCTCTACACCAACCGGCTGGGGTGCCAGACGCGCGGGGTGTTCGCTTATGATGAGCGGCTGCGGCTGTTGCCAAGCTATCTGCAACAGCTGGAGATGGAATCGAACGGCAAGTCGGTGACCTTTGAGGGGAAGCCATTGGAGCGGCATAGCGCGCCGATCACCTGGGGCGGCGTCGGTACCGACGCGCAGCATGCCGTGTTCCAGCTACTCCATCAGGGGACCAATCTGGTCCCGGTCGAATTCGTCGTCGCGCGCGAACCCGACCATTTGCTCGACGAGGCGCATCACGAAACGCTCGTCGCCAATTGCATCGCGCAGGGCGCGGCGCTGATGGCGGGGCGGACGAACGAGGATGGCGCGCGCAACTATCCCGGCAACCGCCCCTCGACGACAATCCTGCTCGATCAGGTAACCCCGCACGCGCTGGGCGCGCTGATCGCCTTTTACGAGCATCGCGTGTTCGCCAATGCGGTGCTGCTGGGGATCAACCCGTTCGACCAGTTCGGGGTCGAGCTGGGCAAGGATATGGCCAAGGGGCTGGCGGAGGGGACGGTCGAGTTCGACCCGGCAACGCAGGCGCTGATGGCGGCGGCGCTGGGCGAATGAGATCGCGCCACTGTCTGTGATGGCAAAAATCGATTGGCATCGGGGCGCGGCGTAACCACATAGGCGCCGGCTGCGAATGCCAGCCAATCCAATTTCAGGGGTCTCCTTCATGAGCAATTTCGACTTTGACCTGTTTGTCATCGGCGCCGGGTCGGGCGGGGTTCGCGCATCGCGCGTTGCCGCATCCTATGGCGCGCGCGTCGCGGTGGCCGAGGAACATCGCGTCGGCGGCACCTGCGTCATCCGCGGCTGCGTGCCCAAGAAATTGCTCGTCTATGGCGCGCATTTTGCCGAAGATCTGAAGGATGCGCGCCAGTTCGGCTGGGACGTGCCCGATTGCAAATTCGACTGGGACCGGCTGCGCGACAATGTGCTGGCCGAGGTGACCCGGCTCGAAGGACTCTATGGCCAGACGCTCGAAAGCCACAAGGTTACGTTGTTCAAAACGCGCGCAACGATCGTCGGGCCGCAGAAGGTGCGGCTGGCCGACGGGCAGGAACTCAGCGCCGAACGCATTTTGATTGCAACCGGCGGCTGGCCGCACGTTCCCGAGTTCCCGGGCAGCGAACATGCGATCACCTCGAACGAGGTGTTCCACCTCGGCAAGCTGCCGAAACGCGTCGTGATCGCGGGCGGCGGCTATATCGCCAACGAGTTTGCCGGCATCTTCAACGAATTCGGCAGCAAGGTGACGATCGTCAATCGCGGCGACACGATCCTGCGCGGTTATGACGAGCAGATCCGCGACCGCCTGCTGCAAATCTCGATGACCAAGGGCATTGAATTCCGCTTCAACGCGCCGTTCCAGTCGATCGAGAAGAAGGAGGACGGATCGCTGACCGTCCACCTCGAAAATTGCGATCCGATCGATGCCGACATCGTGCTGGTTGCCGCCGGGCGTGTACCGAACACCAAGGGACTGGGTCTGGAAGACGCCGGTGTCGCGCTCGACAAGGATGGCGCGATCAAGGTTGACGAGACCAACCAGTCGTCGGTCGCCAGCATCTATGCCGTCGGTGACGTCACCAACCGCATCCAGCTGACCCCCGTTGCGATCCGCGAGGGACAGGCCTTTGCCGACAGCGTCTTCGGCGGCAAGCCGACGGTCGTCGATTATGCCAATGTGCCGAGCGCGGTGTTCAGCCACCCGCCGATCGGCGCGGTCGGGATGACCGAGGCTGAGGCGCGCAACAAGCTGGGCACCGTCCGCGTTTACACGAGCGATTTCCGCGCGATGAAGAATGTCCTCGCGGGGCGCAACGAACGCGCGCTGTACAAGATGATCGTCAACGAGGCGACCGATCAGGTTGTCGGGCTGCACATGATTGGGCCCGATGCGCCGGAGATACTGCAGGCGGCGGCGGTTGCGGTGAAGGCCGGGCTGACCAAAGCCGATTTCGACGCGACGGTGGCGCTGCATCCGAGCATGGCGGAAGAACTGGTGTTGCTGAAGTAAAGTCCCCCCTCCCGTTTGCGGGGAGAGGTTAGGGGGGCATTTTCCTCCCAGTGGGGTTTGCGGACATGCCCTCCCCCGACCCCTCCCATGAATGGGAGGGGAGAAGATTACCCAATCCGATACGGCACCACATCCCGCCGATCCGGATCGACCAAAATCGGCCGATCGCTTGGAGGGAAGGCGCGCTGGTCGCAGTCGTCGCGTGGGCAGATGCGGCATGACAGGCCGATGCGCGTTGCCGCCTGCGGTGCGCTGACGTCGACCCCATCGGCATAGACGAAATCGCCGGCATATTGCGCCTCGCACCCCAAGGCGACGGCATAGCGGCGCGGGCTGCGCGCATAGCTGCCCGACGGTTTCACCAGCCCTTTTGCCATCGACACATAGCGCAGCCCGTCTGGCGTCTCGGCAAGCTGGAACAGGATGCGGTCGGGGATCGCGGCGGCCTCATGGACGATCCACAGCGGGCAGGCGCCGCCGAACCGCGCGAATTGCAGCCGCGTGGCGCTGTGCCGTTTGGTGATATTGCCCGCCATGTCGACGCGGCAAAAGAACATCGGAATGCCGCGCGCGCCGGGGCGCTGGAGGGTCGAGAGGCGGTGGCAAGCCTGTTCGAAGCTGACCCCGTAATCCATGCGCAGTCGGTCGATGTCGTGGCGCACGGCGCGGGCGCTCGCGCGGAACGGCGCGTAGGGCATCAGCACCGCGCCCGCGGCATAGTTGGCGAGGCCGACGTGGAGGAGTTGTCGTGCCGCGGCGGTGCGGAGCGGCGAGGCTTCGACGACCGCCGCGATCTCGCGCGCCAGCGCCAGCGCGGCGAGCTGGTGCGCGAGCTGGAAGCGACGGCTCTCGGCGGGTTGCGACGGATCGATCACCAGATGGCGCATCGTCGCGTCGAAATCGCGCAGGCTTTGCGTCTGGGTGTACACGATCGAAATGCCGAGTGCGTCGCGGAGCCGTCGCTCGATCGACTCGATCGCGGGCGATGGATCTTTGCCGCGCAACTGCCCCGCCAGTGTTTCGGCCGCCCGGTCGATGCTGTCGACATAATTGCCCGCGTCGTGAAACCAGTCGCGCACTTCCTCCCATGGCAGGCGGCTGCCCTCGGCGGTGCCGCCTGTCAGCGCCTCGTCGATGATCTGGAGCCGCTGGCCCGCGCGGCGATAGGCGGCGTGGAGCGCGACAAACTGGACGGCGAGTTGGGGCTGTTGCAGCGC
>JAEMRT010000106.1:0-11120 GCA_016463225.1 Sphingopyxis sp. | reverse complement strand
GCGGCGAAGAGGGGGTCGGCGGCGGCTTCGCGGAGCGCGCCCGCGCGGCGGTCGCCCGCGTCGGCGGCGACTTCCTCCCATTCGAGCGGGAACAGCTTTTGCAGCCGGTCAAGGAGCGCCGGCGTCAGCGGGCGGTCATCATGCTCGATCTGGCTGAGGTAGGAGGCGGAAATGCCGAGCTTTGTCGCGAAGTCGGACTGGCGGAGGTTGCGGACTTCCCGAAGTTGGCGAAGTTGCCGCCCAGCGTAGAGTCGGTTTTGAACCATCGGCGGCAGCCTAGTTTGCAAACTATCACTTTGCAACTTTGCAAATTCGCATTTGCCTGGCAGGCTTTAAGCGGGCAAATGACGCTTTGAAGTGCGTTGGGAGAGCCGAATGTCCGCCAATATCGCCGAAATGGAACGCCGCCGCGCCGCCGCTGCCTTGGGCGGCGGGCAGAAGCGCATCGATGCGCAGCACAGCAAGGGCAAGCTTACCGCGCGCGAGCGGCTCGATGTGCTGCTCGACGAGGGTTCGTTCGAAGAGCTCGACACTTATGTCGAACATAACTGCACCGACTTCGGCATGCAGGACCAGATCATAACCGGCGACGGCATCGTCACCGGGTCGGGCACGATCAACGGCCGCCTCGTCTATGTCTTCAGCCAGGATTTCACCGTTTTTGGCGGCTCGCTGTCCGAGCGTCACGCGCAGAAGATGATGAAGGTCATGGACAATGCGATGAAGGTCGGCGCACCGATCATCGGGATCAACGACAGCGGCGGCGCGCGCATTCAGGAGGGCGTTGCCTCGCTCGGCGGTTATGCCGAGGTGTTTCAGCGCAATGTGCTGGCGTCGGGCGTGGTGCCGCAGATCAGCCTGATCATGGGGCCGTGCGCGGGCGGGGCGGTTTACAGCCCGGCGATGACCGACTTCATCTTCATGGTGAAGGACAGCAGTTATATGTTCGTCACCGGCCCCGATGTGGTCAAAACGGTCACCAACGAGGTGGTGACGCAGGAAGAACTGGGCGGTGCGATCACCCACACGACCAAAAGCTCGGTCGCCGACATTGCGTTCGAGAATGACATCGAGGCCCTGCTGGCGACGCGCGATTTCTTTGATTATCTGCCCGAAAACAACCGCAGCGGGGTGCCGGTGCGCCCGACGAGCGATCCGTTCGACCGCGCCGAACCCAGCCTCGACACGCTGATCCCGCCGAACGCGAACCAGCCGTATGACATGCACGAGCTGATCCGCAAAACCGTCGACGAGGGCGATTTTTTCGAGGTGCAGCCGGCGCATGCGGGCAATATCATTTGCGGTTTCGGGCGGATCGAGGGGCGGACGATCGGCATCGTCGCGAACCAGCCGCTCGTGCTCGCCGGTGTGCTCGACATCAATTCGTCGAAAAAGGCGGCGCGCTTTGTGCGCTTCTGCGATGCGTTCGAAATCCCGATCATCACCTTCGTCGACGTCCCCGGCTTCCTGCCCGGCACCGCGCAGGAGTTCAACGGCATCATCAAGCATGGCGCGAAGCTGCTCTTCGCTTATGCCGAGGCGACGGTGCCCAAGATCACGGTGATCACGCGCAAGGCCTATGGCGGTGCTTACGACGTGATGGCGTCAAAGCATCTGCGCGGCGATCTGAACTACGCGTGGCCGACCGCCGAGATCGCAGTGATGGGCGCGAAGGGCGCGGTCGAGATCATCTTCCGCAGCGACATCGGCGACCCGGAGAAGATCGCGCAGCGGACGAAGGAATATGAGGATCGCTTCGCGAACCCGTTCGTCGCGGCGTCGCGGGGGTATATCGACGAGGTGATCCACCCGCATAATACGCGCAAGCGGATCGCGCTGGGGCTGCGGAAGCTGCGGAATAAACAGCTGGAGAACCCTTGGAAGAAGCATGACAATATTCCGCTGTGAGTGAGCTGATGGATGGATACGGAGCTTGCATCGCGATTGGCGTCGGGCTGCTCGGGCTCGGCATGAATTTGCGAGCGATAATGTCGGGCGAAAATTCGCTAGCGCGCATCGGTCGAGTCCGAGCCAAAACGCCCCGGGCGTTTTGGCTGGAAACCGGTCTTCTTACTGTGATGAGCCTCGCGCTTGTCATTCTTGGCATGCAGATTGCGGATTGGATTTGAAATGAAACTAGGCCGCCTCAACCACATCGGCGTTGCGACGCCGTCGATCGCCGACAGCATCGTCTTTTACCGCGACGTGATGGGCGCGACGAAGATTCATGATCCCTTCGACCTGCCCGAGCAGGGGGTGAAGGTGTGTTTTGTCGATACGCCGGGCGCCGACGGGGCGCTGAACGGCACGCAGATCGAGCTGGTCGAGCCACTGCCCGGCAACACCTCGATCGCGGGGTTTCTCGAGAAGAACCCGGCGGGGGGGCAGCATCATGTTTGTTACGAAGTGCCCGACATTCACGCCGCCAAGGCCGCATTCGAGGGGCTGGGCAAGCGGGTGCTGGGGGAGCCGCGGATCGGGGCGCATGGGACGTTGATTTTCTTCCTGTATCCCAAGGATATGGGTGGGGTGCTGACCGAGATTATGGAGACGCCGAAGGGCGGACACTAAAACCTTCTCCCCTTGCGGGAGAAGGATACGAAGGCTTGCGAACTTGTTCGCTAGCCGCAGTTGGATGAGGGGTTGCGAGCGAAGCTCGCGCGGTTCTTTGGACCGCATACCCCTCACCCAGCTTCAACTAGGCAGCAAGCTGCCAAGTTTTCGCAACCCTCTCCCGCAAGGGGAGAGGGGAATGAGGTTGAGATACGCATATGACCGACAAACCCACCCTCGACCAATGGGCCGCTGCCGCCGACAAGGAAGTAAAAGGCAAAGACCTCACCTGGCACACGCCCGAAGGGATCGCCGTCAAGCCGCTCTACACGGCCGAGGACGTGCGCACCGACCCCGGCCTGCCCGGTTTCGCGCCCTTCACCCGCGGCGTCCGCGCATCGATGTACGCAGGTCGCCCGTGGACGATCCGGCAATATGCGGGTTTTTCGACCGCCGAGGAATCCAACGCTTTCTATCGCCGCAATCTTGCTGCGGGGCAGAAAGGCCTCAGCGTCGCCTTCGACCTCGCCACCCACCGGGGCTATGACAGCGACCACCCGCGCGTCACCGGCGACGTTGGCAAGGCGGGGGTCGCGATCGACAGCGTCGAGGATATGAAGATCCTGTTCGACGGCATCCCGCTCGACCAGATGTCGGTGTCGATGACGATGAACGGCGCGGTGATCCCGATCCTGGCCTTCTTCATCGTCGCGGGCGAGGAGCAGGGGGTCGACCGCAAATTGCTCGACGGGACCATTCAGAACGACATTCTGAAGGAGTTCATGGTCCGCAACACCTATATCTATCCGCCCGAACCCTCGATGCGAATCATCAGCGACATCTTCGGCTACACGTCGCGCGAGATGCCGAAGTTCAACAGCATCTCGATCTCCGGCTATCATATGCAGGAAGCCGGCGCGACGCAGGTGCAGGAGCTGGCCTTCACCATCGCCGACGGCATGGAATATGTGAAATATGGCGTCGCGTCGGGGCTCGACATCGACAAGTTCGCCGGGCGGCTGAGCTTCTTTTTCGCGATCGGCATGAATTTCTTCATGGAGATCGCCAAGCTGCGCGCGGCGCGGGTGCTGTGGCACCGTGCGATGACCACACTCGGCGCGCAGGACGAGCGGTCGAAGATGCTGCGCACGCACTGCCAGACGTCGGGCGTCTCGCTGACCGAGCAGGATCCGTACAACAATGTGATGCGCACGACGATCGAGGCGATGGCGGCGATGCTGGGTGGCACCCAGTCGCTGCACACCAACGCGCTCGACGAGGCGATCGCGCTGCCGACCGATTTCTCGGCGCGTATTGCGCGCAACACCCAGATCGTCATTCAGGAAGAGACGGGGATGACCAAGGTCGTCGATCCGCTCGGCGGTTCCTATTATGTCGAGGCGCTGACGCAGGAGCTGGTCGACAAGGCGCAGGAGATCATCGACCGCGTTCAGGCCGAAGGCGGCATGGCGAAGGCGGTCGCGGCGGGCTGGCCCAAGGCGATGATCGAAACCGCCGCGGCGGCGCGGCAGGCGCGCGTCGATCGCGGCGACGATGTGATCGTCGGGGTGAACAAATATCGTCTGAAGGACGAGGATCTCCTCGAAACGCTCGACATCGACAACGCCAAGGTGCGCGAGGGGCAGATTGCGCGGATCAGGAAGACCAAGGCCGAACGCGACGAGGCGGCGTGTCAGGCGGCGCTGACCGCGCTGCGCGATGGCGCGGCGAAGCCGTCGAGCATTGAGAACAACCTGCTCGCGCTCGCGGTCGACGCGGCGCGTGCGCGCGCTACGCTCGGCGAAATTTCGTCGGCGATGGAGGAAAGTTTCGATCGCTATGGCACCCAACCGACGCCGGTGAAGGGCGTCTATGCCGCACCCTATGAAGGCGACGCGCGCTGGGCGCAGGTGCTCGACGGGGTCGAGGCGGTCACGCGTCGGCTCGGCCGCAGGCCCAAGCTGCTCGTCGCCAAGATGGGGCAGGACGGCCATGATCGCGGCGCCAACGTGATTGCGTCGGCGTTCGGCGACATGGGGTTCGACATTGTGTCCGGCCCGCTGTTCCAGACCCCCGACGAGACGGTGGTGCTCGCGCTCGACAGCGGTGTCGACGTCGTCGGCGCGTCGAGCCTGGCGGCGGGGCACAAGACACTTATCCCCGAACTTATCCACAAGCTGCGCGAAGCGGGCCGCACCGACATCAAGGTGATCGCGGGCGGGGTGATCCCGCCGCAGGACTATGATTTCCTGCGCGATGCCGGGGTGCAGGGGATTTATGGGCCGGGATCGAATGTTGTCGAATGCGCGGCCGATGTGCTGCGCCTGCTGGGGCATAATATGCCGCCGTTGGGAGAAGCTGCGTGAGTAATACCGACCTTTCTATCCCGTTCGTGTCGAGCGTAGTCGAGACACCCTTCGACCGCACGCCGAGCCCGAAGGGCATCTCGACTTCGCTCGATGCAAACGGGGAGGCGGATGTGCGGCGCGACTGGACCCGCGAGGAAATCGCCACCCTCTTCGACCTGCCGTTCGACGAACTGATGTGGGAGGCGCAAAGCGTCCATCGCCGCCATCACGCGCGCGGTGAGATCCAGCTGTGCACCCTGCTCAGCATCAAGACCGGCGGCTGCGTCGAGGATTGCGGCTATTGCTCGCAGTCCAAGAGCGCCGACAGCGGGCTCAAGGCGACCAAGCTGATGGATGTCCGCGCGGTGCTGCAAGCCGCGGCGCAGGCAAAAGATTCCGGCTCGCAACGCTTCTGCATGGGCGCCGCCTGGCGCAACCCCAAGGACCGCGACATGCCCGCGATCGTCGAGATGATCGAGGGCGTGCGCCAGATGGGCATGGAAACCTGCATGACGCTGGGCATGCTCAGCAAGGAACAGGCGCAGACGCTCGCGGTCGCGGGGCTCGACTATTACAACCATAACATCGACACCTCGCCGGAAAATTACGGCAATGTCATCACGACGCGGACCTTCCAGGAACGGCTCGACACACTCGAGGAAGTGCGGCAGGCGGGGATCAACGTCTGCTCGGGCGGCATCGTCGGCATGGGCGAGACGCGCAGCGACCGCGTCGGCTTTATCCACGCGCTCGCGACCCTGCCCGAACATCCGGGCAGCGTGCCGATCAACGCGCTGGTGCCGGTGAAGGGCACCGTGCTGGGCGACATGCTGGCCGACACCCCGCTCGCCAAGATCGACGACATCGAATTTGTCCGCACCGTCGCCGTCGCGCGCATCACCATGCCACTGAGCATGGTGCGCCTGTCGGCGGGGCGCGAGAGCATGTCGGAGGCGACGCAGGCTTTGTGCTTCATGGCGGGCGCGAACAGCATCTTCACCGGCGACAAGCTGCTCACCACCGGCAACCGCGGCGACAGCGCCGACGCCGCACTGCTCGCCAAGCTGGGGCTGCGGCCGATGGAGAGCGAAGAGCCGATGCGGATGGAGGCGGCGGAGTGATGCTGATGGCGCTCGTGGCGATGGTGCAAGCCACGCAAGTATCGGAGCTGAAGTGTGACACTTGGCTGTCTCAGAGAGACATGAATACTTGTGCGAGCTCGGACTTTCAGCGTGCAGACGCTGCACTCAATGCGCAGTGGAAGATCACGGTTGCGCGGATGAAGAAAATCGACGCCGATTTTGACCGCAGCCGCGACAAGCGTCCTGGCTATTACGACACGCTGTTAGCCGCCCAGCGCGCTTGGCTGACCTACCGCGACCAGCATTGCGTGAGCGAGGGCTATACGATGCGCGGTGGTTCGGCGGAACGGATGATGATCAACCAATGCATGGCGCGTCTTACCGAGGCACGCACTAAACAACTCAAAGATTTGATCGAGGTATATTGAGGCTCATGTTCAAGAAAATCCTGATCGCCAACCGCGGCGAAATTGCCTGCCGTGTCATCAAGACCGCGCGCCGCATGGCCATCGCAACCGTCGCCGTCTATTCGGACGCCGTCGCGCGCGCGCAGCTCGTGCTCGTCGAGGTTGCCGCATGATCATCGCGTCGCTCTTGCTGCTGGCTACGACCGCTGACGATCCATCGATCGACTGCGACAATCAGCGCTATCAGGTCGAGATGAACTATTGCGCGGGCAAGGATTATGAGGTCGCCGATGTCGCGCTCAACGCGCAGTGGAAGCGGACCGTGGCGACGATGCGCGAGCGCGACAAGACGATCGACCGCCGTTACGACGCCCAGCCCACCCATTATGACGCCTTGCTCGCCGCGCAGCGCGCGTGGCTGACGTATCGCGACCAGCATTGCCTGAACGAAAGCTTTGCGGCGCGCGGCGGCAGCATGGCGCCGATGCTGCACAGCGGCTGCATGGCGCGACTGACCAAGGCGCGGACCGCCGAACTCCAGGCACTTGTCGAGGAATATTGATGTTCAAGAAAATCCTGATCGCCAATCGCGGTGAAATCGCCTGCCGTGTCATCAAGACCGCGCGCCGCATGGGCATCGCCACGGTCGCCGTCTATTCGGACGCTGACGCGCGCGCGCCGTTCGTGCAGATGGCCGACGAGGCGGTGCATATCGGGCCGTCGCCCGCGTCCGAATCCTATCTGATCGCCGACAAGATCATCGCCGCGTGCAAGGCGACCGGCGCCGAGGCGGTGCATCCGGGCTATGGCTTCCTTTCGGAGCGCACCAGCTTTGCCGAGGCGCTCGCCAAGGAAAATATCGCCTTCATCGGCCCACCGGTGAACGCAATCGCCGCGATGGGCGACAAGATCGAGTCGAAGAAACTGGCGAAAGAGGCGGGGGTCAATGTCGTCCCCGGCTTCGTCGGTGAGATCGACGATACCGAACATGCGGTGCGGATCTCGAATGAGATCGGCTATCCGGTGATGATGAAGGCGTCGGCGGGCGGCGGCGGCAAGGGCATGCGCCTCGCCTATGACGAAAAGGACGTGCGCGAGGGGTTCGAGGCGACCAAGCGCGAGGGGCTCAACAGCTTCGGCGACGACCGCGTGTTCATCGAGAAATTCATCCTCAATCCGCGCCATATCGAGATCCAGATACTCGGCGATCAGCACGGCAATGTGCTGTATCTGAACGAGCGGGAGTGCTCGATTCAGCGCCGCCACCAGAAGGTGGTAGAAGAGGCGCCGTCGCCCTTCGTCACCCCCGCGATGCGCAAGGCGATGGGCGAGCAGTGCGTCGCGCTGTCGAAGGCGGTCGGTTATTACAGCGCGGGCACGGTTGAACTGATCGTGTCGGGCGCCGACCCGACGGGCGAAAGCTTTTACTTCCTCGAAATGAACACGCGGCTGCAGGTCGAGCATCCGGTGACCGAGGCGATCACCGGCATCGATCTGGTCGAGCAGATGATCCGCGTCGCCGCCGGCGAAAAGCTGAGCATGACGCAGGACGACATCAAGATCGACGGCTGGGCGATCGAGAATCGCGTCTATGCCGAAGATCCCTATCGCGGCTTCCTGCCCTCGACCGGACGGCTCGTGCGCTATCGCACTCCGGTTCCGGCGTGGGCGGGCAACGAGCGCGGCGAGGACGGGGTGCGCGTCGATGCGGGGGTCGAGGAGGGCGGCGAGGTGTCGATCTTTTACGACCCCATGATCGCCAAGCTGGTGACGTGGGGCGAAACGCGCGACGAAGCCGCCGATTTGCAGATCGCGGCGCTCGACCGGTTCGAGATCGAGGGGCTGGGGCATAATATCGATTTCGTGTCGGCGATCATGCAGCACCCGCGCTTCCGCTCGGGCGAACTCACGACCGGCTTTATCGCCGAGGAATATCCTGACGGTTTCCACGGCGCCGCGACCGAGGATCACATCATCCGTGCGCTCGCGGCGATCGCCGGCTTCATGGCGTCTGCCGAGGCCGACCGCGCGCGCCGCACCGACGGCCAGCTCGGCGACCGGCTCGATCCGCCCGCCAAATGGCAGGTGACCGTTGGCGGGGTCGAACATAAGGTCAAGCTGGGGCAGAAGCATATCAAGGTCGACGACGACAGGATCGACATCGCGCTCGAATATACGCCGGGCGACCGGCTGGTGATTGCCGAGATCGACGAGACCGAACTGGCGGTCAAGGTCGCCAAAACCCGCACCGGCTGGCGGATGACGACGCGCGGGCGCATCCACGACGTGCGCGTGCTGCCGTGGCATGTGGCGCCGCTGACCCGGCATATGATCGAAAAGATCCCGCCCGACCTGTCGCGCTTCCTGATCTGCCCGATGCCCGGCCTGCTCGTCGCGCTGCATGTCGGCGCGGGTGACAAGGTCGAGGCGGGCCAGCCGCTCGCGACGGTCGAGGCGATGAAGATGGAGAATATCCTCCGCGCCGAAAAATCGGGGACGGTGAAGAGCGTCAACGC
Organism: Sphingopyxis sp.; assembly: GCA_016463225.1. Classification (GTDB taxonomy): domain Bacteria; phylum Pseudomonadota; class Alphaproteobacteria; order Sphingomonadales; family Sphingomonadaceae; genus Sphingopyxis. The sequence goes on along the minus strand of JAEMRT010000106.1, from coordinate 2,214 downwards.
GGCACAGGGCGACAGTCTGGCGGTCGATGCAGTGATTTTGGAGATGGAATAATCCTCCAACTCCGTTCGTGCTGAGCTTGTCGAAGCACCGCTCTTTCTTCTATCGGCGTTGAAGGAAAGTACGACCCTTCGACAAGCTCAGGGCGAACGGAGTTGTGGAAATGCACGTCAATCACGATCATCACGCCCCCGCAGCCGACCCCATCACCTTCGACGATTTCCTCCGCGTCGACATCCGCCTCGGCACCATCGTTGACGCCGAGCCTTTCCCCGAAGCGCGCAAGCCCGCGTTCAAGCTGAAGATCGACCTCGGCCCCGCGATCGGGATCAGGAAGAGCAGCGCCCAGATCGTCGATCGCTATACGCTGGATGAGCTGGTCGGGCGGCAGGTTGCGGCGGTAGTGAACTTTCCTTCGCGCCAGATCGGCAAATATCTGTCCGAAGTGCTGACGCTTGGTTTCGCCGACGAGGCCGGCGCGGTGATCCTGTTTGCGCCCGACACCCCGGTCCCGAACGGATCGCGCCTGTTCTGATCGCCGCGGCGGGCTAGCTCATTTGCGATGCAGCGCGGGTCCGCGCGAGCGGTTAGCTAGCCCCGACTTGTCGAGCCCGGCCCGAATGGCATAGGCTTGGCGCAAAAGACAATCAGGGGAGATGGGCGATGAGGTTTCGGGCAATGACGATCGCAGCGGCGATCGGTATCGCGCTGGTGGCGCCGACCGTGGCGGCGCAGGAGCCGGCGAAACGTGACTATGACGTCATGGTCACGCGCGATGTCGTTTACGGTCGCGCCCCCATCGGGGTGTCGGCGGACGGCGCCAGGGCGCGCGATCTGGTGCTCGATGCCTATCGCCCGGTGGCGGACGGCAAGCCGCTGACCGATCGCCCCGCGATCGTCATGGCGTTCGGCGGTGCGTTCCACCGCGGCGACAAGCGCGATATGCAATTTACCGGCGACGGCGCGCAGGACAGTTCGATGGCCGATTATTGCCGCACCTTCGCCGCCGCGGGTTATGCCTGTTTTTCGATCGATTACCGCCTGATCCACGAAGTGCCGGGGCTGGTCCGTCCGCTCGACGACAAGCGTATCGTGCCGAAGGCGGTGAACATGGCGCCGCAAAATATCGAACGGATCGAGGAGGTGCGCCGGTTGATGGGGCTGGCGCCGTTCGACGACACCACGCTGACCCATTATTGGCACACCACCTTCGCCGCGGCCGACGATATGGCGATGGCGGCCAGTTTTGTGCGCGCCCGCGCCGCGGAATTCGGCATTGATGGCGAGCGTCTGGCGCTCGGCGGCTTTTCGGCGGGGTCGATTACCGCGCTCAACACGGCTTATGGCATCGGGGTGCCGGTCAAGGCGGTGGTATCGCTGTCGGGCGGGATCAGCGGCTATAATCTGTACGAAACGACGCAGAGCGGCATGGCGCCGGCGCTGTTGATCCTGGGGCAGAATGACTTTGCCGGGGTGATCAACGGCACCCGGCACACCGCCGCGGCGCTGGGCGGCAAGGGCGTCGCCGCCGAGATCGCGTGGGTGCCGGGGTTCGGGCATTTCTACCCGATGGGCGCAGTCAGTCTGGGCGACAAGGTCAGCCGCATGCCGGTGTCGGCGCGCGTCCTGCAATTCCTTGACGCGAAACTGGGCAAGACGCCCAGCCCATAGCGGCGATTGCCGGTGGCAAACGGCGCCGGGTCGGCTAGGCTGCGGCGCAGGACCATGGGGGGAGATAGATCATGACCTTGCCGGTAACCGCCTTTGTCGGCGCCGTTTGCGCGCTGTTGCTGCTGTTCACCGCGATGCTGACGGTGCGCCAGCGCCTGCGGCTGAAAGCCGCGTTCGGCGATCATGGCGATGCGAAGCTGATCGCCGCGAGCCGCAGCCACGGCAATCTGGCCGAACATGCGCCGATCGTCGTCATCCTGCTCGGCCTGCTCGAAACCGCGCGCGCCAATCATCTGGCGCTGATGGTGATCGGGGCGCTGTTCCTGATCGGCCGCGTCGCGCATATCGCCGGGCTGCATGCGCCGGTCGAACCCGGCAAGCCGCCCGTCCCGCGCCAGATCGGCGTGATGGCGACGTGGGTCACGTTGCTGGTGCTGGCCGGGTGGACGTTGTGGATGTTGGTGACGGTGAATTTGTAGGCGGGATTGAAGGCGGCTTTGCGTTGGTGGGTTCAACTGGTCATCGCAACACTTTAGTCTTTCAGG